>CALWZB010000082.1 GCA_944385915.1 uncultured Clostridia bacterium | reverse complement strand
TAAGGGCATTGGAGCCCTGGAAATATCCAAAGTAACTTCATCAAAGCAAGAATAAGAAAAACGGCATAGCCGAAGCTATACCGTTTCTCTCTTGCCCCACGATGTTTTCTTATCGGGAAGCACCTTGTGTCTCCCCTTTTCTTTTTGGGGATTTCTTATTTTGAGGGCAAACCATACATAAATTTTGCTTAATTTATTACATATTTAGTCATTGATTTCAGACAATATCTATGTTATACTGGACGTAATTCTTCCATGTTTTGCATGTTTGCGCTGGTTTTCGAAGAATTCCCATTTTTGCGGTAAAGCCGGCGTTTCCCGGGCAAAATAACAATAAAAACCGGCGCAGCCGGAAAATCCGTTTCTTTACGGCACTTTTTGCGGGTAAAGAAAGGGAAGTGAGGTGAAAATATGGCTATGGATGTGCTTTTAGCCGTTACCGAGGCGGAGAAAAAAGCCAAAGAGATCCTTCAAGACGCGAAGCTTTCTTCCCAACAGCAAATAGAAGAGGCGAAACGGGAAGGTGAAGAGGAATACCGTTCGCGGACGGAAAAAGCAAAACAAAAAGGGCAGCAGCTGATCAAACAGGCAAAAAAAGAAGAAGAAAAGCAAAAGCTTTCTGCTTCTCAAGCCGCGAAAGAAAAGGCGGACGCCTTAATGGTTCAAAGCAAACAAAAGGAATCGAAAGCGATAGAAGCGATGATTGACCAGATCCGCGGGATCCAAAGGGGGAGGGAGTAGCCTATGGCTGTGGTACCCATGCAGCGAGTTACCGTTTTGGCGCTGCGGAAGGACCGAAAAGGTATCTTAGAAGCGCTCCAGCGGACCGGCGCCGTAGATGTTTTGGATCTTCCCGTTTCGGGGGATCTATTTGAAAAGGCGTCTATGCCGGAAAGCCGGGCATCATTTAAACGAAGCGTCGCCGCGGCGGAGCAGGCATTGAATATCTTAAACGACTATTGTGACAAAGACACCAATTTGTTTTCTTCTTTCGCAGGAAGAAAGCCTTTGTCCGTAAACGAGTATGAAATTTTTATCGATGAACGGGCGGAGATGATGCAGTCTGCTTATCGGATCCTGTCTATGGATAAACGGATTTCGGAAATAAGAAGTGAAATCGTTAAAAAGCAGGGGGAACAGGCCGCCCTCCGGCCATGGCTTTCTCTTCCGGTTTCCACTGATTTTTCCGGAACCGCTTCCACCGCCTGTTTTATCGGGAGCGCGCAAGGGGAGATCCCTTTGTACGAAATCGCGGCACAGGTTGAAGAAAAAAGCGGGGAAAAGGGCACCGGCGTGGATATCAGCGTCATTTCCTCTTCCAAAGCGCAAACCTGTATTTTTGCCGTTTTCCTGAAAAAGGACGAAAAACTGTATACCAGCGTTTTTGCGGAGCTTGCTTTTTCCCCTTTATCCATCAGGACGTCTGTTCCTCCCGGCGAATTGATTTTGCAGTATGATAAGGATATCCAGAATTTAGAAGAGGAAATAGCAAAAATTTCCAAAGAGATCCGAACGTACGCAGGAGTCCGCAATGCCATGCGGTTTATGATCGATTATTACACGATGCGGGATGAAAAGTATGAGGTGATCGGAAAGCTTCTTCAGTCCCCTCATGCGTTTGTGCTTACCGGCTATCTTCCATCAGGCGGAGAAGAAGTTTTGCGGCATGCTTTGCGCAATTACGAGGCATATCTTCAGTTTGATGCGCCGGATGAAGAAGAAGATACCCCGGTCCTTTTGAAAAACAACCGATTTGCGGAGCCGGTGGAGAGCGTGGTGGAATCCTACGCCCTTCCCGCCAAAGGAGAGATCGACCCTACCAGCGCCACGGCATGCTTTTATTACTTTCTGTTCGGATTGATGCTTTCCGACGCGGGTTACGGCGCGCTGATGGTACTGGCCTGCGGAGGCGCGCTGCTGAAATTCAAAAATATGGAACGTTCTATGAAAAAGAGCTTAAAAATGTTTTTGTACTGCGGTATTTCTACCACCTTTTGGGGATTGATGTTCGGCTCCTTTTTCGGCGACGTGATCCAAGTCGTTTCCCGTACCTTTTTCGGACATGAAGTGGCTTTAAAGCCCATCTGGTTTGAACCGGTAAAAGACCCGATGCGCATGCTGATGTTTGCATTTGCGGTGGGAATTGTTCATATCTTCACCGGTCTGGCGCTGAAATTATATTCTGCGGTAAAGCATCAGGATTACGGAACAGCTTTGTACGACGTAGGCTTTTGGTATCTGCTTTTGGTGGGACTTTTGATCTTACTTTGTCAAAGCAGCCTGTTTGCTGATATTTCGGGTATGACCATTACCTTTCCGGCCCTGGTGTCCACCCTGGCCGCTGCGATGTCAGCCATTGGCGCAGTCGGAATTCTGTTTACCGGCGGAAGAGAGTCTAAAAATCCTGTCAAACGACTTTTAAAAGGCGCTTATGCGCTATACGGCGTCACCAGTTATCTAAGCGACGTCCTTTCCTATTCCCGCCTTCTGGCGTTGGGACTGGCCACCGGAATTATCGCTACCGTCGTCAATCAAATGGGCAGTATGATGGGCGGAGGCATCGCCGGCGCGATTATTTTTATCATTATCTTTGTCGTAGGCCACAGCATCAATTTCAGCATCAATCTTTTGGGGGCTTACGTGCATACCAACCGTCTCCAGTTCGCAGAATTTTTCGGGAAATTTTACGAAGGCGGCGGGCGGAAATTCAACCCCTTTGGCATCCACACCAAATATTATCGAATCAGGGAGGATCAGTAGTATGGAAAATTTAGGAATTGCGTTTGCGTTGTTGGGAGCGGCATTTGCGGCTTTTATGGCAGGAATCGGCTCCGCCATCGGCGTCGGCAAGAGCGGTGAGGCGGCGGCGGGTGTTTTGACCGAAGAACCCACCTTGTTCAGCAAAGTGCTGATTTTACAGCTTTTGCCCGGTACCCAGGGCATTTACGGCCTTTTGATCGCCTTTGTCTGCATGTCTCAGATCGGTGTTTTGGGAGGGGATCCCAACCTGTCTTTGGCAAAGGGGCTTTTGTACTTTGCCGCTTGTCTTCCTATCGGCGCGGTAGGTCTTTATTCCGCCATCAGCCAGGGCAAAGCATCGGTAGCGTCTATTGGACTGCTTGCCCGGCGTCCGGATCAGTTTGGTAAAGCGATGATCATCCCGGTTATGGTTGAGACTTACGCGATTCTGGCGCTGTTGATTTCGATTCTGGCAATTTCCGGTATCGGCGGCCTTGCCCTTTAAGTTTCTCTTTCTTACAAAGATTGGAAAGAAAGGGGTGCGAAATAGGGTATGAGTCAACTGGAAAAGATATTAGAGCATATTACCGGGGAAGCGAAAACGGAAGCAAAACAGATCCAAAAGGAAGCTTTGGCGCAGGCGGAAGCGGTGCGTGATTCCTACCGGCAGAAAGCGGCCGCAAAGGAAGAAGAGATTCTCGCCCGGGCGAAGGCAGAAGCGGAAAGGATCCTTGAGCGGGCGAAAAGCGCCGCGGCGCTTTCAGAGCGCCAGCTTCTTTTGAAGACCCGGCGGGAGATTCTGCAAAAGGTGTCGGAACAGGCGTTAGACACCATCCGCTCCCTTCCGGATGCGGCGTATTTTGATTTGCTTTTGACATTGGTTTCGGCGTATGCCCTGCCCCAGGCAGGAGAGATGCGCCTTTCGAAAGAGGATCATAACCGGCTTCCCGCCGATTTTTCCCAGCGTTTGGAGAAGGCGCTTTCCGGGATCCCGGGAGCGAAGCTTTCTCTTTCTGGTGCAGCGGCAAAAACCGGCGGCGGATTCATTTTGGTCTACGGAAATATCGAAGAAAACTGCACCTTTTCCGCTTTGTTCGAGGAAAAGGCGGAGCTTCTCTCGGATACAGCCTGCAAGGTGTTGTTTGCCGATGAAGGGTAAGGAAAAGGAGGCCTGACGGTGGCGAAGCAGGAATATATTTACGGCGTAGCCCGGGTCCGCGCGAAGGAAATGTCGCTGCTTAACAATCAGGCGGTGGAGCAGCTCATCGGCGCCAAGGAGGAAGATGTATTTTCTCTTTTGGCAGATCGAGGCTGGGAGCGAAAAGAAACCGCAGAAGAGCTGCTCTCGGCGGAGCGGGAAAAGATGTGGAAATTTATCGAAGAGATTGTAGATGATCTTTCGGTTTTTGATGTCTTTTTATATAAAAACGATTTCCATAATTTGAAAGCCGCCATCAAAATGATCTGCGGCGGCGTCAAACGGGATCGGGTGTTTATCGATAACGGTCCCAAGGGACGGATCTCTCCTGAAAAGATTTTGCAGTATTGCGAAACCTTAAACTTTTCATCCCTTCCGGAAAGAATGCGGACAGCGGCGAAGAAGGCGTATACCGTTTATTTAGAGACATCGGACAGCCAGCTTTCCGATATGCTCATCGACAAAGCGGCGTTAGAGGCGATTTTGAAAGCGGGAGAAGCGTCTTCTAACCAGGTGATACAGGATTATGCGGAACTGCTCTGCGCCACAAGCAATATCAAAACGGCGCTGCGCTGTGCTGCTCTTCAAAAAAGCCTTTCTCTGATCCGGGAGGTACTCGCTCCGTGCAAGACGCTGGATGTGGAGAGCCTGGCAAGAGGGGCGGCATCTTCGGTGGATGCGGTATACCAGTATTTAGAGAAAACGATGTACGGACAGGCGGCGGATATTGCGCGGGAGTCCTTTTCCGCGTTTGAGCGCTGGTGCGACGATTTTTTGACCGAAAAGATCCGTTTCCAAAAGTACCAGTCCTTTTCCATCGGCCCCATTGCAGCGTATATCCTGGCTAAGGAAAATGAATTAAAGACCGTTCGGGTCATTTTGCTTTGCAAGAAAAATCAGATCCCGGAGGAAAAAATACGGGAGAGAGTGAGGGCGATGTATGTATAAAGCTTGCGTGTTCGGCGATTACGACAGCATCTATGGCTTTTCCGCTGTGGGACTGGATATCTACCCTGTCACTCCCGAGACCGCAAAGGATGAATTTCAAAAGGTCTGCCGGGCGGAGTACGCGGTCATTTATATAACGGAATACTATATGGCGCTTTTGAAAGAGGAGACCGAAGCCTGTGAACAAAAGCGGCTGCCGGCGGTGATCCCCATTCCCGGTGTTTTCGGAAACACCAAAGACGGTATCCGCCGGGTCAAACGTATGGTGGAACAGGCGGTAGGGTCCGATATTATCTTCGGCAGTGAATATTAAGGAAGCAGGGTGAAAGATATGAGCAGTGGCACCATTAAAAAAGTCGCCGGCCCTTTGGTCATCGCCGAAGGGATGCGGGACGCAAATATGTTTGACGTTGTCAGAGTCTCCGACCAGCGTCTGATCGGAGAGATCATCGAGATCCACGGCGGAGAAGCCTCGATCCAGGTCTATGAGGAAACGTCGGGCTTAAAACCGGGGGAACCGGTGGAATCGACGCTGGCGCCTTTGAGCGTAGAGCTTGGACCGGGATTGATTGGAAGCATTTTCGACGGGATCCAGCGCCCTCTGGAAGAGATCATGGCCATCAGCGGCCCCAACCTGCACCGGGGCGTAGAGGTCCCATCGTTAAAACGGGAAACGGTATGGCATTTTACCCCTCTGAAACAAGCGGGAGATATGGTGGAAGGCGGAGATGTGATCGGTACCGTCCAGGAGACACCGGTGGTGCTCCATAAGATCATGGTACCAAACGGTGTGAAAGGCACCCTTGCTTCCATTAGCGAGGGGGATTACACCATCGAAGATACCGTGGCGGTGATCCAGGGGGAAGACGGAAAGGAAACGCCCCTTTCCCTGATGCAGAAATGGCCGGTCCGTGTGGGCCGTCCCTATAAAGAAAAGCTTTCTCCCGATGTTCCCCTGGTAACAGGTCAGCGGGCCATTGACACCCTCTTTCCCATTGCGAAAGGCGGCGTCGCGGCGGTTCCCGGCCCCTTTGGTTCGGGCAAAACGGTAATCCAGCATCAGCTCGCCAAATGGGCGGAGGCGGATATCGTGGTGTATATCGGCTGCGGCGAGCGGGGAAACGAAATGACCGACGTATTAAACGAGTTTCCCGAATTGAAAGACCCCAAAACCGGCTACTCCCTGATGGAACGGACGGTTTTGATCGCCAACACCTCGGATATGCCGGTAGCGGCGCGGGAAGCGTCCATCTACACCGGGATCACCATCGCCGAGTATTTCAGGGATATGGGATATTCGGTAGCGTTGATGGCGGATTCCACCTCCCGCTGGGCGGAGGCGTTAAGAGAGATGAGCGGCCGCTTGGAGGAGATGCCCGGTGAGGAAGGGTATCCCGCTTACCTTGGAAGCCGTCTGGCTCAGTTTTACGAGCGTGCCGGACGGGTCATTGCCCCCGGGTCGGAGGGGAGAGAAGGCTACCTTTCGGTCATTGGCGCCGTTTCTCCGGCAGGCGGCGATATTTCCGAGCCGGTAGCCCAGGCGACCTTGCGTATTGTCAAGGTGTTCTGGAGCTTGGACTCGGCGTTGGCATATCAGCGTCACTTTCCTGCCATCAACTGGCTCACCAGCTATTCGCTGTATGTGGATACCATGGCGAAATGGTTCAACGAAAATGTCGGGGAAAACTGGATGGAGCTTCGCAACCGTATGATGGGACTGCTCCAGGATGAAGCGGAGTTGGACGAGATCGTCAAGCTGGTAGGTATGGACGCGCTGAGCGCCCCTGACCGCCTGAAGCTGGAAGCCGCCCGTTCCATCCGTGAAGATTTCCTGCACCAGGATTCCTTCCACGAAGTAGACACCTATACCCCTTTGGAAAAACAGCGGATGATGATGGAACTGGTTTTGGATTTTTATGACACCGGCGTTTTGGCGCTGGAAAAAGGGGTCAATATCGAAAGCATTTTGTCTTTACCGGTGAGAGAACAGATCGGCCGGTACAAGTATACTGAAAACGATGCGCTGAAACCGGCTTATGAGCAGATCGTATCCGCGCTGAATGAACAGGTAAACGCTCTGATTGCAAAGGAGGAAGGGTAAATGCCCAAAGAATACCGCACCATACAGGAAATTGCCGGACCTTTGATGTTGGTCAGAGGGGTCAGCGACGTAGCTTACGACGAGTTGGGAGAGATCGAGCTTGCAAACGGGGAAAAGCGCCGCTGCAAGGTTTTGGAGATCGACGGGGGAAATGCCCTGGTCCAGCTTTTTGAAGCCTCCACCGGTATCAACCTTTCCGACAGCAAGGTCCGGTTTACCGGACGGAGCATGGAACTGGGCGTAAGCGAGGATATGCTCAGCCGGGTTTTCGACGGACTGGGCCGTCCTATCGACGGGGGGCCGGAGATCCTTCCGGAAAAACGGGTGGATATCAACGGGCTTCCTATGAACCCCGCCGCCCGCAACTATCCCCAGGAGTTTATCCAGACGGGGATTTCCGCCATTGACGGGTTAAATACCCTGGTACGGGGACAAAAGCTTCCCATTTTTTCCGCCAGCGGTCTTCCCCATGCCCAGCTTGCGGCGCAGATCGCAAGACAGGCGAAGGTACTTGGCAGCAGCGAGCCTTTTGCCGTTGTGTTTGCGGCAATGGGTATCACCTTTGAGGAATCCAACTTCTTTGTAGAGAGCTTTAAGGAAACCGGCGCTATAGACCGGACGGTATTGTTTATCAATCTGGCCAACGACCCGGCAGTAGAACGGATCGCTACCCCCCGTATGGCATTGACGGCGGCGGAGTATCTGGCGTTTGAGAAAAATATGCATGTTTTGGTGATCCTCACCGATATCACCAACTACGCGGACGCTTTGCGGGAGGTTTCCGCGGCGAGAAAAGAGGTCCCGGGCCGAAGAGGCTATCCCGGATATATGTACACTGACCTGGCGTCTTTATACGAGCGGGCGGGACGGCAGCGGGGAAAAGCGGGCTCTATTACCATGATCCCCATTTTGACCATGCCCGAAGACGATAAGACCCACCCCATTCCCGACCTCACCGGATATATCACCGAAGGGCAGATCATTTTGAGCCGGGAACTGTACCGGAAAAATATTGCGCCTCCCATCGACGTTTTGCCTTCTTTGTCCCGGTTAAAGGATAAGGGCATCGGCGAAGGGAAGACGAGAGCAGACCACGCCAATACCATGAACCAGCTGTTTGCCGCTTACGCGAGAGGAAAAGAGGCCAAGGAGCTGATGGTGGTTTTGGGCGAGGCGGCGCTTACCGATATCGACAAGCTTTACGCCAAGTTTTCCGACGCTTTCGAGAGCGAATATGTATCCCAGGGCTATCAGAACAACCGGGATATTGAGGAGACGTTAAACCTGGGCTGGAAGCTGCTTTCCATTCTGCCCCGCTCTGAGCTCAAGCGGATCAAAGACGAGTTTTTGGACCAGTATTACCAGGGTTAAGGAAAGGAGTGAGGCGTTTTGGCAACAGCCCATGTGAATCCTACCCGGATGGAACTGACCCGGATGAAAAAGAAACTGGCTACCGCGATGCGGGGACACAAGCTGCTCAAGGATAAACGGGATGAGCTGATGCGCCAGTTTTTGGATCTGGTGAGGGAAAATAAGTCGCTGAGAGAAAAGGTGGAAGCGGCCATTTTGGCTTCCGGTCAGAATTTCGTCTTAGCCAGAGCAGGTATGACCGACGAAGAGGTCAATCTGGCGATGCTGGCGCCTAAACAGGAGATTTTGATCGACGCCAGGGAACGCAATGTGATGAGCGTCAACGTTCCGGTGTTTTCGTTTCAAACCAAAAGCAACGACAGTGGCGATATTTTCCCCTACGGCTTTGCGTTCACTTCTTCCGATTTGGACGATGCGGTCAAGTCGCTCAACGATATCCTGCCGGATATGCTTCGGCTGGCCGAGGTGGAAAAAGCCTGCCTTTTGATGTCGGCGGAAATCGAAAAAACGAGGCGCCGGGTGAATGCCTTAGAGCATGTCGTCATTCCGGAGACCCAGGAGAATATCAAGTATATCACCATGAAGCTGGATGAAAACGAGCGCTCCACTCAGATCCGGCTGATGAAGGTAAAGGATATGATGCTGGCAAAAGCCCATCATTACGAAACGATATAAAAAAAGCCTGCATATGCAGGCTCTTTTTTATATCTCTTTTTTTAGGATCAGCTCATAGGGCTCATTTTGCGGAAAAAAACCGCCGGCGATTTCATAACCTAATTTTTGGTAAAAAAACCGGGCAGATTCTTCTGATGAAGTAGAAGTCATAACCACCTGGTATCCCAAAGCGCCCATTTCCTTTTCCCAATATTTGACCAGCGCCTTTCCGAAGCCTCTTCTTCGATAGGCCGTTTTCAGATACAGCATATTCATAAACGGTGTATTGTCCCAAAACAGGTTGTACCGCAAAAAGCCAGCCATACATCCGTCCTCCTCGGCAACATACACCCGCCCCATAGCAATGCTCCTTTTAAGCTCGGAAAGGCAAATGTGCCGGTCGTACTCGGCCATTTTTTCCGCGTCTTTTACCGCGGCGGTTCGTATTTCCATACCAGTTCTCCTTTCTTTGCCTTCAGTATAAAAAACACAAAAAAAAACGGCAACCAATCCGAAACCCATTCGGTTTTGCTGCCAAAAGAATTGAGTAACTTGCCTGAATTCAAAACCGAAGAAAATAAAAAATTGTCCTATGCTTAAAAAAATGGTGGGGTGTTTCCTATGAAAAATCATGTTACAATTAGTTACAGAAGCATTGTGCTTTGAAAACAACAGAAAGGAAAAAGGACTATGGATTACACTTTTTTAAAGCAGAAACCCTTTTATCTTGACGACGAGCAGATTGCCTGGGTGGATGAAACCATCAAAAGCATGAGCGACAACGACAAGATCGGTCAGCTCTTTTTGTTCAACAGCCCGGCGAACGAGACGGCGGAAGAGCATTTGGACAAGCTGGACGCGATCGGCTTAAAGCCCTGCGGATTCCTGCTTCGCGGCGCTGTTTCCAAAGAGATCCGCGGCAAGATCGAAGCGCTGCAAAACCATTACGATATCCCTTTGTTTATCGCGGGTGACCTGGACCGGGGCGCCAGCAATATGATCATGGACGGTACCGCATGCGGTCATCAGATGGAGATCGGCGCTACCGGAGATCCCGAGCTTGCGTACCAGACCGGTTTGATCTGCGCCAAGGAATGCGCGGCGGTAGGCGCCAACTGGAACTATGGTCCGGTTATCGATATCGATTTTAACCCCCGTAACCCCATCACCAACGTTCGCTCCTTCGGCTCCAATCCGGACAACGTGCTGAAATTTGCCCGCCGCATTGCCCAGGGTATGCGGGACGGCGGCCTAATCCCCTGCATCAAGCATTGGCCCGGTGACGGCGTAGACGAAAGAGACCAGCATTTCTTAGCTTCCATCAACAGCCTGAGCATGGAAGAATGGGATAACAGCTACGGCAAGGTGTACCAGGGCATGATCGACGACGGCATTGAGTCTGTGATGAGCGCCCATATCCTTCTCCCCTCTTACTCCCGCTACTACAATCCGGACATCAAAGACGAGGACATCCTCCCCGGCTCTTTGAACTACGATCTGCATCATAAGCTGTTAAGAGGAAAAATGGGCTTCAACGGATTGATCATTACCGACGCCACCAGCATGGGCGGCTTTACCGAGATCGTTCCCAGAAGCCAGGCGGTTCCTATGTCCATTGCCAACGGTGCGGATATCTTCTTATTCTGCCGGAATATGGAAGAGGACTTCAACTACATGAAACAGGGTATCGAAGACGGCGTTTTGACTATGGAGCGGGTCGACGAAGCTCTGGCGAGAATTTTGGGCCTGAAAGCCAAAATCAATCTCCATATCAAAAAGAAAAACGGCACCCTGGTTCCTCCCGAGTCTGCTCTCGAAGTGTTCGAAAAAGGCGAAGGAAGAGCTCTCGCCAAAGAAATCGCCGACAAAGGTATCACCCTCGTTAAGGATACCCAGGATCTTCTTCCCCTGGATCCCAACGTCCAAAAGAACCTTTACGTCATTCCCATCGGCGACCTTCCCGGTTACCACAACACCAGAGGCGGTTACGCCAAGTTGTTTGTGGAAAAGCTGAGAGAAAAAGGCTTTAATGTCACCGTTTACGATGAGGAAGACAAAGAAGTAGCCGCGGAGATCGGCGGAAGCAAGATCGAAGACTTCAAGAAGAAATACGATGTGATCTTGTATTTCTGCAACGTGGAGACCAACGGTTCCGACAGCGCCGCCCGGATCACCTGGCCCGGCAAACGGGGCACCGTTCCCGGTATGATCCATGACGTTCCCACCATGATGGTATCCATCGATAATCCCTACCATCTGCTGGATGCGCCCCGGATCCCCACCTACATCAACGCCTATACCTCTGAGGATATCGTTGTGGAGACGCTGGTGGAAAAGATCGCCGGCGAGTCCACCTTTAAAGGTGTTTCTCCGGTAGATGCTTTTGTAGGCCTGTTCAACGCGGATAAATAATCGAATCTCAAAAAAACCGGCGGGGATCCCCGCCGGTTTTTCTATTTAGTCAAGAGAGTATCCAAATACCTTTTGGCCTTCTGGTACCGCTTTGCATCCGGTTCTCCGGTTTCGTATTCCACAACCACCCATCCGTCCTCCGGAAGGATCTCTTTCAGTACGGCGAGCTGTCCCTTTAAATCGGTCTTTCCCTCGCCTAAGTCCGGAAAAGTCCGGCTTTCCAGATCGTCGCCGGGATCCCGCAGATGAACATAACGCACCCGGCCGGCATTTTCCCGCAAAACCGCCACCGGGTCAAAACCGCCCTTTCTTACCCATCCCAGATCAAAGCCAAAGTAAAGGTCGGGAGCGTATTGGCAAAGCGCCCGATAACAGGCACCGTTTTGCTGAAACTCCCAGTTATGGTTATGGTAGTTTAAAAAAACGCCGTACTCTTTGACTGCTTTGGCTGCCTGATTGATGTTTTTCGCCATAACGGTCAAATCGTCCTCCGGTTTTGCCATAAAGGACATGGTCAGGTTCTTTCCCCCTGCCGCGGAAAGGAATTTTGCCTCCTCTACCGCGCCGGCAATCGCTTTTTCAGGATCGGAAAGCCAGTCTAACGACATATAATGGATCGCCGCGATCTCAAGACCGGTCTTTTGAAACGCTTCCATAACCGCCGTTCGATCCTCTAACGGAACAAACCGCGCCCCAAACTCCACTCCCGAAAATCCGGTCTCCTTCAATTCCTGCAAAAGGCTAAGCGGTTCGGTCCGGATACGGTCGGCAAATAAAACGGCATGACAACCAAACTTCATAGACAAGCTCCTTTCTAACTTATTCGATTAAGCTTTCTTTCATTGTAAGCCACATCAGAAAAAAAGTCAACGAAAGGAAAAGGTATATTCGGAGAAAAAAGAAAGCTTACTTCAGGCAAACTGAATAAAAAATAAAAATTTCTCCATACTTCCAAGGTAAGGAGGGAGAAGATGAAGCAGGGCTGGAGCGGATTGATGATCTTTGGTGCTTCCTTTGTCATCAGTCTCGCGTCGATGATGATCGTTGTAATGCTGGTGGTTTCTTTTCAGGTAAAGGATGAAGTGGCGGCGAAGCAGCCCCATGAAACGGACCTGACTATGGAAAATTATCTTCCTTCCCAGGAAGAAAATCGAAACGTCCTCCTTATTTTCTGTGATGAGCGGGACCAGGACCCCTTTTCCTTTTTCTATTTGCAGTTTCTTCCCGCCGAGGCTACCGTTCGTCTTACCGAACTGCCTTTGGATCTTCAAACCGAAGCCGGCGGACGAACCGACACCCTTTTGGGACAATATCAGTATGCAGGAAGCAAAAACGCCGCTTTGGCGGCCTCAGCGCTTTTTTCCGGCGCAGAAACATCCTATATCCGATTTTACCGCGAGGGGATGGAAAACCTCATCGGGTGGCTTGGCGGGATCCCGCTGGAGCTGACGGAAAAAATAAAGATTGGCGGAAAGGCGTATGGACCCGGTATTGTGCAGCTAAACGGAGAGCTCTTTTTTACCTGGCTTCAGGAGGATCCGGGCGACGCCTTTTCCCTGTTTTTAAGAAATGCTCTCACCTCTAAGCTCCTCAACGAGGAAAATATCCTTCCCGTTACTTTTTTTCAAAATACCGATACCAATATTATGCGCTACGACCTGAGCCAGCTGAAGAAAGCGTTTCGGTATTATCTTAATCACCCCAGTAAACGGGTGGAAACCACGGTATGGGGACAAAAGAAAACAGGCGCTTCGTAAGAGGCGCCTGTTTTTTTATCCTACAATGTATTGATGGATCCCATAATCCTTCAAAGAGGAGATTCCGGTCTCGGAAGAAAGATTGGGGATGAGACTATCCGCCGGAGCGAGCACATCGTTTAAGACGGAAAGATCGTTTTCGATGATGGGCGCGGAAGGCGAAAGAGAAAATGCATTGGGGGACGTACCGTAAATATGGGTATTGGCGCCCTCGGCGTAGGTGATGCCGCGGTAAGCGGGAATAACGGTACTTCCCTCTTTGGCTGCCGTTTCCTTTAATGTCAAAAGCAGGTTTTCAATGGCGTCCGCTTCGCTGATACCACCTGTTTCTCCGAAAGACATCCCATACCGAACGGTGGTGTTGGGGTATTGACAGCCGTTGACCACCACGCCCACAAAACCAGCCGAGGAAATCTCTTCCACAATGGCAGTCAGATAATGGACCGCGTTTTCCCGATAAGGATTGAGCCAGGCTTTGCCTCCGGCTTCATAGGTGTTGTCAAGCCATGAGACATCCGTGGAATCCTGATAGCAGTAAGCGTTTTGATAAAGGGCATGGGCGGCGGTACCGTCCTGAAGGGCATACATGCGCGCTAAGGGATAAAAACCGTAGCTTCGGATCAGGGCAGCTGCGGCCGCAGCGCTATAGGCATCCTGCCGTTTGGCGCCGCAAACGGCGGCATGCTCCACCGCCGTATCATAGTAGATCTGGCCGTTCCTGTCTTTTAATTCCAATACCACACAGTTATATACTGTATCGTCGATCTCCGAAAGAAGGGTATCCAGCTCGGTGAGACTGGTAGCGGTAAGAGCGATCGCCCGGATCTCCGAAGGAAGATTGGCGGAAGGGGAAGGCTCCGGATCCGGTTTGGATGGCGAAGAGGATGAAGGAAGAGAGGATGAAGAAAACGAAGTATCCTCCGAAGAAGGCTCCAAAGAAGAGGATTCCCCTTCCAGAGGAAAAAGCTTCAAAGCCCGTCCCGCGAAATAGCCTGCTAAAATCAAAAGAAGAAAAGCAAAAACCGTAGCCAGCGTTCGAAGCAAAAGCTTCCGTTTCCGTTTTCTGGCGCTGTAACCCGAATGATAACGCTTTAGTTTTTTTCCTTGACTTTTCTTGATGGGGATCACCTCATTTCATCGCCGCAAAACGGCGCCTGTTACCTAAAATACCAGTTCATGGCCGATCAAACCGTAAAACGCCAGCGAAAGAAATCCGGTATAGATCAGCATAATGGGAAACCCTCGAAAGGATGGAGAGATCTTATCGCTGTTGAGGCGGTCGTATCCTAAGCTCAGCAGATACACCGCCAGCATAAATCCGATCCCAATACCCAGACTGAACGGAACAATATCCAAAAGGCGGTACCGGGAAAGATTGCACAGGTACATGCTGCCGAATACTGCGCCGTTAAAGGCGGAAAGATGGATCATAGGACGAAGGGTGGGATAAAATCGCTTGGACAAAGCCCGGCAAAGGGATAAGGTCAGGATATACACCACACCGATCATCAGCACATAAAGAAGCGGCCGAAAATAATAGGCTGAGGGAAGCTTGGAAATGAAAGGCTCAAAGGAAAAGGAAAGAAAAGACGACGCCAAAGTGATCCAGGTGAGCACCAAACCGAACGGAAGAAGATAGCCCTTCTTTTTGACGATGGAAAAAGCGGTGCTGACGCCCAGCGCCCGGGTAAAAATAGCATTTTCTACGAAGATCACCGTTAAAGCGGTGACTGTGCTGTTTAAAAAGGCATCCTTCAGGGAAAGAAAAAACTCATTCATGGTTTCGTTTCTCCTTTCGTTTGGATCTCGGCGTCCGATTTAGGAAAAGATAGACCTTTTTCGCTAACGCCGCTGCCATCCCCATCAGCAAAAAGCCGCTGAAAGGAAGAAGTATGGCGGGAACGGTAAACGAGATGGAAAGGTCGGTACCGTAGAGCTGACCTCTTCCCAACAGCTCCCGGACAAATCCCAGACAGACGGCTAAAAGGAAGAAACCGCCTGCGTTCAAGATCAGATCCAGCACCATAGACCGAAAAGGCATCCGGTGAAACCGAATGGGGGTATGCTGAACGATAAGGGAGCTTACGGTAAGCAGGGGAAGGTACAGCCCCAGGCGGGAAAGGCTTCCGGGAAACCACAGCTCCGTCAGATAAGAGGCGGGGATAAATAAGATCGCCGCGATGGATACGTTTAAAATGACCCGGATGGTGTAAGGAAGCGTCTGAGGGATGGGACGGGAAAAAATCACAGTGAGCACCAGCATCAGCCCGTAACAGAGGCTCAAAGCGCATGCGCGTAAAACGCTGTTGCACACTACGATCAGCGGGGCGATGGCAAGCCCTCGGGTGAGAATGGGGCTTCGAAGCCAGAGGGTATCCAGCTTTTGAAACAAAGCGCGGTGATTTTGATAAAAGCGCCGGATCATGGCTTTTTCCCTCCCTCCGAAGGATCCACAAATTTTTGGATCAACATAAACAGACCATTCCAAAGAAACAATACTCCCCTTTTGACACCCTTGAGGATGCCGAAAACAAGCTGTTTTCCTTTTTTGCAGAGCCACCAAAGAGCCGACAGGAGATTTCTTCCGTAATCGTCACACCGATGGTCGATCGCATTCATTAAAATGAGAACATAAGGGGACACCATTTCGATTTTGCTCAAATACCGAAACAGCATTACACCTCCGCCAAACAAAACACCGTAGGTCACCTTTCCGAGGCGGGTTTGGATCTCGCCGTTGTCGATGGAAGCAATAAACAGGGTGATAAACAAAAAAGCGCCGCTGCTCAGCTCCAATTTCGCCGAGGTCAGAGAGGATGCGGTCAAAACCCGGGGAAGAAAATACGCCCAAAGCGCCACCACCGCCACCGAGGAAAGTACGATCTCGAAAGAAGCGGTCTTCCGCACGATCAGGTACAATCCGCAGCATACCATCACCAAAATGCAGGTCGTCCCCAGCGGGCCGGAAAAATTCCCCAGCAAAACGTCTAACAAATCGATGCTTTCCGCGCCGCCCAGCATCAGCCGGTAAGCGGGAGAGGTATACAACGGAACATTGGTCACCACAGGATCCAGCGGGAGATTTTGCATTACCGGAGGATACCGGGTGCAAAGAGTATTAAAGCAGATCAGCAAAAACGCAAACGCCGTTGTCGCCGGATGGAAAAGGGTATTGGAGTGGCCGCCAAAAGGCTCCCGAACAAAGACGACGGCAAAAGCGCTTCCCACCGCCGCCAGCCAGTAGGGCGCCGAGGCGGGCAAAAACATCACCAGCGTCAAAGCGATGGGGATCACCGAAAGGTCATGATGTCTGGAAGCGTTGTTTCGGTGTAAAAGGAGAAAGACCCCGTCTGCGATCACGGCGGACAGCAGGCTGACGGCGGTAAGGACCAAAACCCTGGCGCCGTAATGAAATACTGCCATCCCCAGCAAAGGAAGCAAAGCGATGACGGTATCGGTCATCTGTTTACCATAACGAGAAAAAACCGGCACGATACTTCTCCTTTTACGAAAGCGCTTTCAGCGTCGAAATCCGATTTTTTGGATCCTCTGCCGAGAAGAGATAAGACCCCGCTACCAGTACGTCGGCGCCAGCCTCGGTACAAAGAGGAGCAGTTTTTTGATTGATGCCGCCGTCTACGCTGATAAGGACAGAAGGCGCCGCTTTTTTGAGAAAGCGGATCTTGTCCAAAGCGCCCGGCATAAAGGACTGGCCCCCAAAGCCCGGCTCTACGCTCATAACCAAGATAAGATCCAGTTTGGAAAGATAGGGCAAAAGCGCTTCGGGAGGGGTGGCGGGTTTCAGGGAAAGCCCTGCTTTCAGCCCCCTTTGGTGGATGGCGTCAATGGTCTCATCCGGATCCGACTGGCTCTCCAGATGAAAGGTAATGGCGTCGGCGCCGGCGTTTGCAAAAACGTCGATATACGCTAACGGATTTTGGATCATCAAATGCAGGTCGAAAAACAGCTTGGACACCGGGCGGATGGACTCCACCACCGGAACGCCAAAGGATAAATTGGGGACAAAGATCCCGTCCATAATATCTAAATGCAGCCAATCGGCGCCGGCGTTTTCCATTCGCCGGATCTCGTCTTCAAGCCGGGAAAAATCCGCCGCCAGCAAAGAAGGTGCAGTCAAAGTCATAACGATCCCTCCAAACGGTATTTGATCTCAGTTTCAGTTTACCGGATTTTTCAAAAAAGGTCAACGGATTTTCCCGGGTTTTTGCCTGTTTCTCTAAAAGACGGGACATTTTTCAGAAAACGCCTTGACAAAAACGAAAAACGCGATATAATAGACGTACAATATATTGACTGTTATAACCATGGAAAGGAGAGACCGTTTTGGATACCAACTGGATCCAAGACCGGATCCATCGGGAATTTACCCTTCGCTACAAAGGGGCGACGCCTTTTTATCAAAGCGGCCCTCTTTGGGATTTCTGTATGGATATAGTGTCTGACGAATCGCTGATAAAATGTATGGTGACGGCAAATGATTTGGGCGTTCCCCCGGTAAAGACCCTTTTATATTTTTATGAGAAACGGTTTTCGCCGCCGGAGCATTTTTCTTTTACTCCCAACGAGAGCCGGTATCTTGGGGATCTAATGGGATTTTTGTTTCAGTTTGTGCTGGGCTATCAAAAAAAGCATCCCCGATGCCAGGTACAGCGTTACGGCGTAAAAACCGCGTCCCGTTTTTCCGGCTGTCCGTCGGAGTGGGTGTTTTCAAAGGAGGCGAAGGTATGGAGTTAAAGGACCGGCTTTTGACCATCGCGAAGGAGATCCCGCCCGGAAGCTATCCGGTGGATGTGGGCACCGACCATGGATATCTTCCCGCTTATCTGGTGAAACAGGGGATCGTTTCCCGGGCGCTTGCATCGGATATCGGCGAAGGTCCTCTCCTGGCGGCGAAACAGCATATCGAGGCCCTTTCTCTTTCCGACCGGATCGAGCTTTGCCTCTGCGACGGGTTAACAGGGATCGACCTTTCGGATAAGACCCATATCGTGATCGCGGGTATGGGCGGAGAGACGATCTCCGAAATTCTTCTTCGCCGTCATCCCCTGACCCAAACCCTTTTGCTCCAGCCGATGACCAAAGTGGAAACGCTGCGGCGTTTTTTGTTAAAGCATGGCTACCGTATCGAAAAAGAGATACCGGCTTACGAGGAGAAAAAGGCGTACACCGTTATGTTAGCCCGGTATGACGGAATCGTTCGGGAGGGCGACGACTTTTTTTGGACCTTCGGCGCCCTTCCTCAGTCGAAAAAAAAGGAGAAATACCTTTATTTTCAAAGTCTCCTGTCCCGATTGGAGAAAAAGCAAAAGGGACTTCAAAAGGCGCAAACCCAAGAGAGAACAGAGTTGGATCGTTTGGCGATACTGATTGCCAAAGCGAAAGAATATTTGCAGGAGGAACTTTATGACCACCATTCGGGAAATTTATGAGTATATCGATCGCTTCGCCCCCTTTGATACAGCGGAAGGATACGACAATCCGGGCCTGCTTTTGGGGGACATGGACCGGGAAGTGAAAAAAGCGCTTCTTTGTTTAGATGCTGGGGCTGAGGTGATCCAAGAGGGAATAAAAAAGGAAGCGGATCTTCTGATCTCCCATCATCCTGTGATCTTTACGCCGTTAAAAAAAATCCATACGGATGATCCGGTCTACCGTCTGATCTCGGCGGATCTTCCCGTACTTTCCGCCCATACCAATTTAGATCGAAGTGAAAAGGGGACGTCCCGGCTTCTGGCGAAGACGATAGGGCTTTCTTCGGTGGAAGCGCCGGAGAAAGGGGAAGGCTTTTTACTGATGGGAGAGCTTGCCGAAGCGGTCTCTCCCGAGGATTTTGCAAAACGGGTCAAGGAGTGTCTTTTCGCAAAAGGGATCCGGTATCTTTCCGGAAACCGGCCGGTAAAACGGGTGGCGCTTTGCGCAGGCTCCGGCGGAAGTATGCTTTCCGTAGCGTTAGAGGAAGGCGCCGACGCGTATCTTACCGGGGATATTAAGCATGACGTGGCGGTAGATGCCAAAAACCGAGGCATCACCTTAGTGGACGGGGGACATTACGAAACGGAAGTGGGCATCAAATCGTGGCTATTTATGTTGCTGTCCGAACAGTTTCCCGAAGTGGAGTGGATGATATCCCAGTCCGAGACCGCTCCGTTTGCTTTCCTGTAAAGGAATGCTTGACAACCGGCGGCCTTTATGCTATGCTAACTAAAGAAATGTGATGATAGGGAGAGTAGGCTTCGATTCGATCCCAAAGAGAGCCTTTGGTTGCTGAAAAAAGGCGGTTCGGCGAAGCGGAAGGTAGCCCTTGAACGGCGCACCGAGGGATTTTCCTGAGACTGCGACGGGTTCGCCCGTTATAGCGAGACGGTATCGAGTTTCTGTACCGCGTAAGGCCCTTTTCGTGAGGAAAGGGTAAAATGAAGTGGTAACGCGAGGATTCCTCGTCTTCATCGGCTCCCAAGGGGAGACGCTGGGACGGGGATTTATTTATTGTAAAGGAGGCGGCGGCTTGGCGTTAGACGGACTGTATCTTCATACGTTAAAAAACGAAATGGAATCGACCGTTTTGGGGAGTCGGATCGATAAGATTTACCAGCCCTCCAAAGAAGAGATCGTTTTGGTCCTTCGGGGAAAAGGACCGACGAAACGGCTTTTGCTTTCGGCGGGCGCCAATAGCCCAAGGATCCATTTTACCGACGGGGAATTGGAAAACCCCAAGGTGCCTCCCATGTTTTGTATGCTTCTCCGGAAACATCTTTCTGGGGGAAGGCTCCTTGCGGTGCGCCAGCTTTCGTTAGACCGGGTGCTGTACCTGGATTTCGACGTGGCGGACGAGCTGGGGGACCGGAAAACGATAACCGTTTCCTGCGAGATTATGGGACGCCATTCCAATATCATTATCATCGACCAGGACGGGAAGGTACTGGACGCGATTAAACGGGTAGACCGGGAAATGTCCGGGGTTCGCCCTATGCTTCCGGGGGTCGTTTACACCCCACCCCCTGCCCAGCAAAAGATAAACCTTTTTACCGCATCTTCCGAGGACGTAAAAAGCGCCATCCTTTCCGCCAAGGGAAGCGATCTTTCCAAGAGCATAGGAAACGCGCTGGAGGGATTTTCCTCTACCCTTGCCAGAGAGGTGGTCTATCGGGCGTTTAAAACGGTGGATATGGACAAAAACGCTCTTTCTTCCGATCAATGGGACCGGCTTTTGTTTTCCCTTTTTAAGGTCCGGGATGCGGCGGAGGATCCGGGAGACGGGCTGTCGATTTTATACGAAAACGGGGAAAAGCCCAAGGAGTTTTCCTTTATCCCCCTGACACAGTACGGCGCCCTTCTCTTAGAAAAACGGTTTTCCTCCCCCAGCGAGCTTTTGGACCGGTTTTATTCCGAGCGGGTCCGGGTGGAGCGAATGAAACAGCGGTCGGGGGACCTACTGAAACTTTTGATCAACGCCACCGACCGGGTGAGCCGGAAAATCGCAAACCAGAAAGAGGAGCTCAAAGACTGCGCCAACCGGGAACAGCTCAAGGAGTACGGGGACCTGTTGTCCGCCCATCTTTACCGAATGGAAAAAGGGATGACCGCGGTCACGTTAGAGGATTTCTACCACGATAACCAGCCGGTCTCCATCCCGCTGAACCCCGCCTTGACGCCGGTACAAAACGCCCAGCGGTATTATAAGGAGTATCATAAGGCGGCGACGGCGGAAAAGATGCTCCAAAAGCTCATCAAAGAGGGAGAAGAAGAGCTTCTCTATTTAGACAGCGTCTTCGACGCGGTGAGCCGGACGTCGGGAGAAAGCGAGCTTTTGGAGATCCGCCAAGAGCTTTCGGAACAGGGATATCTAAAGCGGTATAAGACCCAAAACAAGATGATAAAGGGAAAACCGCCGATCCCTTATCGAAGCAGCGACGGCTACCGGATTTTATGCGGCCGGAACAACAAGCAAAACGACACCCTCACTCTGCGCACGGCGGGAAAAGAGGATATCTGGTTTCATACTCAGGGCTTTGCCGGGTCGCATGTGATCCTGTTCACCGAGGGGAAAACGCTAAACGAGCTTCCCGACCGGACGGTGGAGGAAGCGGCGATGATCGCCGCTTACCATTCCAAAGCGAGAGCGGCGGCGCTGGTTCCTGTGGATTATACCGAAGTGAAAAACATCAAAAAGCCCCAGGGCGCCAAGCCCGGCATGGTGATTTTCGATAAATATTATACACTGTACACTACCCCCGAGGAGGAGGAGGTCTCCTCTCTCGCGGCGGAAAAATAAAGGAGTAGGTTATGGCGAAGGAATTGGAAAAGCTCTATAACCCGAAAAATTTTGAAGACAAAATCTACCGGTTTTGGAGCGACAATCATTATTTTACCCCCAAGATCAATCCCAAAAAGGATCCGTACACCATCGTGATCCCGCCCCCCAACATTACGGGGCAGCTGCATATGGGACATGCGGTGGATGAGACGTTGCAGGATATCCTGATTCGCTGGAAGCGGATGCAGGGATACTGCACCCTCTGGCTTCCCGGCACCGACCATGCTTCCATTGCCACCGAGGCGAAGATCGTCGAGGCGATGAAAAAAGAAGGGCTCACCAAAGAGGATTTGGGAAGAGAAGGCTTCTTAAAACGGGCGTGGGCATGGAAAGAACAGTACGGCGGACGGATCGTAGAGCAGTTAAAGAAGCTGGGGTCCTCCTGCGACTGGTCCAGAGAGCGGTTTACGTTAGACGAGGGATGCTCCGAAGCGGTTTTGGAAGTTTTTGTCAGCTTATATAACGAGGGCCTCATCTACCGGGGCGAGCGGATCATCAACTGGTGCCCCCATTGTAAAACGTCCATCTCCGACGCCGAGGTAGAATACGAGGATCAGGACGGCTTTTTCTGGCACCTTCGGTATCCCTTTACCGACGGCAGCGGGTATTTAGAGTTAGCCACCACCCGTCCCGAGACGCTGCTGGGCGATACGGCGGTCGCCGTGAACCCCAAGGATGAGCGGTACGCCGCTTTCGTGGGGAAGACCCTGACCTTGCCGTTAGTGGGACGAGAGATCCCGGTGGTCGCGGACGAATATGTGGACATGGAATTTGGTACCGGCGTGGTAAAAATCACTCCCGCCCATGACCCCAACGACTTTGAAGTGGGACTTCGCCACAACCTTCCTGTGGTCAACGTCCTGACCGACGACGCGAAGATCGTCGAGGATTACCCCAAATACGCGGGTATGGATCGGTATGACGCGAGAAAAGCCATCGTCAAGGATTTGGAAGAAGGGGGCTTTTTGGTTAAAGTGGAGCCCCATAGCCATAACGTGGGTACCTGTTACCGCTGCGGCACCACGGTAGAGCCGAGAGTCTCCAAGCAATGGTTCGTCGCCATGAAGGAGTTGGCGAAGCCCGCTATCGAGGCGGTGAGAAATAAAGAGATCCGGTTCGTTCCCGAGCGGTTCGACAAGATGTACTTTAACTGGATGGAGAATATCCGCGACTGGTGTATCTCCCGCCAGCTTTGGTGGGGACATCGCATCCCCGCTTACCACTGCGAAGAGTGCGGCGAGATCACCGTGGCGAAACAAGCGCCGGAAAGCTGTCCCAAGTGCGGCGGCAAGGTGCATCAGGATCCGGATACCCTGGACACATGGTTTAGCTCCGCCCTTTGGCCCTTCTCCACCCTGGGCTGGCCCCACGACACCGAGGACCTTCGCTATTTCTACCCCACCAGCACTTTGGTCACCGGTTATGATATCATTACCTTCTGGGTGTCCCGTATGATTTTCTCGGGACTGAAATGGATGGGAGAAAAGCCTTTCTCCGACGTCTTTATCCATGGCCTTGTTCGGGACAGCCAGGGACGGAAGATGAGCAAATCCTTAGGAAACGGCATCGATCCTCTGGAGGTCATCGACGAGTACGGCGCCGACGCGCTGCGTTTTATGCTGGCTAACGGCACCAGCCCCGGAAACGATATGCGCTACCTTCCCGAAAAGGTGGTCGCGGCGAGAAACTTCTGCAACAAGCTTTGGAACGCGGCCCGGTTTATTTTGATGAACCTTTCCGATGAGATCCAAGCCCCCTGCCTTCCCGATACCCTTTTGATCGAGGATCGCTGGGTATTGTCCCAGTACAACCGTCTGGTGAAGGAAGTCAACGCCAATCTGGATAAATTCGAGCTTGGCGTCGCCGCCCAAAAGGTGTACGACTTTGTTTGGGATGTGTTCTGCGACTGGTATATCGAGATCACCAAATCTCGGTTGAACGAAGGGGGAGAGGCCTCCTTAAACGCCCAAAAGGTACTGGTCTATGTGATGGCCAACATTTTGAAACTTCTCCATCCCTTTATGCCCTTTATCACCGAGGAGATTTGGCAGAGTATCCCCAACGAAGGGGAGACCATTATGTTAGCATCCTTCCCCAAAGAGGATCCCGCGCTGAACTTCGAGGAAGAGGAAAAAGCCTTCTCCAAGATCATGGCCGCCATCAAGGGTATCCGCAACTTCAGAGCGGAAAAGAACGTGCCTCCCTCTAAGAAAGCGAGCCTGTTTATCGAAACGGCGGATAAAGAGACCTTCGAGAAAGGAAGAAACTTCTTTATCCGTCTGGCTTACGCCTCCGATGTGACCATCGGCGAAAATTTCGATCCCGAGGGCGCCGGATTGGTGGTCACCGACAGCTGTAAGATCTTCATTCCTATGGCGGAGCTCATCGACAAGGAAAAAGAGCTTGCCCGGCTGAACAAAGAAAAGGAAAATTGCCAAAAAGAGATCGATTTTGTCCAAAAGAAGCTTTCCAACGAGGCTTTTGTTTCCAAAGCACCGGAAAAGGTGGTCAACCAGGAGAGAGAAAAGCTTTCCTCAGCGATGGAACGGATGAAACGGATCGACGAAAGTATTGCGTTATTGGGATAAGAGAAAACGCCCCGGCTTTTGCCGGGGCGTTTTTGGCGAAAAAATTATTTTCCGGTATCGATAAATCGAAGGTATTCGTCGTAGGTAATGCTGTCGTTTTTGAGATGGTACACCTTCCATTGGATGCTTCCGCGAACCGGACGGTATTTGGTAGGCGGAATATGGTCGGGATTGCATTTTTGACAGTAATCGTCCCAGTACCCATCGTCCTCATGAACGCAGTTATCGCAGCCAAAGCTGTCTTTAATGAGCTGATAGTTGATCCGTTTGTCTATTTTCATACCTCGCATTCTATGAAAAGACCGTTGAAACAGGAAATGACGCAGATGTGCTATAAAAATTTTCCGCCTATCCAAGATAGGCGGAAAGGGAAGAAACAACTGTTTTAGTCAGAGGAAATGGTGAGATTTCCGCTGGGCGCGGTAGGATTTTGGGAAGAAAACTCGTAGTCTTTTCCGGGAAGAACCGCGTTCAACACAATACCCAAAATGGATGCGATAGCCAAACCGGTCAGGGAAATGGTGGTGCCGCCAATCACGAAAGAAAGGCCGCCGGTGGCGTTGAAGCCCAGGGCGCTGACCAAAATAATGGCTGCGATGATAATATTCCGGCTCTTGGAAAGGTCGACTTGGTTTTCCACCACATTTCTGACGCCGATAGCGGAGATCATACCGTAAAGGATGAAGGAAACGCCGCCGATGATGGCTGTAGGAATGGAGTTGATGATATCGGCAAATACCGGGCTGAAGGAAAGGATCACCGCGAAGATAGCAGCAATGCGGATGACCCAGGGATCATACACCTTGGACAGCGCCAAAACGCCGGTATTCTCGCCATAGGTAGTGTTGGCAGGACCGCCAAACAGTGCCGCCAGCGAGGTGGCTAAGCCGTCGCCTAACATGGTCCGGTGGAGTCCCGGATCCTCTACAAAGTTTTCTCCTACCGTCGCGCTGATGGCGCTGATGTCACCTACATGCTCCATCATGGTCGCCAAAGCGATAGGGGTCATTACCAAAATGGCCGTAAGATCGAATTTTGCCAGCTGGAAGGGCTGGATACCGATCCAATCGGCTTCCTTTACCGCCTCAAAGCTGACGTAAGCGCCGCTTTCGGGAGAGATAACCCCCAGCAAAGACAGCACCAAAACCAGCACATAGGGGACCACGACACCTAAAAGGATGGGAATGATCTTGATCATCCCTTTGCCCCAGATATTGGCGACCACGATCACCAAAAGGGAAAGCGCCGCAAGCCACCAGCAGTTTTGCGCGTTGCCAATCGCGCTGGACGCCAGGGTCAAGCCTATAGAGATGATAATGGGTCCGGTTACCACAGGGGGCAAAAACCGCATGACCTTTTTAACACCCAACACTTTAATCACCAGGGCCATTACCAGGTACACAAGACCGGCGATCACAACGCCGCCCAAAGCGTAGGGGAGGCGTTCTTCTACCGGCATGGTAGCAAAAATGCCGGTGTCCAGCTTGGAAACCGTTTCAAAGCCGCCTAAAAAAGCGAAGGAGGAACCCAAAAAGGCGGGCACCTTCAGCTTGGTGAACAAATGGAACAAGAGAGTACCCAGTCCCGCGCAGAGCAAGGTGACCTGGATGCTCATAGGCATACCGTAGCTGGTGACCAGCAAGGGAACCAGCACCGTAGCGCCGAACATAGCAAACATATGCTGGAGACCTAAGATCAGCATTCTCGGCATCCCGAGCTGACGAGCGTCTTTGATTCCCTCTTCCGGGATTTTCAAAGCAACACGACTCATAATCATCCTCCTTTTTTACACAAAAAAACAGGCATCCTCATTTTCCTACAGAAGGAAAAATGAAAATGCCTCTTCCTTTCGGGAAAGAAAAGACAAGAGAAAAGCGTTTGTCCATGTCCGTTTCTCCATACTTGTCCCCTCCCCGCACAGTTTGTCTGATTATAGCACGATTGTAAATTTTTTGCAACCCTTTTTTGAATAAAATAAGGCGAAAAAAGAACATTCGACTCTGTTTTCGTTTTTTCCCCAAAATCTCTTTTTTCTTCCCTCTTTTTATGGTAAAATGGGAAAAAAGAAAGGAGAAACAGCCAATGAAAAAAACGGTAGTTGGTTTTTTTGTGCTGCTGGTGGTGGGGATCGCGGCAGCCGTTTACCTTTTTCCCAAACAGGAGCCGGTATTTCCTCCCGAAAGCGGCGGGGAATCGTCGAGTCACCTTTCAGAGCCTTCCTCTGTAGAGCCTGAAAGCACGCCGTCGGAAGAGATTTTTGAGCCGGTTTCTGTGCGCCT
>CALWZB010000081.1 GCA_944385915.1 uncultured Clostridia bacterium | reverse complement strand
CGGCTGGGAGCAAAACCGCAACGGCGAATGGGTATATTACCAAAACGGACGCCGGGTAAGCGGCTGGATCGAGGTAGAAGGGATCTCCTACTACTTAGAGGATGACGGCGTTATGGTCACCGGCTGGCAGTATATGGATGGCGCTTGGTACTACTTCTACACCTGGGGCGGTATGGCCGAAGGCTGGGCAAAGGTAGACGGTTACTGGTACTACCTGGATCCGGATTCCGGCGTAATGGCTACCGGCTGGAAATATGTAAATGGAAACTGGTACTACCTGTATCCCGCCTGGGGCGGTATGGCTGAAGGCTGGGTGAAGGTAGGCGGTACCTGGTACTACACCGATCCTGCTTCCGGCGCGATGCAGACCGGATGGGAGCTGGTAAACGGCAAATGGTACTACTTCTACGCAGATGGTGCTATGGCGTATAACACTACCGTAGGCGGGTACGCTGTGGGCGCGGACGGCGCTTGGATCCAATAAAAACCCATAAGAAAAAGGCAGGCGTGAAGCCTGCCTTTTTTGTGTGTCCAATCTACCGGACGCGAAGCTCCCAAAAGGCGACGGCGCTTGCCGCCGCTACGTTGAGGGAATCTACGCCATGTGCCATAGGGATCAAAACGGTATCGTCACATGCCGCAATGGTTTCTTTGGCGAGTCCGTCTCCTTCTGTCCCTAAAACGATCGCCAGTTTTTCCTTGGATCGGAGCCGGGGGTCGTCGATGAAAGTCGAATCTTTGCGCAGTGCCATTGCCACCGTGTGAAATCCGAGATGTTGAAGCTGTTTTAACCCGGGATCCGGCCATTGGTCGGGGGTATCTCCGATTTGGGTCCAGGGGATCTGGAAAACGGTGCCCATGCTGACACGGATAGCCCTTCGGTTGAATGGGTCACAGCATGTGGGAGTGATCAGCACCGCGTCTATATTGAGCGCCGCCGCGGAACGGAAGATGGCTCCCACATTGGTGGCGTCCGCGATCCCCTCTAAAACCGCGATCCGGTGGGCGTTTACGCATACCGCTTCCACATCCGGTAAGAAAGGGCGGCGCATAGCGCACAGCACCCCTCGGGTGAGGGTATAGCCGGTGAGCTGTTCCAACACAGATCGGTCGGCGGTATAAACGGGAACGTTTTCACACCGGGCAACGATCTCTTTGGCGGGGCCGTCGATTTGTTTTCGCTCCATTAAAAAAGAGAGAGGGACAAAACCGTTTTCCAACGCGGTTTGGATCACTTTGGGGCTTTCCGCGATCAAAATCCCCTGTTTTGGTTCCAGACGGTTTCGAAGCTGCGCCTCGGTAAGCCGGGAAAAAACGGAAAGTTCAGGCTGGGAAAGGTTCTGAATTTCAATAATCGGGTTCATCTTTTTTCACTGCCGTACCGGCCTTGATACACTGGTACTGTCGCTCCTTTGCTTTATCGGTATGTCCATCATACTACAAATGTTATTTTTTCTCAACAAGGAGATACGAAAAGATGTGATATCAAGGAAATTTTATAAAATCTTGCTTTTTTGATCAAACCCCGCCGGAGAATCAAAAATTCTTCGGCGGGGTTTTGTTCATTTACAGGATCAGGGAAGGGGAAGAGAGGCGGGAGTACTTTCTTCCGATTGACTTTGCTGGTTTTCCTTTTCTTCCGGGATCACCGCGCCGTAGGTCCCCCGATCCTCCGCGAGAACAGGAGAAATTTCGAAGGTAGTGGCGTTTCCGTTTTGATCCCGTCGAATGACCGTCAGGGTAATGGTGTCACCCGGCTGTTTGGTTGCCATGATCTCGTTGACCGTGTCACTGTCCCGAACGTCGATACCGTCCATCTTGGTGATCACGTCACCGGCGCGAAGTCCTTTCGCATAGGCGTCCATGGTTTCGTCTACGCTGCGCACAGTGAGGCCGGGAATGTACCCGTACATCTGCCCAACGACGTCGCTGATGGCCTGGTAGGTGATTCCCAAAAGCACCCGTCCTTTGACGTAACCATACTGGATCAGATCGTCTACAATGGGTTTGGCGGTGTTAATGGGAATGGCGAAGCCAATACCTTCCACCTGGGTGGAAGAAACCTTGGCGGAGTTGATGCCTACGACCTGCCCGTACTTATTGATCAGGGCGCCGCCGGAATTTCCCGGGTTGATGGCTGCGTCTACCTGGATCACTTCCATCGTGATGGCAGTGTTGGTTTCCTCGTTGGTCAGGGTGATGGAACGCTGTAAGCCGGAGACGATCCCCTGGGTGGTGCTGCCGGCCAAATTCATGCCGGTGGGGTTTCCAATAGCAACAATGCGTTCACCCACTTTTAAAGCATCGCTGTCTCCAAATTCAGCAGCGGGAAGGTCCTGAGCTTCCACTTTAATGACCGCCAAATCGGTTTTGCTGTCAATGCCGATGACTCTTGCGGCATATTCGGTTTCATCCGAGAGGATGACGACGATCCCATCCGCACCGCTTACAACGTGGGAATTGGTAATGATATAACCATCCTCCGTCATAATGATACCGGATCCCGAGGAGACCGCCTCCAAAGGATAATCATTATCATAAATTTCGATTCCCACGACAGAAGCGCCGACCTTCTCCGCGATTTCTTCGGTGGAGAGACCGCCGTCCGCGTAAGTGCTGGTCCCGCCGTCCGGCGTGTCTTCGACATTGAGAGAAGGGGCATTCTCGTTTTCGGGAAGGGAAGACTGCTGACTGCTTTGGTCAGACGCAGAAAGGGAATCATGGGTATTGTCACTGGAAAACCGATTCACTAATAAGAAAGCGGAAAGGCTAAGGGAAAGGGCAAGCAAAACGGAAATGACTACCGCAAAAATCTTTAAGCCGTTCTTTTGAGACACTTCTGCTGTGGTTCGCCGGGGCGATTCTCCCCAGGAATATTCCGGTGGGGTGGGGGTAAAAGGTTCAAAATTCGAAGAGGGGTCTGGATTTGGAGAGGAAGAAAAAGAGGAAGGAGACGGATTCTCCTGAAAGGATGGGGTCTCTTCCTGTTCTTGCTCCTGTTTGGAAGAAGATGCGTTTGGATTGGGATCTTTAGGATACAGATTGTTGTTGTTTTCTTCGTTCATAAGTAAGCCTCCTTACTTTTCTTTTATTATCATAACCCACTTTTATGAAGATTTCATAGGAAATGAGAAACCTTTTTTTAGATAAGTTATTTCGATTCTGTGGCGCCTTTGCCGTCTTTTGCTTCCTTCACCGGCGGCTCGGGATAATCTTTTTCCTTGCCGATGGTGAGAGAGCTGCCACGGATCTTGGCGGTGGGCACTGTAAAGATAAATTCGGTAAATTCTCCAGGAGTGGAGCGAACCGAAATTTTTCCGCCATGGAGCTGGATAATGGAACGGACAATGTAAAGCCCCAAGCCCACTCCGTTTTTATCCATTCCGCGGGAACGGTCGGTTTTATAAAACCGCTCGAAGATTTTCGGGAGTTCTTCCTTATTCAATCCTTCGCCGGTGTTTTTAATGGATACTGAGGTAAAGCTTCCTTCGTTGGTAAGGGAGAAAGTCAAAGTACCTCCTTCATTTACAAATTTTACCGCGTTCTCCGTCAGATTGTAGATCACCTGGTGGATCAAGTCAGCGTCCGCCTCTACCATCGTTTTGGGAGCGTCCAGTCCAACGATATCCAAATGCTTGGCGTCGATTTGTTTTTCAAAGCTCAAAACAGTCTGGATAATGGTATCGGTAATATTAAAAGTGGAAGCATTGATTTTCAGTTCTCCAGCCTCGATCCGGGAGAGGTTTAACATACTCCGCACCAGGCGGGAAAGCCGTTTTACCTCTTCGGATACTAAAGTCAAATAATGGCGTTCCTCATTTGGGGTGATGGTGCCATCTAAAATACCGTCTACAAATCCCGCGATGGAGGTCATCGGTGTCCGCAGCTCATGGGAAACGTTGGCAATAAAGCTTCGGCGCATGGTCTCCTGGGAAGCGATGGCATCCGCCATCTGGTTGAAGGCGTTGCCTAATTCTCCGATCTCGTCTACCGAGTCAACATGGATCCGGGAAGAGTAATCCCCTTCGCCAAACCGTTTGACCGCTTTGGACATTTCCCGGAGAGGACGGCTCATTCTTGCTGACGCAAAGTAAATGACCATAAACGCCAAAAACAGTACAATGAGGGAAGCGCTGAGGAAAAGGCGAAGCATTTCCTGTAAAAATTCACTCATTCCTTCCCCCGAGGTGGTAATAAAGATGCAGCCAATGGGCACTTCGGTGTCTGAAAGGGTCAAAGGCACACCCAGCGTGTAATATCGCGACGAATAGACGCCGCCCAATTTTCCAAGCTCAAAATAGCTTTTTTCGCTGCTTTGGCAAACTTTATTGATGATATCGGAGCTGACAGAGCGGCGATAGTGGCTGCAGCTTTCCTGGGATTCGGTGCAAAATTGGGTATTGCCGCTTAAATCTGTCAAAAAGATCTCGGAGGAACTGGCTTCGGAAAAAATATCAAAGCTGCTTTGTACCAGGGTGGTGTCGAAGCGTGCCACTCCGTTTTCCCAGTCTACCACCGATCCTTTGGTAATGAGCTTTCTTACGATCTCAACATTGTTTTGGAGCAGCTCTTTTTTCTGGGTGGTAAAATACTGGGCGGAAAACATCATAAACAAACTGCCCAGAAATACGATGGAAAGCAAAAGCAGTGAGGCGTAAACGCCAAAATATTTGCTGAAAATACTTTTTTTCATAAAAGAAGCGCCTCCAAAACAGCCGCCCGAGGGGCGGCTGGCAAGAACCAAAATTATAACAGATTCACCACTTCAAATTTATATCCTACGCCCCAAACCGTCTTCAATGACCACTGGTCGGAAACGCCTTCCAACTTTTCCCGAAGCCGTTTGATGTGGACGTCGATGGTGCGGGAATCGCCGTAATATTCAAATCCCCAGACTTCGTCTAACAGCTGATCTCTGGTGTATACCCGGTTAGGATTGCTCGCCAGATGGAACAAAAGCTCCAGCTCCTTGGGAGGGGTGTCTACCACCTTTCCGTTTACCTTCAGCTCATAACGGGTCATGTTGACGGTAAGCTTGTCATAAGAGACCTCTTTTACATCCGAGGGGGCGTTATTTTGACCGATCCGGCGAAGGACCGCCTTGATTCGTGCGACCACCTCTTTGGTGTCAAAGGGCTTGACCACATAATCATCGGCGCCTAACTCTAATCCAAGCACCTTGTCGAAGGTTTCCCCTTTCGCGGTGAGCATAATAATAGGCACCTGGCTCTTTTTGCGGATCTCCCGGCATACCTGCCAGCCGTCCAAGCCGGGGAGCATTACATCCAAAAGGATCAGATCCGGGCGGAAGGTATCAAATTTCGAGACCGCTTCCTCGCCGTCATAAGATAAAACAACATTATATCCTTCTTTTTCCAGGTAAAGACGAAGCAGCTCGCAAATATTCTTATCATCGTCTACAACGAGAATTTTTTCCAATGCCATATTTATTCTCCTTTCTAAAAGAAGCCGTACAACCGCTTCCTTTCTTTACCTTTATTCTACCATATATTTTTTTGAAAAAATAGACGGTTTATGAAAAAAAACGGGACAAATTCTGAAAATGTGAACAAGAAATCAATTTACTTTTAGGCAAAAAAAGAAATCCGCCCTTTCGGACGGATTTCCATTTCTTTTAGGAAACGAAAGATTTCGCAACCTGGGCAGCAGAAGCAGCGTCGGCGGTATAGGCATCCGCGCCGATCTCATCGCAGAACTCCTGGGTAATAGGAGCGCCGCCAACCATAACTTTGAACCGGCTTCTGGCGGGGGATTTGTTCAAGGCAGCAACGGTATCCCGCATTGCAGGCATGGTAGTGGTCAACAGGGCAGAAACCGCAACGATGGAAACTTCGGGATCGCTTTCCGCCGCTTCAACGAACTTCTCGACGGGAACATCTACGCCAAGGTCGTTGACTTCGAAACCGGCGCTTTCGATCATCAAAGCAACCAGGTTCTTACCGATATCGTGCAGGTCGCCGGCAACGGTGCCGATAACGACTTTACCGATAGTGGTGCTGCTTTCGCCGGCAAGATGGGGCTTTAACACCTCAACGCCTTTCTTCATCGCTCTCGCGGCGACCAGCATTTCAGGCACAAAGATTTCGTTGTTTTTGAATTTCTCGCCAACGACGCCCATCGCATCGATCATACCTTTGTTCAGTACGTCAATGGGGGAATTTCCTTCGGCCAAAGCCTCTTCTACGAGACCGGGAACCAATTTGGATTTGCCGTTTTCTACAGCAGTGGCCAATTCTTGCAGTTTAGACATAGGTTATCCTCCTTTAAATAAATCATATGTAAACGGAAAAACCGTATTACGCTTTCTTCTGGGGACCGATTCTTCCTTCCCGGAAGGCGCCGATATATTCCATGCAGTAGTCATCCAGACCCATGCAGGCTTCCGCGGCGTAGATTGCGCCTCTCATACCCCGGTTCATAGGATCCAAAACACCAGCGTCCATACCGGCGGCAATCGCCAGAGTCGCGAAAGTTTGGTTGATCAGGGCACGGGCAGGCAGGTTAAAGGAAATATTGCTGATGGCGCCGATGATATGCACTTTCTGGTTGCGCTCCCGGATACCTTTAATGGTGTCAACGACGGTGGCAATACCATCTTCCGAAGTGCAGAGCATCTCTACCAGGGGGTCGATAAACAGACGGTCATGGGAGATATTGTACTCGTCCGCAGCCGCGATGATCCGGTCAAAAACATGCAGCCGTTCTTCCGCCGTAGCGGGGATTCCCTTTTCGTCCGAGCAAAGAGCGACGCATTTCCAGGAGGTGTTTGCAATCACCGGGAAAATCTTTTCGATTTTATTTCCTTCCATAGAGACCGAATTGATCAAACCGGGCTTCTTTACAAAAGGAATCGCGGAAACGATGGTGTCAGGGCTGGGGCTGTCCAGGCAGATGGGAAGATCGCTGGCGTCCTGGACCAGTTTGAGCATCCATTCCAGGGTTTCTACTTCCTTGCTCTCTTCTACGGAAGCACAGACGTCCAGATAATCCGCGCCAGCTTCGGTTTGCTGTTTCGCCAGCCGGACAATGGTTTCTTCATCTCTCGCGGCGATGGCGGCTCCAACTTTAGGGATAGAGCCGTTTAATTTTTCTCCGATAATAATCATGTTGTTTCACTCCGTTTTCAATTTCACAGTAAAAAATTACTACTTCTATGCTATTGATTTTTTGGGAAAAAGTCAAGATGTTTTTGCAAAAATGGGAAATCAAACCAAATTTTTATTCAAAAAGATAGCAAGCTACATAAGTCAAAGTGTCTTTTCCGTAATAATAAGGCAGATTACATTTCTGGCAAACCTCGCTCACCACCAGTCCATACGCCTCCATAGAGGAGAAGGCTTCGTCGGGAAAGCGGCAGGGCGCGTCGGGGTAGGTACAGGTTTTGCAGCGGGTACAGCTTCCCGTTCCCATAGGGAGAAGCTTTTGAAAACGTGCCTTCAAAAGGGAAGTGAGGCGCTCAAAGTTTTCCTTGTGGCGCTGGGAAAGTGCCTGGATCCCTTCAATATCGAAGGAATCTTCAAGCTGCCCTGTGGTTTGGACTAAAATTCCCTTTTTGTAAGACAAAAACCGTTTCCGAAGAGTGTCGAGATCTCCGCATCCCGGCGGACACGACCAGCTTTTATCGTACCTGCCGCAGGTGTTCACCTCGCACATTTTCCGCACTTCTTCTTTTAGCTCCAACGCGTCGATGGGGAGTGGGGCGGCGGCGGTAAATCCGTTTTCCAGTGCCAGTTGAATCAGTTCGTCCAAGAAAATTCCTCCTTTGTCGGAAAAGCCAGAGAATCAATAAAGGTGTCCTCGAAATCGGGATGATTCGCTAACTCCAGAAAATGGATCCGTTTCGCCGTGTTCGCGCTTTTTTGCGCTTCCTTTTGATTTAAAAGGGCAATTTTTGCTCCCTCACCGGCGGCATTGCCTATAGGAGAAATGCGTTTTTGAAGAACTGGCGGGATCAATCCGATGCGGCATGCGCTTTCCGGGTTCATATAAGTTCCGAAAGCGCCGGCAATCAGGACCTCCTGGATCTCGTTTAGGGGAAGCTTCAGCGTATCCGCCAAAAGGACGATACCGGCGGAAATGGCACCCTTTGCCAGTTGGATCTCCCGAATATCCTTTTGATTCAAAAAGACCGGCTTTTCAGGGTCATCCCGGATGACAAAGGCCTTGATCCCATCGATAGTCTGAATCCGGCTGCGCAGTGTCGCCGCACGGGGAGGAAGCTCGTCGGGATCAAGGAGCTTTCCGCTGTCGTCGATCACACCGGCATCCAGCAAAACAGCGGCCAGGTCGATCAGTCCGCTTCCGCAAATTCCCTCCGCTTCGGCATTTCCTACCGTTGTGTAGGAAAAAACACCGTCCTGCATAGTCACATGGTCAATAGCACCCTTGGCGCCCCGCATACCGCATGTGATCTTGGCGCCTTCAAAAGCGGGACCAGCGGCGGTAGAGCAGGTATATGCTTCCTCTTTGTTTCCCATTACCAGCTCCCCATTGGTGCCGATGTCAATAATGAGGGTCTGTTTTTCAATGGTGTCAAAGTCTACCGCCAAAAGGACGGAAACGGTATCCGCTCCCACAAATCCTGCAATGTTGGAGAGGACGTGGAGCTTTCCATTGGGGTGGATCTGTAAACCATACTCTCCGGCGGAAACGGTCAAAGGATCGGTGACCAAAGGAAGGTACGGCGCCAATACCAGGCTTTTGGGAGAAAGCCCCAAAAGCAGGTGGTGCATACAGGTATTGCCCACTGCGGTAATGAGATAAATGTCCTCAGGGTTTATCCCCGCTTCTTTAGCGGCTTTATCGATCAGGGTATTCAATGCGCCCCGAATGGCATCAGAAAGCGGCTTTTCCCCATGCTCCAACGCGTAATTGGCCCGCATGATCACATCAGCGCCAAACTGGAACTGGGGATTGAGCATGCTCACCGAAGCGAGGGAAGCCCCGGTCTTCAGATCCATTAAATATCCTACTACCGTTGTGGTTCCGATATCAAAGGCGATGCCATAAAGGGGCGGGTCAGTCTCCTTTGTCGCTAAGATCTCGTCGTTATAACGGACCTGAAAAGCACCATCTTGGTAAACGGAAGTCACCGAAGGATCGATATGTACCGGGCGCAAAACGCCCTGCTGCAGGATCCGATGGTCGGTATCCTGGTTTAAGTATACCGTCATATCCCGGTCGATCCGGGTCTGACAAGCCAAAACCTCCTGCTCTTGTCCCGCGTCCATAAGGCGGACAAGACATTTTTTACAGCTTCCCATTCCTCCGCATGGTGCGTCCAAGGGAAGGTGGCTTTGACCCGCCGCTTCTAACAGTGTCGTCCCTTCGGGGACAAAAACCGTTTTTCCTTCCGGAAGAAAATGAACACGAAACATAGCTTCTCCTTGTTACTCGGCCAGATGCTTCCGGCTCAATTCGTAGATCTTGGCACAGCTGTCGAAGGCAGCGCCCTTGGGGGTGGAATGCCACGCTAAGCAGCGTCCGTTTTTGCCTAAGCCGTAAACATAGCGGTTGACCACATCCATCAGCCCTTTTTCATCGGTAGGGGGCATCAACGACATAACCTCCATGCCGATCTGGTCACCGTACTGTTCCATTAAGGCGTCCTTATCGTTGCAGGCGTCCTGGCCCTCCCAGAAATCGAAACCGGACTCGATAAAGTTGGGAAGCTGGTTAGCCACCGAGCCGCAGGAATGGAACATGACATACAAGCCCATATCATGCGCCGCTTTGTTCATCCGCTGGTAATGAGGCATCATCACTTCACGGAACAGCTCAGGAGAGAAGAAAGAGCTTCTCTGGGTGCCCATATCGTCATGGAAGGTGATGAGGGTGGCATGGTAATATTTCTTTGCGATCTTCATCAGCTCGATATGGAAATCGGTGAGCTTGGTATAAAGGGCTTCCACCGCTTCCGGCTCCTCTAAGAAGGAACAAAGGGTGTCCTCAAAGCTTGTAAGGTCAGCTAAACGCTCATAAAGGCCGTTGACGATAACAAAATTGACTACAAGATCATCGGAAAGGCAGTCTTTATAGGTCTCGTCATAGTCCTTTTGCCAGTCGATAGCGTTCAAATCGGGGAACACCAGTTCGCTTTCCCAGTTCGTTACGTCAGAAAGACGGCGGGTTCCGGGTTTTACCATAGCGGCGTTGGAAAGAGGCTCGTATTCCCACTGGATCCCAAACCAGTCGATGCCGCCGTGGACTCTCGCGTTGGCGTCAGGCATCACAATAGGCTGAATGGTGGCAAAATCCGTCGCCATATTGGGAAGCCAAAGAGGCTTTTCTTTCCGGCAGACCCGAAGGAAGTTCTCTTTTGGGGTAATGGGGGTGTTGAATTTTCTGGTGGGAGCCATATCCATGCCGTAAAGCGGGGGCATTTTCGGATAGTACTCGTCTACTGAGATTTCTTTTGGGTCGAAGGGATAATTGCTCATAACGATCCTCCTTTGTTGTCGAAAAACTATGACAATTTTTTAAATACAGCAATGGCAATATCGCCGACAAACGCCATATCCTCAGCACTGAAAGCGGAGGAAAAGTGGTCGGAGAACAGGATTTGGGATGAAGGGGGAAATTCTTCGTCCCCCTCCCAGAGGAGAAACTGCATCTTCAAGTCATTGAGAAAGGATATTTCATATCCCAAATCCGAATTGGGAAGGGGAGTCGCCTTCAAAGTTTCCATCGCTTTTTTCAAAGCGGGAAGCTTGCCGCCCGTTCCGAAAGAAAACGCGAACCGCTGCATACAGCGGCCGAAAAAGTTTTGGAAATAGACCTCTCCCCATGGAAATTCCCGGTAGGTCAGAAATTTTCCTAAAAAAGGAGTGTGGGTGCCCTGGGTGAGGTAACGAAGCACCAAAATTTTCGCCGGCATAAAATCGGTCAGGATGGGATAAGGAGAATCCTCCTCCGGAAGGATCCAAAAGTCGGGAAAGGAGATTCGATAGCGGGTACCCATCAGGGTAATATCAAAAAAGGTTCCGTCAAAGGGAAGATTACAACGCTTTTGGATCTCCGCAGGGTCCCCCTGCTGATACAGGGAGAGGTAGTGGGAAAACGGGACCTCCTCCTTGTGGTTTACAACATTAGGCAAGAGAAAACCTCCTTAGGAAATGGAAGGGAAAAGCGAAGTATCGGTATGGGGAAGGAAGGATGCGCCGATAAATTCGTCCATATAGGACGGATCGGTGCTCAGCTCCAAATAGGTCATATTCCGGGCGATCTGGGAGACTTTTTCGTTGGCCTGATCCGAAACCAGGATGGTATATGCCCCGGCGAGGGAAGTGTTTCCGATATAATGGAAACGATCCCGTTCAATATCGGGGAACATGCCAATGTGGATCGCGTTTTCCATATTGATACCGCTTCCGATGCCGCCCGCCACATATACGTCGCAGATCATGGAGAGATCAAAGCCCAGGCTGTTGAGCAGTGTCCGGATGGCGGAATAAATGGCTGCTTTGGCATGGATAAAGTTTTGAATGTCGATCTCCGAGAGGGCAATGGGAAATCCGCTTTCCGTTTCTTCCGCAAACGCTAAAACAAACGAGCCGATGCCATGCTCATCCCGTGTGATCCGGTCTCCTTCGCCGATAATGTTGCCCTTCGCGTTGATGATATGATGAGAAAACAGCTCGCTGATCACGTCGATGATCCCGCTTCCGCAAAGGCCAAGAGGCTTTTGGTCGCCGATGACCGTGTAATGGAGGGAGCCGTCGTCATCCATATGGAACGCTTCAATGGCGCCGTCTGTCGCCCGCATACCGCAGGAAATGTCGCCGCCCTCAAAGGCGGGGCCGGCAGAGCATGCACATGTCATCAAAAGGTCCCGGTTCCCGAAAACCAGCTCGCCGTTGGTTCCCAAATCAATGAACAGGGAAAATTCGTCTTTGTTCCAGATGGTGCTGGATAAAATGCCGGCAGTAATGTCGCCGCCGACGTAGCTTCCCACATTGGGCGCGATCAAAAGCTTCGCTTCCGGATGGATGGGAAGGTGTAAGCTTCCCGCCAAAACAGGTTCCGTTTCAAAAAAGGCGGGAATATAAGGTTCCATACGAATGGGGTTTGCGGGAATACCCAAAAACAGATGGTTCATTGTGGTATTTCCGGCTATGCACATCCGGTAGATCCCGTCTTCCGGGATATTTGCCAAACGGCGCATAGCAGCGATGAGGGGATTGATGGTGCTGTCAATGATCGCGCTTTGAAGCCGCTCTTTTCCGCCGGGGCGGGAGGACTCAATGATCCGGTTGATGACATCCGCGCCGTACTGGATCTGGCTGTTTCCTACGGTGACTTTCGCTAAGATCTCCTTGCTGAGCAAATCCACTAGAAGTCCGGAAACGCTGGTGGTACCAATATCTACAGCCAAACCGCAGACCGAGACCTTCTCACTTTTGCTGAAGACGTCGTAAACGGTCATAACACCGCCGCAGCGTTCCACCACCAGCAAAACGGAGAAGTCTTCCTTCCGCAAAGCGTCGGGAAGCTTGGTCAAAGCAGTGAGGGTAAGATGAATCGTTTCACCGGTCTGAGCCCGTAGCGCGCGGACCAGCCGTTCGTTATCCGGAAGGGTATCGTCCAAAGACGGCGGGGAGAGTGTGATGGAATAAAGGGAGAACCCATTTTCGAAGAGGATCCCTGCCTCGGACAGTCTGGATTTTACCTTGCGAAAAATCGAAATTTCTTTCTCCGAGCTGAGATCCGCCGCTTTCATCCCTAATTTGAAAGCAGAAGCAGTTCCGGGAACCCAAACGGTAATGTCAGAGCTGACTTTACACTGGCATGCCAGCCGCCAGCCCATACTCTCTTCCTCTTCGGAAAGATGATGGTTTTTTTGATAGATCACTTCTCCCTCAAGGATACGGACGCGGCATTTCCCGCAAGAACCGTTTCCGGCGCATGGCGCATCGATCTCCACCATCGCCTTCCGTGCAGCCGAAAGGAGATTTTGTCCCGGGGCGGCAAAGGTTTTGACGGTGTCGCCGTTTTCCAGCTGAAAGGTAATTTCAAACATAGTATACGTTCCCTTTTCCTATTTTTTTATTTTCAGGAGGAAAAGGGGGAAAGCTCCCCCTTTTCCGTGATCCGTTGTTAGATTTCCAGATAGGAATCCGCGTACAGGCAGTTGTCCTTAATGATATCGCAGGATTTGATGGTTTCCATCAAACGGGTATCACAGGGGTTGACGATGGCGGAGTTCAAACCGTTGGCCATAGCCATAGCGACCATTGCCGCGTCCATAATGGGACGGATGTTTTTGGGCATACCGTTGGAGATGTTGGAAAGTCCGCCGGTGGTGTTCAAGCCCATTTCGGTAAACATCTTAATGGCGTCGAGGCAATCTTTTTGTTTGTCCTGCATACCCTTGATGACCAAAAACAGGGGGTCAAACCACAGATCCGAGGGATCCATGCCAAGGCCCATACCCCGTTCCAGCAGCTCCTGGCAGTAAACCATCCGCTCGTCGTTGTCGGCGGGAACGCCCGATTTGGAGCAGAGAGCGATGCAGATCGCGTCGTTGGCGGCAGCTAAGTCGATGTTTTCGATCCGGTCGCCCGCGTCGGCGGAGTTAATGATGGGTTTGCCCTTCTGGCGGTTGTAAACCGAGATACCGGCTTCGATGGCTTTCTTATTGGCGGTATCCAGGCACAGGGGAACGTTGTCAAAATTTTCCTGAAGCAGGGTGACTACCCATTTCATCAGCTCTTCGCCGCCCTTTTCGGCAGGCCCGATATTGACGTCAAGATAGTCGGCACCGGCATCTAACTGTTCTTTGGCACGCTTTAAAATGGGGGCGGGGTCTTTTTGGTCCATCGCTTTGCGGATGGCGGGGGAGATGCAGTGGATACGCTCACCGATAACAATAAATTTTCCCATGGATTTACTACTCCTTTACTGATGATTAACCTTTGAATTCTTTTAAGAATTTAACCAGCTCAACCGCTTCGTTGGTACCAACGACCACGTTCCAGTTGGGAAGGCGTTCTTCCACTTCGCCTTTCAGTACGGCGACCTTTCCGGGAAGGACCAGAGTGCGGTTTTTGATCTTCTTTTCGATCTCGAACTCGTCGAAGAATTTGCCGATGGAGGAAGCGCTCAATTTTCCGGCTGCCCAGGCGGTCAATACCGAATAACCGCCGGCGTCACTGATGAGAAGGTTGACCGGCACGCCGCTTCTTTCGATCTCGCCGGATACGACGAAGTAGGTCAAAGCGAAGTCGACGGTGGTCATGCAGATGGAGTTCTCGTCGGCGCCGTTGAGCGGATAGATGCCCGGCTCTACCTTCATAGGTTTCTGAGGATCGGTAAAGATGTTCTGACGCAGGCCATAGAGAGGAAGCGCCTGGGAATAGGTCATCTCCTCCATGACAACAATGGAACCGTATTTGGCAGTAAAGAGAGAAGCCAAAGCGGTCTGCATATTGTGGTCGCCCGCCGCGAGACGGTTGACATGCACGAGAGAAGGATAACCGAAGGTCCGGTCGTTGTTTTTGAGCGCCGCTCTGCGGATCTGTACCGCGAAAGCAAAGGCGTCCTTCATCGATTTGTCGCTTACCGTCAGGATCAGGTTTTTATTGCCCAGTCCTTCCAAAGCGGCAACGGTGTCATAAAGCGCATCCAGCGTATCGGCACAAACGCCCAGTACAACGCCCGCCTCGGTAGCAACCGCGTTCATCTCCTGATAGTTATCGGGAGTCGCACCGTTTAAGACCGGCTTTTCGTCCTTGCAAAGAGCCAAAGCTTCCTTGGCGGTCTCTGCATTGGTGGTGGACAGTACGAGAGTACGGTTGTATGTAAGGGCCTTTTTGGTCAGCTCGATAAACTGATCCTTATCGCCGGTTCCGTCGTTGACTTCGATCAGCTCAACGTACATCCGCTCGCCGATCCGGTCGTAATCAATAGTATCCAGCGCGCTGAGAACTTTTTCTCTCTTTTCATCAGACTGGCCGGTGCAGACCGAGACGGCATAGAGGGGCTTGGAGACAAAGGTCTTTTCGTGACGCGCCAAAACCGTTTCGCCGCCCAGGGTAAATTCCTTGTCGCCGGCGCCGATCTTGATGGTCTTCATGGGGGGCGCAGTGGCCTCCGACAACTCCGCCATGACTTCCGCGGAGATATGAGGGCATTTCTCCAGGGGGATCGCACCCTGAGCCACCTTCATCGCAAAAGCCATACAGGTGGGGTTGCCGCATTCCTTACAGTTGGTTTTTGGGGTAATCTTAAAAATATCGAGACCTTTTAAAGCCATTTTCGTTTTCCTCCTTCATTCCTATTCCGTCATGGCTTTGACAAAGCTGCTGACAGTTTTTACCGATTCCGGATGCCGCAAGATGACGGCGTTGGAGCCGTAAGCGATCGCGGAAACGGCAGTGGAAATTTCCATATCGATTCCTCTTTGCTCCGCAGGACCCCATTCGGGCATATCCTCTTCGGATACGATCGCTTCTTTGACACCGAACGCTTCGGAAGCAATGGGAGTCACAATGGGCATCTGGAGAGAGGTATCGTTTTGGGACAAGGCAGCTGCCTTGATCCGCTCCATGGTGGAGGCAACATACTCAAATCCGTAACCTACCGCAGCAGAGCCGGGATTGATGGCGATATTCTCGTTTTTCACACCCAGCTGGGACAGCAAAACGTTGAGCTGCTTGGCAAGGTTGATATCAACAGAAGACTCTGCGCCTACCTTCTGGCCGTAAGCCAGACCGACCGCAGCGCCTACCGCTTTGTAGTTTTCCTCTTTGGCGGAAAGGAACAGGACGTTCTTGTCCGCAAGCGCGTCGGCGACTTTTTCAAAGAGGACAGCGTCTTTTTCCGCATTGCCGCAGCCTTCTACTACGATAGGCAGGCTTGTGGCTCCGGCGACCTCTTTGGCCACAGCAGCACAGTCTTCCGCGGATTTGTTTTCTCCGTTGGGATCCGCGCCGGCAAATTTTAACGAGATAAAGTCGACCCCTTCCAGTGTTTCCGCTTTCTTCGCCCGCTCTCCGATGGTGGCGGCGCCCTCATAAAGGGCGGCGATACCGGGAACCGCAAGCTCTAAACCGGTATCGGTGATCTCGAAACCGATCTTAGGAGGATTCGAGATGGGAGCGTCAAAGGTGTAGAGGGGGAGAACGTTTTCTCCGCCTAATGTCATCGCCTTGTCGCCCACGCCGACGGTAACGGCGTTGATTGCGGCATTAAAGGGTTGGGGTGTAGATTTGAATGGCATTTTGGTAATCTCCCTTCTGTATTATATCTGTCTGTTACATCAAAGGCGCGAGGCCGAGCACCGGGTGGCCTTTTTCGGTCAGGAAGTTTAAGAGGGCTTCCGGGTCTTCGGTAATGGTTTCGTCGCCGATCATGTCAATAAAGTTGTCGATGCCGTAAAGCTCCTTGGCAGTTGCGTTCAGCTTATCGCCTACAGCGTCTTTCAGTTCTTTGGGCATCCAAACGATCCGTTCTACGCCGCCTTCGGCGCTGATGAACTTCTTGCTGGAGATAAAGTGACGTCCATGCCCCATAAATCCGGGGGTCTGTACGCCGCCGCCAGTCATCGAGGCCAGCTCTCCGAAGCTCATGCCCAGAGGCGTCATGCCTTTGTATTCCCGGTTGACAATAATAACGCCGTTGGAGAATGGTTCAATGCCGCAGATACACTCAAAGCATCCGCAGGAGGTCATAGGATCCTGCATCAAAGAGTAAAGGGTCACATTTTGGACCATACCCTGGGAAGCCGCCTCCACCGCTTTGTTGACTTCGGTGTAAACGCCCTTGACTTCATCTAAGCATCCCTCTTTAGGGACAGGCTGACAGGGACCCAGCGGGGTTAACTCTTTGGTGGCTTTGGCGTCCAGCCAGCTTACCGCGCCGCACAGTCCAAGCCGTTCCGGCGTAATGATGCAGACATGGCTGGGGGCGAAGGACTGGCACAAAATACAGCTGTAGAAGGTATCGCAGCTTTCGTCGTTCATAGAATTCAACCGCTCGTCTCTCGCGTCGTAGCGAGGCATAGCGACGGTATCCAAAAGCTGAGCCACCGTGTCCTTTTCGGTGTAGAGGGTGACCTGGCACTTATCGACCACCGAATCAAACTCATCCATGACCATACAGTAGAGCGCTTCCGCCAGATCCTTTAAGCGCAGGCCCTTTTCGTAAGCGTCTTTATGGATCCGGATGTGGATGAGGTTTCTCTGTCCGGTATGCATAACTCCTTCGATGTAGTTGAGCCAGTGATGGAGCTTCCGTTCGATGACCGGTTCAAAATCGGCCTGCATCTTGGCGCCGTAGATCTCTACCACAACGCCGAGGGGAAGTCCTACCGGCGCTTCACCGTCAATGTCGGGGCCTACCAAAGTGAGCTTGTGATCCTCGACTTCGTTTTCCTGACGCATAGCGACCAGCTCAAACGCGGGATTTTTCTGAGAGCTGAATTCGGCATGCATATCGTTTTTCCGGATGATCTCGCCTTCAAATGCGGCGGCAAACGCCACGGGAATGGGGATCTCCTTGATTTTGATCCTGATGCCTCTGAGATTTAAGGAATGTTTCACTGTTTCCTTATGGTCAAGCACCGATTCCAGCGCACCGGGAACCTGGTTTTCCGCCAGATCGATATCTACGATTACCGGGAAGCCCAAAGCAATGGCGCCGGCGCCGGCGGAAACGGCGATCTCATTCAATGCGCCGAAGGTGTTGACAAAAGCGAGGACTCTCTCTTTGGTATACGCTAAAAGGCCGGGAAGATCGCCGGGGGTAATGTTTCCGAAGATCAGCGCCGCGCGAATGGCAACGGTGACCGCATGGGTGACTGCCGTTACGTCATGACCCAAAGGTACCACACGGAATTCCAGTCCCATTTTTACACCGGCGTCAGCAATCTGGTCAATGATGTCGCCGACTAAGAAAGTTAAGATTCCCTTGCTTTGGTAGTCTTTGACTACATCTGCGGCGGCAGAGGCATCCTCCGCTTTTCCTAAGACCACGGCGACACCGGGGATATCTCCGGTGACCAGAGGGACGCCCAGAGAACGGATCACAGGGTCGGGGACAAAACCGATACCGGCTTCATCCGCATAGGGATCTTCTTTCCCGACATACTTTAACGCTTCGATGATCTCCGCACCCACCGCAGTGGCGAGGCCGGCGTTCAACGCTTCGCCCAGATCCTCTTTTTTGCTGATGAGGCTTTTGAGCACGTCGACGCAGGCGGGCAGATCACCTAATGTTTTGACCTTTACGCCGGTGGCGGCGTAAATGGTAGGGAGAAAATACGCGGTGTCAGGAAAGGCGATCGTCTTTTCCGCGCCGTATTGGTTAATGGCGTCGCTGACCAATCCTTCGGTTAATCCGGCGACGGCGTCGGAGCCTGCATAGATTAAATCGGTTAACACACTCATGGTAATTGCTCCTTTCGTATTTTCCTATTTTAACCGGTTTCGGTTAAGTTTACATCATAGGATCCAGTCCCAAAGCGGGATGTCCCACCTCACCCAAGAAGTTGAGCAGGGTCTCGGGATCCTCGGCGATGGTTTCGTCGCCGATCATATCGACAAAGTTATCGATGCCGTAAAGCTCTTTCGCGGTGGCGTTGAGTTTGTCGGCTACGATATCCTTCAAAGCTTTAGGCATCCAGACAATCCGCTGTACGCCGCCTTCCGCCTTCATAAACTTCTTACTGGAGATGAAGTGCTTGCCGTGGCCCATAAAGCCGGGAGTCTGCACACCGCCGCCGGTCATAGAAGCCATTTCCGAGAAGGTCATACCCAAGGGAGTCATACCGGTATGTTCCCGGTTGACGATAATAACGCCGTTGGAGAAGGGCTCGATACCGCAGATACATTCAAAGCATCCGCAGGAGGTCATAGGATCCTGCATGATAGAGTAGAGGGTGACCCGTTCCAAAGCGCCTTGG
>CALWZB010000080.1 GCA_944385915.1 uncultured Clostridia bacterium | reverse complement strand
GCTGCCGGTCTTTTCATCGCTGTAAAAGGTAAAGGAGTCTCCCTCTTTTAAGGAAACGCTCCCGTTTTCAAAGGTTTTGATCCGATATTCCGGCCCTTTGGTGTCCAGCAAAATAGCGATGGGAAGTCCTAATTTTTCCCGTACCTTTTTGATGAGATTCACCCGCTGCTGATGCTCCGCGGTATCCCCGTGGGAACAGTTCAACCGGATCACATTGGCGCCCGCGAGGCACATTTTTGTCAGCGTTTCCTCATTATCACATGCAGGACCGATGGTACAAACAATTTTGGTTTTCCGCATAACCAGCCTTCCTTCCCTTACTTCACAGATATATTTTTTTCCTTCTTTGCCTTTCTATTCTTTGGTGACTTTAAAAACCTCATTTATAGTACCTTAGAGCGCCTGATCTGTCAACGGGAAAACCGCTTTTTTTCATTCTTAGCATGTTTTAACAGCTTTTTTGCTTTACCCATCTACCCGAAGCATCCGATAGCCCACTCCCACATGCGTTTGGATATATTGGGGAGAGGAGGGATCCGCTTCGATCTTCTTTCGCAAAGTCGCCATAAACACCCGAAGGGATGCGATGTCGTTGTCCCAGCTGCTTCCCCAGATTTTCTGGGTGATCATTTTATGGGTGAGCACCTTGCCGACGTTTTGGGAAAGAAGGCAAAGAAGCTTATATTCAATGGGGGTCAGATGCAGCTCCTTTTCTCCAAGATAGGCGCAGCCTGCGGCGTAATCAACGCGAAGATTTCCGTTGACAAAGACAGCGTTTCCCGCGTTTTCCTGGCGGAGCATGCCGAGGCGCCGCTGGGTCACCCGGATCCTGGCCAACAGCTCATCTACCGAAAAGGGCTTGGTGAGATAATCGTCGGCGCCCGCGTCCAAGGCGTCGATCTTATCGGTATCCTCGCTCCTGGCACTGATCACAATAATGGGAAGATTCGACCATGTCCGGATCCTCCGGATCACTTCCACCCCATCCAGATCGGGCAGCCCCAGATCCAAAAGGACGATATCGGGATTATGAGAGGACGCCTCCATAATGGCGGTCTCCCCGTTAAAAGCGGTAAGATAGCGGTAATCGTGGGTTTTAAGCGTGGTCGTCATTAAATTCCGGACCGACGGATCATCCTCTACCACCAAAATCAACGGTTTATTCATGCAGATCGACCTCCCCTGCCGGTAATGTAAAGGTAAATACCGCTCCGTGTGGAGAACCGTCGGATACCGAGATCTCTCCGCCGTGAGCGTTGATGATGGATTTGCAAAGGGACAGTCCCAGTCCCAGACTGCGGCGGCTGTCGGCGATCCGGTTCGCGCCGCTGTAAAACATATCAAAGATCCGAGGCTTGATCTCGTCGGGGATCCCCGGTCCGTCGTCCGAAACTGAAACCACCACCCATTTCCCCTCTTTTCTCGCGTCAATGAGGATATGAGAGCCCTCTTTTGTATACTTCACCGCGTTGTCCACCAAATTGATGAACACCTGTACCAAAAGACGCGCGTCCACCCGGACCAAAAGGAATTCCTCCTGACTTTGAAATTCGATAGAATGAGTCAGCCTCTGACGGCCGATATGCCGAAGGGCTTCGGTAATGATCTCGTCGAGCAGCTCCGCCGAACAGTTTAAATTCATCCGCCCCTCTTCGATCCGGGTCACCGAAAGAAGATTCTCCACCAGATTCACTAACCACATGGCATCGTCGTAGATGTCTTTGTAGATCTGTACCTTGGTGTCCTTGTCGATGCCATCCCCGTTGGAAAGAAGATTGCTGGCATTGCCGCAAATGGAGGTGAGCGGTGTCCGAAGGTCATGGGAGATGGCGCGAAGGAGATTGGCGCGAAGCTGTTCATTTTTCGCGAGCACGGCAGCCTCTTCCTTTTCTCTGGCGTTTTGATCGTTTTCCAGCGCCAAAGCCCATTCTCCCAAAATGGAAAGGAGCACACTGTTTTCCAAAGCATCCAAAGACCTTCCGTCCAACCCGATCCCGATGACACCGTATACATGATCCTGGACCCGAACCGCGCAATCCCGCCCCGCCGCATCCGAAAAGGTATCGGTGGCAGCGCCGGCACGCCTGTTATTTTGAAACACCCACATAGCCGCCTGTTCCTCTTTAGGGGAAAGAAGCATTGCGGGATCCAAAGGAGAGGCACTGGGAAAGATCCGGGGATTTAAAAGCTTACCGTACTTTGCGGGATAAAAAACCATAGGCAGCCCCAAAAGCTTTGTCAGCTGATCCGCCGCCGTTTTGGTGATCTCCTCTTGTCCCGAGGCTTTCTGTAAAAGCTGGTTGGTGTCAAAAAGGACTTTGGTTCGAAACGCCGATTGCGCCGACTGGCGCGCATGGAGCTTTAACCGAAAGGCAAAGGAACTGGTGATCAGCGCTGCGGTAAACATGATCAAAAAGGTAACCGGGTACCCTTTGTCGTATACAAAGAAGGTGTACCGGGGAACGGTAAAAAGAAAGTTGAACGCCAGCACGCTGACCGCTGAAGCGAGGAGACTGTAAACTCTGCTTGCGGTGATTACCGAAACTACCAGCACCCCTAAAATGTATATGGTAATGATATTGGTCTCGGTGAATCCCAGCCGGAAAAACAGCCAGCCGATCAAAGTGGAAAGGGAAAGAATCAAGAGGCTGTATACCGTGTCCTTGAAAGAAAACGCCGGCCGGTTTCCCCCGTTTCTTTCTCTCTTGGGGACAGTGCGCACTGAGGAATCGGGAATGATATGGACGTCCAGCGTTGGAGCCAAAGCGATCAGCCGCTCCGTCAAAGAGGGTCTCTCAAAAAAATGTCTTCGCCCCGCCGCGCTTCGCCCCATTACCACACAGGAGATCCCGTAGATCCTGGCAAACTCCGCGATCTGAAAAGGGACGTCGTCTCCGTAGACCGTTTCCACCTCTGCGCCCAACTGCCGCGCAAGGCGGATATGGGCTTGCAGCCGCTTTTTATCATCCTCATTCAGCAGAGAAAAATCGGGCGTCTTTACAAAAAGCGCCGTCAAAGTCCCCCGAAAAGCCGCCGCCATCCGGGCCGCGGTGCGAATGATCCTCGCGTTGGAAGGGGCCGAAGAAAGGCAAACCAGCACCCTTTCCCCAAATGGGCTTTGCTTTTCATTTTCTGACTCTGCCTGACGGTTGACCCAATCCGCATACCGACGAAGGGCGATTTTTCGAAGCGCAAGAAACGTACTGTCCCCGCTTTCCCCTCTATTGGAAACCGGATCCACAAAATCCACCCGAAAAGCGCCGTCCAGTACCATATCGGGGATCCGCTCTTTTGCCAAAACACCGGTTATGGCAAAAACCATATCGCTGACGCTTTCGATCTCGCTGATATCAACGGTGGTATATACATCAATCCCCGCCGCTAAAAGCTCCTCCACATCGTGGTAGCGTTTGCTGTGGCGGGCGCCGTCCCGGTTTTGATGCGCAAGGGACCCTAATAACAGGATCTGAGGTTTCCTTTTCAGCGCTTCGTCCAGGTCCCATTCGTCAGCCGCCTGATGCTTTTGTGAAGCAGTCTTTTTCAAAATGCACTCCAGTCTTTCTAAAAGGTGTGCCGTGAAAGCGCTTTCCTTCGGCTCGAAATCGCCGATCACCACGTCTGCTCCTCTTTGTCGTGCGGTTTGGGCCGCCTCCAGCATCGCGCAGGCGGTATCCTCTTTGGACGTGTATCCGAAAAAAATACGAAGCCTCCCCAATACCCGTTTATGGGACTCCGCCGGTTCCTTTTTGCCTGACAGGGAAAAACTGTGTTTTGCCAACGCCGCGTCACACCTCTGCTTTAAAAATAAAAGAATCTACCTATAGGATACCATATTTTCGGCAAAACAGCTACCGAAACAGAGGATGTTTTCCTTTTGCGGCGCTAAATTTTAAAACATTTTTGAACCGCTTTATAGCTTCCCAAAACCAGTATGGTCTCATCCCGATCCATGACGGTATCCGCATTGACGGTGAGAAAAAGCTTGCCGTTTTTTTTGAGCGCCATAATGGTGACGTTGTATTTTTGGCGAATGTTGATTTCTCCGATGGTCCTTCCCGCCCATGAGTCCGGAACGGGAACCTCAAAAATCGCGTAATCCTCGCTAAGCTCGATGTAATCAAAGATATGATCGGCGCTGTAGCGGATCGCTGTCCAGTAAGCAAGCTGCTTTTCCGGGTAAACGATCTCATCGGCGCCGTTACGGAGCAAAAATTTTGCCTGGACATCCCGCGCGGCTCTGGACACCACCAATTTCGCCCCCATTTCCTTCAAAAGCGAGGTGGTCTCCAGCGAACTTTGAAAATCGTTTCCGATTGCCACGATACAAACATCGTAATTGCGCACTCCCAGCGACTCGAGAAAATCTTCGTTGGTGCTGTTTCCAATCAGCGCGCTGGTAACAAACGGAAGCACCTCGTTTACCTTTTCCTCATCTTTGTCCACCGCCATAACCTGGTGGTTAAGCTCATGGAGCTTGCGGGCGATATGTTTTCCAAACCGCCCTAATCCGATCAGCAAAATGGATTTCATCCAATCTCTCCTTATCCTACCGTAATTTTTTCCTCCGGAAGCCGGGATCCATTGGGACGAGGCGGGGTCGACGCGGCAAAGATCAGCGTCAATCCTCCGACCCGCCCGATGAACATCAGCAGTATGAGAACAATTTTGGAACAGCCGGAAAGCGCCGGCGTCAGCCCCAGCGATAACCCTACGGTACCGATAGCGGACGCAGTCTCAAAAAGGCAGTCCAGCAGCGGAAGTCCATCCACAAGACTGATGACCATACCTCCTAAAAGACAAAGCACTAAGTACATCTGAAGCACCGTAGAAGCGTATTTGACCGTCTCATCCGAGATCCGGCGCCGGAACAAGTGGGGATGCTCCCTTCGCCGGAACACAGAAAGAGCGGAGGTCAAAAGGACGGCCAAGGTCGTCGTCTTCATACCGCCTGCGGTAGACCCGGAGGAACCTCCGATCAGCATCAAAACGATCATCAACCCCTGGCTTACGTCACAAAGCGCCGTCAGATCCACCGTATTAAAACCGGCGGTGCGGGGAGTGACCGACTGAAAAAAAGAGCTCCAGACCCGCTCTCCTCCGGAAAGACCGGAAAATTCAAAAAAATAAAAATATGCGGCGGGAACCAAAATCAAAAGCCCCGTGACCCATAAAATCGCCTTGCTTTGCATCCGGTATTTCCGAAAATGATGCCTGTGGGTCCATATATCCTCCCAGGTCATAAAGCCGATACCTCCTACGACGATCAAAAACATAACGGCAAAGTTGACCACAGGGTCAGCCGCATAGGCGGTGAGGGATGAAAACGGCTGGTCTGTCCCCATTAAATCGAAACCGGCATTGCAAAAGGCGGAGATGGCGTGAAAACAGGCATACCAGATCCCCTTTTGAAAACCAAAATCACCGCAAAACACCGGCGCCATCATCAGTGCGCCTATCCCTTCTATCGCAAAGGTCGCTGTTACGGTAAATTTTGTCAGCCGGACGATTCCCCCTACCTGGTGCGCGGAGATGGCTTCCTGCATGACATTGCGCTGGATCAAGCCGATCTTTTTTCCCGTCAGAATCACAATGGCGCCTGTCGCCGTCACCACGCCCAGCCCGCCGATCTGGATCAAAAAAATAATGACCAGCTGGCCAAAAAACGACCAGTATGTAGCGGTGTCAAATACCACTAGCCCGGTGACACAGACGGCGGAAACCGCGGTAAACAGCGCGTCCAAAAAACCTGTGACCTCTCCGCTTCTGGAAGAAAAAGGAAGCATCAGCAAAAGGCTTCCCGATAAAATGACCAAAGCAAATCCTAAAATAATGGTTTGAAATGAAGTAAGCCGCCGAAAGCGGCGCGGATGTTCCATGGTATCTTACCTCCTTTTTACCTTTATCATCCAATAAAAAAAGTAAAAACGGGATAAGGAAATCCCCTCCCCCATTAAGAAAGAATAAAGAAAACGGTCGTCACAAGACAGCCGTTTTCTTTTCCTTTTTATTGTTCATTCGCTTCTGCTACCAAGGTCCCTACCATTTCCACCGCGCCGTTTACTCTGGCGTTATTCTCTTCGGTATCTTTGGCGGTGCCGCCGATCTGCCGTACGCACAAATAGATGGGCTCATCCACAAAGTACAGCTTCCAGTGCTCTCCCAGCGGAATGTCGCTGAGCAAAAGCTTATCTCCGTCTAAAAACGCGCTTTCCCCCAATACCGCTTCCAAATCTACAAAAGGAGACTCTCCTTCGTTGCTGCTGCAAATAAAATCATAGACATCCTGGTCCAGCACAAAAAGGAAGGACTCTCCGGCAGCCAAAAGCGCATACAATTCCTGGCGGTTGGATAACGCCTCTTGAAGATCCGCGTCGTCCGTAACCTCCACATCCATATCCATAGGCATAAACACCTCGTTGGCTTTTACATCCACCCGTCCGTTTCCATTGACATCGTTCAGGTAATCCGCCAAGTCACCCTCCATATCCTCATTGGCCGAAAGGATACGGTATTTGGTGGAGATGATCATTTCGTGGTCATAACGGATCTTGGTGACCTGATCGTACACCAAAAGAGAAACCAGCACTACGCCGCAAACGGCAAAAAAGGTCTGGAGCTTATAATGGTACCAGTAATTTTTCCATTTCTCCTTAAAGGTTTTCGGGACGATAGGTTCCGCTTTGGGGCCGTCCCCTTCCAAGGATCCGCCCTCCTGCTTGATCTTTTTTACCTGGATCATATCGTCATAATGAGGATCATTTTTCGGCATAAGGAACTCCTTTCCGTCTATTTTACTTTTGCCGCCGCCTTATGTCATAGGATAGCAAGGTTATTATATCATGTTATCCCTATTGATTCAAGTATTTTTTATGCATTATGCGCAATAAACCTTCGAAATTTTCTCTTTCTTTCCAAAAAACAAAACAGCGGCGGGAAAACCGCCACTGCAAAAAAGCAAATTACTCGCCCGGATAAATCACGCTGTGCCGAATGGGGAGCCAATCCTTTATGGCATTGCGAAGGGAAAGATCCCAGAAATCCCACTCATGCCGGTAGCCGGGGACTTCAATATACTCGGCTTCGTAGCCCAGTTTTTTCATTTCCTCGTAGCCCCAGAGCGCCGTCTCCTTTACGCCGTCATCGCCGCCTACCGTAAAGATAAGCTTGGGGAGAGGCTTTCCTTCTTTAACGTTGCGTTTGGCATAGCCGTAAGCATCGTCAGGACCATCCACATAATGCTCCAGATCATACACCTTGCTTAAATCAGGAACCGGAAGAGGACCCATCCCTTTGTTGCGCTGTTCCACAAATGCCTTAATGGTGTCGGGGCGTCTAGCGGCGCCGGACATAATCAAAGCGGCACAGTACCGCTCCGGATACATCAAAGCGATCTTCATAGCGCCATGGGAACCCATCGAAAGACCGGCGATAAAGTTGTCCTCTCTCTTATCGGAAAACGGAAAGATAGACTGGCACATTTTCGGCAATTCCTCGGTAATATATGTCAAATAGTTGGCTCCGCCGGGGAAATCGGTGTAATCGGAATTAAAGCCCGCGGGCATCACCACCGCCAGCTTATGATCGTCGGCATACCGGGTAATGTTGGAGAAATTCAGATAATCGCTGTCGTCCCCGGAAGTTCCATGTAAAAGATACATTACCTGGTATTTCATACCGGGTACATAGACTTCCTCCCGCTTCGCCATAATGTCAGCAAAGCTGAAAGTGGGAAGGCAGATGGTCACATTGGTCTGCATCCCTAACGCCTGGGAAAGAAAATTCATTTTGATGACTGCCATGCTTTTCGCTCCTTTGATTTCGTAATGTCATCCGGCTGAAAAATGAAACCGAACTAACATTTATTATACCTTATTTTGGTTTGTTTGTAAACAAATTTTTCCTTTCTTCCCCATAGCTTTTCATGGGATTTTTTCCCTTGACGTCCCGAAGGAAAGCTGATATACTTGTGGTAGTCGTAAAAAAAGAAAAGGCACAAAAGGAGAAAACTGTGGAAATTTTAGATGTGATTATGGATCATCTGGTGGAAATCTCCATTATGATCTTCGAACTGATCGGGGTTTCGGTTTTGGTCGCCGCCGGTCTTACGGGACTTTATAACTACATCCGTAGGGACCCCCTAACCCGGCTGAAGCTTGCCAAGGGTATGGCGATGGGGTTGGAATTTAAGTTAGGAAGCGAGATCCTTCGTACCGTCGTGGTGCGGGATTTTTCCGAAATTATGATCGTCGGCGCCATCATCCTTTTGCGGGCGGCGCTTACCTTTTTGATCCACTGGGAGATCAAAAACGAGGAAGCCCATGAAATCGTAGAAGCTTCCACTGAAGCCAAAGAGAAAGAATAAAACGCTGTGCTTTTGCACAGCGTTTTTTTGTCAGTTGGTTTTTCCGTTGAGAAGCTGTTTTTTTAAGAAACGGCCCGCAAGTCCGCCGCCGATGACAGTGATAATGATCTCCGGGACCATATACAGTCCGTTATAGATCACGCTGTATAAAAAGCTGAGCATTCCACCGGAAAAGCTGTTTAAAATATCCTGACCCCATTGAGCGGTAATGACGTCGGTAAAAAACCAGGACGCATAGCTTCCAAACAAAAGGGCGCCGGAAAAGATATGTACCAGATACCGTAACGTCAACC
>CALWZB010000079.1 GCA_944385915.1 uncultured Clostridia bacterium | reverse complement strand
CATCACCGTGGTAAAAAGGCTTTGATCCAGAGAAGCGCCGGCGAGATCTTCAATATCAAAAAGATCTACGCCAATACGGTCTATGGTATACTCGCCGTTTTGATTATAAAAGGTCGCAGACTCGATATCGTTGATGTCATAGCTCCAAAGCGAGACTGTCTCCGCCACAGAAGAAAGGCTGGAATCGCTGTTGGAAAGGGTCTCGCTTTCCTCTGAGGTTCCATTTCCTGTCAGGACCAAAACCAAAACAGCGACCCCCAGGATGACCACTAAAATCCCGCCGATCAACAGGTTTCTTACTTTTGCGTTCATCGGTTATTTATTCCTCCTGAGGAACCAGATCACAATGCCGATGATCATAACCACCGCCGGCAAAATGTACTGGAAAATGGTTCCAAGCACCGAAATATGGGCAGCACTGATACCAAGGCTGGCAGTACCCAAAGTCTTGGAAACGATCTGAACGCCCACTTCATCCTTTCCGGTGCAGATATTGACCACGTTCAAAAGGTACTCCGCGTTGTTGAGCGCTTCCATAGAGGTAAAGGTGCTTTGCATAAATTCGTAGGAACCGAAAACAATGACCTTGGATTCTACCTGTGCCATTCCGATGACATCCATCTCGGTACCTACTGCTGCGGTAACATAGGTTCCCTGCTCACCGTCAGTGATATCCCAGTCATCCGCCGCATCGGAAGGACGGACCACCGCCGTATCCGAAGTGCTCAAAAGAACTTCGGTGGAACGAAGTCCGGTGGCATCGGTTTCAAATACGATCTCCACAGGACGGGGATACGGCATCAGCACCGGGTAAGAGGTGGAAATGCCTTCGGTATAGGTTTCGCTTCCATATTCCTGAACAAAATAAAGAGGAGAATAGTAAATATTGTTTTCGTCGCTTTCGACTAAGTATCCATCCCCTACCGTCAAGCCCCATTCTTCCAAAAAGGCCTCTAACATAGGAAGCGCAGGCTGGGAGGGAGAAGCAAAATACAAAAGCTGGCGGCCGTAGTTACCGTCGTTATTCAAAAAGGCATCCAATTTAGCGACAGCAAGTTCGTCCAAATCCGCCGTAGGAGACGCCAAAATCACAAAAGAAGTGTCCTCAGGAATCTCTTCAGTCATCAAATTGGCACTGTTAACCAAATAGCCGTTATTGGTCAACAGATCCTCTAACTCCGTAGTCTCCATTTCGCCGTAGCCGGTCAAAACCGTGACCGTGACCGGATTTTCATCCGCGACGATCATAATGGCGCTGGTCATTGCCTGCTCCGCTTTGGAAGCGGTGATAGCAGAAGAGGATGTCTCGAAAATATCATAACCGGTGAGGACCTTATACCGCTCGCCGCACTGAACAATAATATCACCGTAGGTAAAATCCTCTCGGGTATACTGGTTCACAAAATCGGGATTGGTATAGGTATCGATGTATTCTACCGTAATGCGGTCAGAATAACGGGCGTACCGTTTGATGACTTCGCTGGCCTGCTTATAATAGGCATTTCCCGCTTCGAAATCATCCTCTGCCGCTAAAACGTAGATCTCGATATCCTTGTCCAGGGTATCCAGATAATCGGTGGTGATATCAGAGATCTCAAAGATCTGGTTATCCGTCAGGTCCACATCCATCGAAAACCGTTCAGAAAGAATATTGACTAAGATATTGATCAATACCAGGATGACCACCATACCGACGGTCATCACCGTCGCCAAGCTTCCATGCTTAAAGCGGCGGCTTGTAAAAAGATTCTTTTTCATGACTTTTTCCTTCCTGTTCTTTCGTTTGTTTAGCTCCAGCGTCTCTTTTCCAAAACTCTCACCGTCAGGAAATTAAAAATCGCCACGGCGCTTACAAAGAACAAAACACTGGAAACGCTCAAAATACCGGTGGTCATATCATTATACCGGCTCAGGAAGGATAAGCTGGAGATCACAGACGCGACGGCAGTGCTGGAAAACATCCCCGCTACGTTATCGATCATCAAAATCAGCATCATCACAGCGAAGCTTCCGATCGCCGCTACCATCTGGCTCTCAGTTAAAGCCGAAACGAACAATCCGATGGAGATCAGCGCGGCGCCGAGAATAAAAGCGCCAAAAATATTGCCGACGACGACCATCCACTGAGGTGCGGCGTAACCCGCAATGATCACAGCGTATACGACCGTCACAGAAAGGGCGATGGCATACATACAAAGGGCAGCCAGAAATTTTCCCATAACCAGTCCAGTTAAGCTCACCGGGCTCGTCAGCAGCAGCTGATCCGTTTTTTGTTTCTTTTCCTCACTCAAAAGCCGCATGGTCAAAAGAGGAATGATCAAAATCAAAACAATGAACAGATTGGAAAAAACGTATGTAATATCCGTTGTTCCAAGATACAGTACATAATGGAAGAACAATCCGGAGAAGAAATAGAAAACCGCCAAAAATACATACGCCAAAGGCGAAGTAAAATAGTTGGACATCTCTCTTCTGAAAATCGCAAACATTATGCTTCACCTCCCACAGTACCCGAAACGCCGGAGTCGGTAAGCTGAAGGAAGATATCTTCCAGCGTCATTTCGGTGCTTCTCAGTCCTAACAAAGGATAATTACGCTCCACCAGGCGTTTGAACAGCTCTCTGCGTACATCGGTTCCCGGCGACGCCTCCAGAGAATACTCGTAAACGCCGGGCTCCTTTTGTCCCAAAGGCTGGACTTCGACCATATTGGTAATAGACTTCAATAAGCGAAGCACTTCCCCTTCCGGCCCCTCAATCCGCACAATGTAACGGAAATCATCGGTCATTTTCTTGGACAAGTCGTCCGCCGTTCCGTCTGCGACCAAAACGCCCTGATTGATGACGATGACCCGGTCACAGATGGCCTGGACCTCAGAAAGGATATGGGAGGACAAAATAACGGTATGTTCTTCGCCCAATTCCTTGATCAAATTTCGAATTTCAATAATCTGCTTCGGATCCAAGCCTACCGTGGGCTCGTCTAAGATCAGTACGGGGGGATTGCCGATCAAAGCCTGCGCCAGACCGACCCGCTGTTTATATCCTTTGGAAAGGTTTTTGATCAACCGATGGCGGACCTCTTCAATCCGAACCCGCTTGCAAATGTTCGCAATATGCGACTTCATTGGAAGCTCCACCTTTTTGAGGTGGTAAACAAACTCCAAATAAGCGTCCACCGTCATATCTAAGTAAAGAGGAGGATGCTCCGGAAGATAGCCGACCTTTTTCTTCGCTTCGGTGGGATTTTCCAGGATGTCGTATCCGTCGATCTTTGCCACACCGGAGGTGGAAGAAATGTATCCGGTCAGAATGTTCATCGTCGTGGATTTTCCTGCCCCGTTGGGTCCCAAAAATCCAAGGATCTCACCGGAGTTTACGGTAAAGCTGATGTCATTGACCGCATGCTTATCGCCGTAAGACTTGGTGAGGTTTTGTACCTCGATCATTCCAAAAACTCCATTTCTTTTGATTTTCCCGCTGTCAAACAGGTCATGTTTTCCGATTTCACAAAGGAAATCCGTACTCCATTTTAACAAAAAAACTTTCCTTAGTTGTAAACAATTTTTGAAATAATTGCAGTCAAAGGAAAAAATTCAAAAACTTTCCTTCTTAAAATGGCTAAAGAAAAGATTTTGCTGAGTTTCTTAGACCCACAGCGTGAAGCCATTATAGCATATCGCACGAAAAAAGGCAATAAAAATCGGAAAGACATATTTACTTTTTCTCAGTCATAGGATAAAGAAAAAGCATGTCACCAAAAGAAAGAATGAAAAAATGAGGTGTTGATTATGAACTGCCTGCCAGAAGGATTGCGGCTCCAGACGCCGGAAAATGAAAAGTATTTTTCCGACATTTCATCCCTGACCGAAGCGATACGGGAAAAAAAGATCTTAGAAGCGGTGGCTTTCCGCTGTACCGAATCCCACGATCTGCTGGTGGATCTCCATATAATGTACGGGCGGATCCCAAGAGAAGAAACGGACATTGGGATCAGCGAAGGGACCGCCAGAGACATCGCCGCTATTTCCCGGGTTGGAAAGCCGGTTTCCTTTATCGTTAAGGAAATCGTGTTTCCGAAAGACGGAGAACCGTTTGCTCTTCTTTCCCGCAAGGACGCCCAGCTTTACGCCAGAGAGGAATATCTCTCCCGATTGCTTCCCGGGGATGTGATCCCGGTAAAAATCACCCACTTGGAGCCTTTCGGCGCCTTTGCTGATGTAGGAAACGGCGTGGTTTCCCTGATTCCCATCGATATGATCTCCGTCTCCCGCATCTCCCATCCCAGCGACCGCTTTCGGGTAGGAGACTCGGTATTTGCGGTAGTCAAAAGTTTTGACGGAAAGCGGATCTCCTTAAGCCATAAAGAGCTTTTAGGTACCTGGGAGGAAAACGCAAGCAGGTTTTCTCCCGGAGAGACGGTAAGCGGCATCATCCGCTCGGTGGAAAGCTACGGCGTCTTTGTGGAGCTGGCTCCCAATTTAGCGGGACTTGCCGAGCTCAAAAAAGGAGTCGAACCCGGGCAAAGAGCCAGCGTATACATCAAAAGCATCAATCCGGAAAAAATGAAGATCAAGCTGATCATCGTAGACAGCTTTCCCGACGACCGGATCTATGCGCCTATCCATTATTATTTAACGCAAGGACATATTTCCTGCTGGAACTACTCTCCCAAAGCCGCCGTAAGAAAAATCGCCACTCAATTCGATTAAAGGATCCTTATATTTCTTCCGCCGCAGTTTCGAAAAACTCTTTCCGCCGTTTTAATCTCCCGCTCGGAGATTACCGCCTCCAACAGACAGTCTGTCCGGGTTGTCACAGCCTCTTTCTCCCCCATCAGCCCAGCATAAACCAGATGCGGCGGACAAAGATTTCCCTCTCCTCCGTAATCCTGATAGCCGATGTCGGAAGTTTTCGTCATTTCCGTTGCCAGCGCATAGGGCGCGATAGAAATGGATCTTTCTTCATCCTTATGATATTGGCGCACGGTCAGCCGCAAAGGAGAGACATCGCTTCTTTGAAGCCGGTACGCCGCCGTATCTGCGCGGTCGGAAGAATCAAAGCGCGCTTGCAGCGTTACATTCATATTTGTTACCTCCAAAACTTTTCTGTTTCGCCCAAAGGCGAAAATAATGCTGTGCGTTTTAAGCGTACAGCATTATTTTTTACCGAAAACGGAAAACTATGAGAAGCGGCGGGAAAAAGGTTTCTTTTTTTTTGAAATCATGCTATACTGAAAAAAAGAAATTTACGGGAAGGATGAGACAAGGATGGATGTGCGGGTCGGCGACGTTTTGCTGATGAAAAAAAGTCATCCCTGCGGAAACTCCCGCTTTTTGGTTCTAAGGATCGGTATGGATTTTAAGATCCGCTGCGAAGGCTGTGGACGGGAAATCATGGCGCCGAGAAGTAAAATAGAAAAGCGGATCAAGAAAATCATCCGTGACGGAGAAGAGATGGCAAAATAATTTGCCGGGGTTGGAGGAACGATATGTTAGATAAATTACTTTTGGTCGAAGACCGGTTTGAAGAGATCAACCAAAAGCTGATGGATCCCGCGGTGGTAAGTGATAACGCGCTGTACCGGGATTTGATGAAGGAGCATAAAAATTTAACGCCCATTGTCGAAAAGATCCGGGAATATAAGCGGGCGAAACAAGATTTTGACGACGCAAAGGAAATGCTTTCCGGCAAGGGGCTGGATGCGGATATGAAGGAAATGCTCCAGGAGGAATATGAAGAAAACAAAGAGAAAATGGAGCAGCTCGACGAAGAGATCAAGATCCTTCTTTTACCCAAGGACCCAAACGACGACAAAAACGTCATTGTAGAGATCCGCGGCGGCGCGGGAGGCGAGGAAGCGGCGCTGTTTGTCAATTCCCTTTATCGGATGTACTCGATGTACGCCGAGCAAAGACGCTGGAAAATCGAAGTCATCAACGCCAACCCCACTGAGCTTGGCGGATACAAGGAGATCTCTTTTAGTATTGACGGGGACGGCGCCTACTCCCGGTTAAAATTTGAAAGCGGCGTCCACAGAGTGCAGCGGGTACCCGAAACCGAGACCCAGGGGCGGGTCCACACCTCTACCGTAACCGTCGCGGTCCTTCCGGAGGCGGATGAAGTGGAGGTGGAGATCAATCCCGGCGATCTTCAAATCGACACCTTCCGTTCCAGCGGCGCCGGTGGCCAGCATATCAACAAGACGGAATCCGCCATTCGTATCACCCACCTCCCTACCGGACTGGTCGTAGAGTGTCAAGATGAGCGCAGCCAGATGAAAAACAAGGATAAGGCGATGAAGGTGTTGCGTTCCCGGCTGTACGAAGCGAAGGTCAGAGAACAAAACGCCGCTATTGCTTCGGAACGGAAAAGCCAGGTAGGAACCGGGGACCGCTCCGAACGGATCCGCACCTATAACTATCCCCAGGGAAGAGTCAGCGATCATCGCATCGGGCTGACCATTTACCGGCTCAATGATTTTTTAAACGGGGATATGGATGAAATCATCGACGCTTTGATCACAGCCGCTCAGGCAGAGGCTTTAGCGGCCCAGACAGAATAAACGCGGAAAAGAGGTCTTCCTTTTGCTGGACACAAAAGTCCTTGCCCCCTCTGATGAGGCACTTTCTCTTGCGGTCTCCTTGTTAAGCCGGGGAGAACTGGTGGGGATCCCTACCGAAACGGTATACGGATTGGCCGCCAATGCCTTTGACGAAGAGGCGGTAAAGAAAATATTTATTGCCAAAGGCCGGCCGCAGGATAATCCTCTCATCGTCCATATCGGACGCAAGGAGGATCTCGCCCCTTTGGTCAAAGAGGTGTATCCCCTGGCAGAAAAACTGGCGGATACTTTCTGGCCCGGACCGTTTACGATGATCCTCCCCCGTTCGGAAAAAATCAGCGATGTCGTAACGGCTTCTTTGGACACTGTCGCCGTGCGGTTTCCTTCCAACGAGATCGCAAGCCGCCTGATCCGTCAATGCCAATTTCCTCTGGCCGCACCCAGCGGCAATCTTTCCGGACGCCCCAGTCCCACCAAAGCATCCCATATGTATGAAGACATGAACGGACGGATCCCGCTGATTTTAGACGGAGGAAGCTGTAAGGTAGGAGTGGAATCCACAGTGGTGTTGGTGGAAAGGGACCAGATCCGTCTTCTCCGTCCCGGCGGGATCACGGCGGAGGCCCTTTCCAAAATCGCTCCTGTCCAAATCGCCAAAGGTGTTTTGGAGCATATCGACGACAGCGAAAAAGCGCTGTCTCCAGGAATGAAATATAAGCATTATGCACCCAAGGCGGAGGTCCTTTTGGTGGACGGCGAAGATGAAGCGTTTTATCAATACGTCAACCGTCAGGCAAGGCCCGGAGACTTTGCTTTGGCATATGAGGAAGATATCCCGTTTTTAACGCTTCCCTGCCTTTCTTTTGGAAGCAAAGCAGACCCTCTCTCCCAAAGCCAGGCCGTATTCTCCAGCCTGCGGGAGGGAGACGAACGAGGCGCAAAACGGATCTTCGCCCGCTGTCCGAAAAAAGGCGGTATGGGGCTGGCTATTTATAACCGCCTGATCCGTGCTGCCGGATTCACCCTGATCACCTTGTAGGAGGAAGCTGTCTTGGAAAAACAAAAAACGCCTTTTGTAGTAGGATTGACCGGCCAGACCGGCGCCGGAAAAACGACGGTGGCGAAAATTTTCGTTGAAGAGGGGTTTGTTCATCTGAACGCCGATCTTACGGCAAGAGAGGTCGCAAAGCGGGAAGATGTCCTAAACGCTCTTACCGAGGTCTTTGGGAAAGAGATCCGCAACGAGGACGGCTCTTTGAACCGTCCGATTTTGGCGGCGAAGGCGTTTGCTGACGAACATCTTCATCATGTGATGGAGCAGATCATGTTCCCCCCTATTATCGAAGCCATCAAAACACAGATCGACGCTTACCACCGCGAGGGGAAGGATTTTATTTTACTTGACGCGCCGACGTTGTTTGAAAGCGGCGCTGATGCCCTCTGCGATAAAAAAGTGGCCATTTTAGCAGACGCCGCTTTGCGGAAAGCGCGGATCATCCGAAGGGATCAGCTTTCGGTGCAGCAGGCGGAAATCCGTATGAACGCCCAAAAAAACGACGGCTATTATAAGCTGCGCTGTGACTACACCTTATACAATAACGGCACCGAAGAACAGCTGTGCCAGGATGTGCGCACATTGGCAAGAAGCTTTGTTTCTCCCCAGAAAAAGGAAAAACGAAACGTTTTGTTTTTGGTGATCGCGACCTTGATCGGTATCTTACTCATCAAATTCGGATATGAGCTTGTATATCGGAATTTCTATCCGCAGGAATATGCCACACTGGTGGAATACTATGCGGAGGAAACCAGAATCGACCCGGACCTTATCTATGCTGTTATCAAATGCGAGAGCAATTTTGACGCAAACGCCCTTTCCTACGCGGATGCCAGAGGACTGATGCAGATCACCGAGGACGCTTTTTCCTGGGTCGCTTACCGGCTGGGAGACGATGAAGTCTGTTACGACGATCTTTGGCAGCCAAAGGAAAACATCCGTTTTGGAAGCAGCCTTCTGCGGCTGCTTTTGGATGAGTTCCAAACCGAAGAAACTGCCTTAGCTGCCTACCACGCCGGACAGGGCAATGTGGCGCTGTGGCTTTCCGACAGCCGTTATAGTGAAGACGGGGTCACTCTTTCCAGTATTCCCTTCCCCACCACTGCGGAATATGTAAAACGGGTATCGAAAGCTCGTTCCTTTTACGAACGGCTTTACTGATAAGAATGAAAAAAGGAGAGAAACCATATGTCAGATTTATTTCAGGATTTGAAAAACGAGTTATGCTATCAAAAGAAAAACGGCGCTGTCCTTTGGTCCGATGAAAAGATCCAAAAGGCGTTTGCCTTTAACGAAGGCTATAAAACCTTTTTGGATCATTCCAAAACCGAGCGGGAAGCGGTAGACACCATGGTCTTTATGGCGAAGGAAAAGGGATTTTCCGAATTTGACGCAGAGAAGACCTACGCGCCCGGCGATAAGGTATACCTCAACAATCGGGGCAAGTCTCTGATTTTAGCGGTTATGGGAAGTGAGCCGATAGAAAAAGGTGTCAAGATCGTTGCATCCCACATCGACTCCCCTCGTCTGGACTTAAAACAGGTCCCTCTTTACGAAAACTCGGAGCTGGCGCTCTTTAAGACCCACTACTACGGCGGCATCAAAAAGTACCAGTGGACGGCGATCCCCTTGTCTTTGCACGGTGTAGTAATAAAAAAGGACCTTACCAAAATCACTGTCTGCATCGGTGAAGAGGAAAATGATCCTGTTTTCTGTGTCACCGATCTTCTTCCCCACCTTGCTCAGGAGCAGATGAAACGTCCCGCGGCGGAGCTTATCAAGGGCGAAGAATTAAACGTTTTGATCGGCTCTCTGTCGTTTCGCAACGACAAGGAAAGCGAACAGGTCAAGCTTTCCATCCTGTCCCTTCTGAAGAGAAAATACAATATCTGCGAAGAAGATTTCCTTTCCGCGGAACTGGAAGTGGTTCCGGCGTTCAAAGCAAAAGACATTGGCTTTGACAGAAGCTTGGTGGGCTCCTATGGTCAGGACGACCGGGTCTGCGCCTATACCTCTTTGATGGCGGCTTTGGAATTGAAAACGCCTTCCCGCACGGTGGTTACCGTTTTCGCCGATAAAGAGGAAGTGGGTTCCGCAGGCGCCACCGGACTGCGCTGCGTGTTCTTAAAGGACTTTATCGAAGATCTGGCGGCGATGCAGGGCAAATCCGTCCGGAAGGTCCTCGCCAATTCCAAATGCCTTTCCGCCGACGTAGGCGCCGCCCATGATCCTACCTTCCCCGACGTGGACGAGGATCTCAATGCCGCTAAGATCAACTACGGCGCGCTGATTTCCAAATTTACCGGTTCCAGAGGAAAGAGCGGATCCAACGACGCTTCTGCTGAATATATGGGCGAAGTCCGCAAGCTCTTTGCTGACTACGACGTCCTTTGGCAGACCGCAGAGCTGGGACGGGTAGACTTAGGCGGCGGAGGAACCGTTGCTTCTCTGGTCGCCGACCTCAATGTGGACACCGTAGATATCGGTGTTCCTGTTTTGTCGATGCATTCCCCCTATGAGATCACCTCGAAAATTGACGTCTATTCCCTGTACTGCGCTTTTGCTGCATTCAATCAATAAGGAAACAGCAAAAAAGCCTTGGCATATGCCAAGGCTTTTTTATTTGACCCCATTCGAAAGATCCATCCGTTGGATTTCCTGAATAAACAAAGAGGTGGCCGGAGAAAAAAGATGATTCTTTTTCCAGATCAAAAGACTTCGCGTTGCCTTTTTGGGATCCATGGGAATAAAGGTCAGCTTTGGACTGCTGTAGGCGGCCAGCGCACCGTTCAGGCAAAACGCGCAGCCCATTCCCTCCTCTACCAGCAGCACCGCATTGGAAAGGAGCGTATAGCTTAATGGAATACGAAGATCCTTTTCCTCCTTTCCCATCCAGCGAAATAGTGCATCCCGCACCTTTTCCCGCATAGGCAAAATCAACGGACAGCCAAAAATATCCTCTGGAGTGATCCGTTCCTTACTGGCGAGCGGATGGTCCGTTCGCACCAGCACACCCCAAACATCTTCTTGAGGAAGCAAAAAAGACTCGTAGCGATCGAGATTCACCGGCTCCAGGACCAGACCTACATCTGCCAACCCCTGATCCAACCGATCTTGAATATAGTCCGCCGTTTCGTTATATAAATGAAATTGAACCAGAGGATATTTTTCCGAAAACATCCGGATTATTTTCGCCAGGGTGCGGCTTCCTACCGCCTCCGATGCGCCGATATTGACTGTACCGGTCATATGTTCACTTTTTCCCGCAAACTGCCCCTCTAACCGATTGGCAAGCTCCACGATCTCCTCCGCCCTCTGGCGAAAAAGAAGGCCGTCCTCCGTCAATACCAGCCCCTTTTTCCCGCGGAGGATCAAAGTCGTATCCAGTTCCCGTTCCAGATCCGCCAGCTGACGGCTAAGGGTAGGCTGGGTAATATGGAGCACATCCGCAGCCCGCGTTATATTCCCCTCCGAAACAATAGATAAAAAATACCGCAATGTACGTAACTCCACCTTGATCACCTCGCTATGTTCATGTTTTAAGCATAGCATATTTGCGATCATTAGGCAAACTTCGGTTTCTTTATCCGTAAAGCTCCCTTTATACGACCTGAAACTGCTTCCATTTGCCGCTGCGGTACCGTAACTGGTAAAAAATGCAACGTACACCCCAATCACAGCACATAGCTACCGTCACGCCAATGACGCCCCATTCCCAGAAAATCCCCATGACGATCGAGAGAAGAAGGCGGCAAAACACGGTAGACAGTATGGAAACCAGCATAGTATAGCGAACGTCCCCCGCCGCCCGCAGTCCGTTGGGTATTGCTCCGGAATAAGGAAATAAAACGGCGTTGCAAATATTATGGATCAGTACCAGCAAAATGGTCAGCTCTTTGGCTTCCGCAGACAGAGCGAAGAAGGAAAGCATCGGCGGCGTAAGGATAAAAATCAATATGTTCCAGGCGATGGAAAAAAGCAGAGTGATCCGGGTGAGTTTTTTAAAATAATAGTCCGCTCCCTTTTGATCACCAGCGCCTAAGCATTGCCCGATCACCGTAATGAACACCGGTCCCATAGCTACTCCCGATAAAGCCGCCAGTGACCAAAAGCTTTGGGCGACACCATTCGCAGCGATCTGTACCGTACCAAATAACGCAGTTACGCTGCTGAGAGCTACTTTAATAAGCTGAAAAACGCCGTTTTCGATCCCATTGGGGACAGCAATTCGCAAAATTTTTCCAAGCATCTTTTGGTTCCAGCAAAAAATGTTTCGTAACCGGTAAGTCACTTCATATTTTTGGGAGAAGCAAACCACTGTCACCGCCAACGCCGAAAACACGCGGGAAATCAGGGATGGATAAGCGACACCGGCAACGCCGGCATGAAGTACAAAGATCCCGATCGCATTCCCCACGATATTGATCCCGTTAGCCAAAACGGAAATCACCATGGTGACGCCGGTCTTTCCCATACTGCGGCACAGCGCCGCGCCGCTGTTATAAACGGCAATTGCGGGAAACGAATAGGCTGAAATCCGAAGATAAATGATACAGGCATCCATAACATCCTGTTCTACCCGTCCGAACAGCAGCTTCAATAACGGTTCTTTCCATATCAGCGAAACCGCTGTCAGCGCAAAGGAAATGACCGCAGCGATCATCAAAAGCTGACTTGCCGCCAACGCTGCCATATCCCGGTTTCGGCTGCCGATATATTGACTGACTACGACCGCGCCGCCGGAGGCCAGGGATGTAAAAAGATAAATGAATACCGTATTGAACATATTTACCAAAGAGACGCCGGATACTGCCGCATCTCCGGCATAGCTTACCATAAAGGCATCCGCTATCCCTATCAACATAATGAACAGTTGTTCCAGCAGCAGTGGAACGATCATTTGCCGTATCTCTCCATTGGAAAACTGTTTAGGGCTTGCTTCCTCGGAACATTTTGGCTTCCATCGTTTAGATAATGGATCTTTTCTCCTCATACCTGCTCTCCTTGATCAAAGCTTTATTTTTCCCCAGTATAACCCCATTTCTTTATAATGTAAAATACCTATATAGTATTGATAAGAATAGAAAAACCGTATGTATAAATATACATGCGGTTGAATAAGAGCCACTTTTATGATACAAAGGCTAAACTATAGCTTCTTTCGTAAATAAATCATATCGATCAGCTGAACGCCATCTTCAAAAATGGGGTGATCATAGTTATCTACGAAAAAATTTTTCACGCTGTGGGAACGAACAAATCCGCATTTTTCATAAAAAGAAATGGTCAACGGACTATCGCCCGTACCAACCTGCAGGATAGAGTGCTTCTCCTTATATTTCGCAGCAACAAGGTCAATGAGCGCTTTACCGTAACCTTTACCCTGATATTCCGGTTCCGTTGCGATGTTTTTGATTTCAAGAATGCCGTTCCCCTCGTCGGTTACGACACACTCGCACTTTATCCCGTTATCGTCTAATACATACATCGTTCCCCTATCAATATACCGATCGATCATGCTCTCCTGTTCGTCGGCTAACAGCAACAAGGAAAGAAATTGTTTTTTGTTCTCTTTGATTTCTATCATTTTCATATCGTCCCCACTCCTATTGCCCAATTTTTTCCGTAAAATTGAGATCCATCTACAAAATATGCAAAAACACCCGAAAACCGAAGTCTTTCGGGTGTTTTGAAACAGTTTGAGATGTCTTGAAAAGACAAATTATCTCTTGCTGAACTGCGGAGCGCGACGGGCAGCCTTGAGGCCATATTTCAATCGTCTGAGCGATGATTTTCCTTGATATTCCGGGCTTTTTTGAGCCTCGGCCCCTCGGTTGTCCTATTCCTTAACCAAAAAACAGGCCACTTTTACGAGGGGACAGCTTGATGAAATGC
>CALWZB010000078.1 GCA_944385915.1 uncultured Clostridia bacterium | reverse complement strand
GTTTGGACCGGCAAAGTAGTCTCCTAAAGGCTCCGGCGCAAACTGTCCCAAAAAGACGGAACCGGCGTTATCGATTTTTCCGATGTATTCCAACGGATTTTCGAAGGCCACCTCCAGATGCTCGGGCGCCACTTCGTTGGCAAGATACACCGCGTCTTCCTTGGATTTGCAGACGATAATGCCGCCAAAATCCCGTAGAGAGGCCTCGATGATCTCCTTTCTCGAGAGGGACGCCGACTGGCGCGCCAGCTCTTCCTTGGTCTTTTCGGCAATTTCCTTGCTGGTGGTAAGTAAAATCGCCGAAGCGAGCACATCGTGCTCCGCCTGGCTCATCAGATCCGCCGCCAGATACTTGGGATTGGCGGTTTCGTCCGCTAAAATCAAAATCTCGCTGGGTCCCGCGATCATATCGATATCCACAACGCCGTACAACAGCTTTTTCGCCGTTGCCACATAGATGTTTCCAGGGCCGACGATCTTGTCTACTTTCGGGATGGTCTCGGTGCCGTAAGCCAGCGCCGCCACCGCCTGGGCGCCGCCCAGCAGAAAGATCCGATCGACGCCGGCAACCGCCGCCGCGGTCAAAATATCCGGGTTTGCCTTTCCGTCTTTGGTGGGAGGGGTGACCATAATGATTTCCTCTACCCCGGCGATCTTAGCGGGGACTGCGTTCATCAGCACCGAAGAAGGATAAGCCGCGGTTCCTCCGGGAACATATAAGCCGACCCGTTTCAATCCCCGGATGCGCTGTCCCATCATCACGCCGTTTGGCTTGACGTCCACGAAATTCTGGTGTTTTTGCCGCTGGTGAAATTCGGCGATGTTGTTCATCGCGTCCAGCAAAGCGTTTACAAAATCAGGATTTGCCGCTGTTAAGGCGTCGTTGATCTCTTCTCTGGGCACCTCCAACGCGTCGGGAAGCTTGCCGTCAAATTTGAGGGTAAATTCCTTAACCGCTTCGTCGCCTCTTTCCCTTACCGCTTCAATGATCCCTGTTACCGATTCGGTAACCTTTTTATCCACCTCGGCGCTCCGGGAACGAAGGACCGAAAGAAGGCTTTTTTCCGACTGGCCGTCTTGCATAACAATGGGAAGCATAATTACTCTCCTTTCGCCTGTTGGATCTTCTCGATCAGGCTTTCCAATTCTTTTTGTTTCATTTTCATACTGGCGGTATTGACGATCAAACGGGCGGAAATGGGAGTCACTTCTTCCACCACCTCAAGACCGTTTTCCTTTAACGTCGTTCCGGTCTCCACAATATCCACGATCCCGTCCGAAAGCGCCAGCAACGGCGCCAGCTCCACAGAACCTTCAATTTTGATGATCCGGATATCCATACCCTTATCGGAGAAAAATTTTCCTGCTACATTGGGATATTTGGTGGCGATGGTTTTTTCCCCGTAGCCGCTGTAAAAATCGGTGCCTTTTTTGACCGCCAAGGCAAACCGGCATTTTCCGAACCCTAAATCCGCCACCTCAAAAAAGCTTCCGCCATGCTCTAAAATGGTATCCTTTCCGACAACGCCAAGGTCGCAGACCCCATGCTCCACATAAGTAATCACGTCGGCGGCTTTCGCCAGCACTACCTCCAAATTGGCGTCCGGCAAAAATAAAATGAGCTTTCTTCCTTTTTGACGAAGAGGGGTGCAGTCGAACCCGATTTTTTCAAACAGCGCCACAGTGTCCTCTTCCAAACGCCCTTTCGTTAAGGCGATCCGAAACGGTTTCATAATGTGACCGTCACCTCCTCTTCTCCTACGATCAAAAGCCGAGGGATCTGTTTTTGCTTCGCTTCCTTTTTCGCGTCTTCCAAATCATCGGAAAGAGAGAACTCTCCCCCGTATGTTTCCAAAAGGGAAAAGGCTTTCGCTTCGTATCCTTCTTTCGCAAAGACCAGCATTTCCGGTCGGTTTACCGAAAGATCCTCTTTTCCCATTCCTTTGGCTACCGCGTCTACGTCAATGCCGAAGCCAACGGCGGGGAGATCCCGTCCGTATTCTTTTAAGAGGGTATCATACCGTCCGCCAAACAAAACGGCGGCGCCCACTCCCTCGATATATCCCTGGAAAACAATTCCCGTATAGTAGTCATTACGGTTGACGATGCCAAGGTCAAAGGAAAGCTGCTCTTTTAATCCAAAATCCCCAAGGGCGGCATAAAGTTTCCGAAGATAATCGGTCACCGGCTTCAGTCCGTAATCGGAAAACAGGGTTTCCGCCCGGGAGAGGACCTCTTCCCCGCCAAAGAGAGCGGGAAGCTTTTTTAGCGCCTCGGCCACATTCTGATTTTCCAGTTTTCCCAGCCGGTCATTCAAAGCCGGGTAGTTTTTATTTTCAATGAGGCTTCGAATCTCCTCTTTTTCTTCTTTTCCCACCGAGAGCATCTCGATCAAGGTGTTGAAAAAGCCGATATGCCCGATTTCCAGCCGGAAAGGGACCTTTAAGCTGCGAAGTGCTTCCACCGCAGTAAACAGCACTTCCAAATCCGCTTTCAGTCCGTTTACCCCCAAAAGCTCAATGCCAATCTGGGGGACCTCGTCGCTCCGGCCGCTGAGCGCGGGCGCCGCCTGGAACACCGTTTGGTCGTAATAGAGCCGGATCGGCGGCGTATGCTGCTTTAACCGGGTGGCGGCAAGACGGGCAATGGGAATGGTCAAATCCGGTTTCAGCGCCAAAAGCCGTCCTTTTAAATCGGTGAGCTTATACATTTTTTCCTGGGGAATCTGGTAGCTTTCCGAATGGAATACGTCGTAATATTCCAAAGTCGGGGTGATCACTTCCGAATATCCTCGCTTTTCCAGCACAGCCCTTACCGTGCTTTCCGCTTTCCTTCGGAGAAGGCAATCTTCAAAGAGAAGATCTCTCGTTCCTTCCGGTGTCGTCAATTTCCGATTCATAGCTCATTCTCCAATACTTTAGTGTGATAATATGATAACACGCTACTATATAAAAGTCAAATGTATTTTTTCTCCCCGCACAAATTATTTTTTAGTAAAGTTTTACAACAAGGCAACAGGCTTCCGTTGGGGGAAGCCTGTATTGGATCAAAACAGCGTCATCTGACTGGTTTTGGGGAGATCACCAAAGGCGTGAAACTCCTCTAACTGTTCAATAACCGTTTTGGAGACGCCTGAGCGGGTCTGGACCTCTTCTACCGAGATATAATCTCCCTGTTTTCCCGCCTCGTAAAGGCTGATTGCTGCCGCTTCTCCCAATCCTTTCAGTGCCGTAAAGGGAAGGCGGATCTTACCGTCTTCGATCTGATATTTCGTGGCATGGGAGCGGTAAAGGTCTACCGGAAGGAAGGCGTATCCCCGGCAGAGCATCTCATTGATGACCAAAAGGGTGGTATAAACGTCTTCATCTTTTACACTTCGATCACTATCCCGAAGCTGGATCAGTCTTGCCCGGCAGGCTTCCTTCCCCGCCAAAGCGGTCTGGGCTTCCAAGTCTCCACCCCGGACGGTAAAGAATGCCGCATAATACTCCAACGGTCGGTAGATCTTATACCATCCCAGCCGAATGGCGGCAATAACATAAGCCGCCGCATGGGCTTTGGGGAACATATATTTGATCTTGAGGCAGCTGTCGATATACCACTGGGGGACATCGTGCGCCAGCATTTCCTGCTTCATCTCGTCAGTAAGGAGCTTAGCGGCATTTCCTTTACGGGTGATCTCCATGATCTTAAAGGCGAGCTTAGGCTCCAACCCTTTGTGCATCAGATAGGTCATAATGCTGTCCCGGGTACCAATAACCTCGGAAATGTTGCAGATCTTCTGGTCGATGAGGTCTTTCGCATTTCCCAGCCATACGTCGGTACCGTGGGAAAGGCCGGAGATCTGGAGCAGATCGGCAAAGGTTTGGGGTTTCGCTTCCACCAGCATTCCCCGTACAAAGGGTGTTCCCATTTCGGGAAGGGAAAAGCTTCCCGTTTCGCTGAAGATCTCTTCGGGAGTGACGCCGAGAGCTTCGGTGGATGTAAAAAGGCTGATGACCTTTTTATCGTTCATGGGCACATCCATCACCTTAATGCCGGTGAGATCCTCTACATGCTTATATAAGGTGGGAACATCGTGACCCAGCTCGTCCAGCTTCAAAATGGTGTCATGCAAAGAATGGAAGTCGAAATGGGTGGTATAAACGCCGCTCTCCGCTTTGTCCGCCGGATGCTGGATAGGGGTAAAATCGTAAACCTCGTAATCGGAGGGAATAACCACCATACCGCCGGGGTGCTGACCCGTGGTCCGCTTTACGCCGGTACAGCCGATAGTCAGCCGGTTTTCTTCGGCCTTATGAACGGTTTTTTCCCGTTCCGCCAAATAATTGACCACAAATCCGTAAGCCGTTTTATCCGCTACGGTAGAGATGGTTCCCGCTTTGAAAACGTGGTCCGATCCGAACAGCTCTTCGGTGTACCGGTGGACCTGGGTCTGGTACTCGCCGGAGAAGTTTAAGTCGATATCCGGCTCTTTATCTCCGTCAAAGCCAAGGAAGGTCTCAAAGGGGATATCGTGGCCGTCCTGGTTCATCTTTTCCCCGCAGACCGGGCAGTTTTTCTCCGGAAGGTCAAAGCCGGAGCCAATGCTGCCGTCGGTAAAAAATTCGCTGTGCTTGCACTTGGGACAGATATAATGGGGCGCTAAAGGATTGACTTCGGAGATTCCCGCCATAGTCGCCACAAACGAGGACCCTACCGAGCCTCTTGAACCCACTAAGTAACCGTGTTCCTCCGAGTAGGCGACCAGCTTCTGGGCAATCATATACAAAACCGCGAATCCGTGCTTGATGATGGAGGAAAGCTCCCGGTCCAGTCTTGAGGAAACGATCTCCGGCAAAGGATCCCCGTAGACCGCTTTCGCCCGTTCCCAGGTGATCCGCTGTAAATCCTCATCCGCGCCTGGGATACTGGGCGGAAAGGTTCCTTTGGGAATGGCGCGGACATCTCCGTCGATCCAATCTGCAATGAGGTTGGGATTGGTGATGACCACCTCTTCGGCTTTCTCCTCCCCAAGATAGGCAAATTCCTCGAGCATCTCTTCAGTGGTGCGAAAATACAAAGGCGCTTGCTGATCCGCGTCCTTGAATTTCATCCCCGCCATTAAGATGCTTCGGAAGATGGCGTCCTCGGGATGGATAAAATGAACGTCGCAGGTAGCGACCACCGGCTTTTCCAGTTTTTCCCCGATCCGAAGAATCAGACGATTGTATTCCATCAGCTGTTCCTCGCCGGAGACGGTACCGTCCTGGATCATAAACCGGTTGTTGCCCAAAGGCTGGATCTCTAAGTAATCGTAAAAATCGGCGATCTCGCAAAGCTCGTCGAAGGTCTTTCCGTCTAAAATCGCCCTGTAAAGCTCACCGGCTTCACAAGCGCTTCCCAGCAACAGCCCGTCCCGGTAACGCAAAAGCTCACTTTTGGGGATCCGGGGACGCCGGTGATAATATTTGATGTGGCTATAGGAAATAAGACGGTACAGATTTTTTAACCCCACCTGATTTTTGACCAAAATGATCTGGTGATAAGTGGGAAGCTGTTTGGGGTCTGCGCCCTGTAGCCCGGTATTTAACTCCTCATAGTTTTGGATGCCCTTCTCTTTGAGGGTCTCCCTCATTTTTAAGTAGATCTTCCCTAATACCTCGGCATCGTCGCAGGCGCGGTGATGGTTAAAATCCCCCACCTCTAAAAACTCCGCAACCTTGTCCAACTTATGGCTTTTTAATTCCGGATACAGGCTTCGGGATAAAATTACCGTATCGATAAACGGAAGTTTTCTCGATAATTCCGGGAAACGGGAAAAAACCGACCGAAGGAAACTGACATCAAAGGACGCATTATGGGCGACGAGGGGAAGTCCCTCCGCAAAGTCCAAAAACGCGCTTACCGCTTCGTTTTCCCTGGGTGCTCCCGTTACCATGCTCTGGTCGATACCGGTGAGCTTGGTGATCTCCGCCGGAATGGGCTTTTCCGGGTCCACAAAGGTATTGAACCGGTCCACGATTTCCCCGTTTTTGATTTTAACGGCGCCGATCTCGGTAAGCCGGTCGGCATTTTTATTCAATCCGGTGGTCTCAACGTCAAACACCACCACATCACCGTCGATACAGCCCTCCAGCTTGCCGCTGACCGCACTGGCGC
>CALWZB010000077.1 GCA_944385915.1 uncultured Clostridia bacterium | reverse complement strand
CCATTTTCCGGTGGTGGTCGATCACTACGATCTTTTTTTTCTTTTTTTAAAGACGCTCCGACTCCACAAGATATGGGACATGGGTGTCGCAGATCACCACCAACGTCTCCCGCGTTAAGGAAAACAGCGCTTCGTCGGGATCGATAAACAGATCCTCTACTCCTCCCTCTGCCAGATAATCGTAAAGGGACTTCGCCAGATTCTTTTCCCGGTCCAGCACCACAAAGGCGTCTTTTTTCGCCTGGCGAATGGCGTAAGCCATACCCGCCGCCGCACCTACAGCGTCCAGATCGGCAAATTTATGTCCCATAACAAAGACCTTATCCGCCTCGGCGATCCGTTCCGAAAGGGAATTGGCGATGATCCGGGTCCGGACCTTGCTTCGCTTCTCCACTCCCTTGGAAACGCCTCCAAAAAACTCAAAGTTTTCCTTGTTCTTGACTGCGGCCTGGTCTCCGCCCCGTCCTAACGCCATATCCAAAGCCTGTCTCGCGGCTTGTTCGCTCTTTGCCAAAGTTTCCTCTCCATGTCCTACGCCAATGGAAAAGGTGATGGGGATATTCTCCGAGGTTTGGATGCCTCTGGCCTGATCCAGAATGGAAAACCGCCCCTCGATGATCTTCTCCAAGTGCTGTTCTTCCACCACCATTAGAAACTTGTCGCTGTCAAACCGTTTGACAAAGCCGTTGGTGTAATTGGCGGCAAAATCCTCCAAAAGCCCCTCGATCTCGCCGGAGATCCTTGTTTTTTCGCTCTCTTTGGCCTGCTGGGTCAGCTCGGTATAATTGTCTACCATCAAAATCATCACCGATGGTCTGGTGAGCTTATACTCTCTGGCGTCGGCGTAAAGCTCGGTGATCTCGAAAAAGTAAAGGGTATAGTAAAGCTTCCCCTCTAAATCGGTGTAGATGGCTGTGACCCGAAACTGCCGCCCGTACAGCTCGGCGAAAGCCCCTTTTGCCGTTTCCATATCCGTAAAATCCGCCTTGGTGATCTCGTCGAGAGAAAGCCCGTAAAACTCCTTTCCCTCGGGGAGCATGGCGGCAAAAGGATCGCTGTACCATAAGATCTCCCTGTTTTCCGAAACCACCAGCACCGGCATAGGAAACCGCAAAAGGAAATCTCTGCTGTTGTTATCTAAATGGGACACCACATTCCGGATCAGATCCCCGGTCTTACGGTAAGCCGACCGAAGATAAAAGAAAAACAGGAAGGAAAAGACGACGACCACACCCGCGCCTGCCCAGAAAAGCAGATGGTTATAAAACCAGACAGGGATCATCAAAAAGCTCAAAATGACTAAAAGGGTGATCACATAAAGATGCATGCCGGAAAGCTTTCTGTTTTTCATCCAATCCCTCCTTTTCTGTCAAAATGAATCAGATCTCCATAATAATGGGAAGCACCACAGGATCCCGCTTGGTCTTCTTGTAGATATAGGAAGAAAGCCGGTCCTTCACCGCGTTTTTCATAACGCTCCACTCTTTGACCTTTCTTCCGGTACATTCGTTTAACACCTGCCGCACCAGTTTTCGGGCTTCCTCCATCAGTTCTTCTGACTCTCTTACATATACAAACCCTCTCGAAACGATATCCGGCCCGGCAACTACCGTTCCCGTCTCGCTTTCGATGGTGGTCACCACAATAATGATGCCGTCCTGGGCCAGGTTCTTCCGGTCCCGGAGCACCACGCTTCCCACATCGCCTACGCCGTAGCCGTCGACGAACACTCTTCCCGCTTCCACGTTGCCGGTGACCTTCATCTGCTCGGTGCTCAGCTCAATAACCTGACCGATATCGGCGACGAGAGTGTGATCGGGGCTTAGCCCCATATCCTGCGCCAAAGCGGCATGGCGGCTCAGATGCTTATATTCGCCATGGATCGGGATAAAGAATTTAGGTTTGACCAGCGAAAGCATGGTTTTTAGCTCCATCTGACATGCGTGCCCCGAAACATGGACGTCGTACATAGAGCTGTAGATGACCTCGGCGCCCAGCCGCAGAAGATCGTTGATGACCCGGTTGACATGCTTTTCATTTCCGGGAATAGGGGTGGCGGAAATGATGATATAATCGTCGGCGGTCACCGAGAATTTCCGATGCTCCCCTGACGCCATCCGGGACAGGGCGCTTAACGGCTCTCCCTGGCTTCCGGTGGTCACCAGCACCAGCCGGTCGTTGGAATACCGGTTGATGTTGTTTTCGTCGATCAAAACATCCTTAGGTACCTTCAAATACCCAAGCTCCACCGCTTTGGTCACCACATTGACCATACTTCTTCCGGACACCGCTACCTTTCTTCCCGTCCGGGCGGCGATGTTGATGATCTGCTGCACCCGGTGGATGTTGGAGGAAAAAGTGGCGATGATGATCCTTCGGCTTCCCGCCTGTTCAAAGAGGTTTTCAAAGGTGGCGCCCACCGTTTTCTCACTGGGGGTAAACCCGGGGCGCTCCACGTTGGTGGATTCGGAAAGAAGGCACAAAACCCCTTTTTCTCCCAGCTCGGCAAACCGGGCAAGGTCGATCATCTCCCCCTCGATAGGGGTATAATCGATCTTAAAGTCGCCGGTTTGTACCACTACGCCCACCGGCGTCTCGATTGCCATGGCCATCGCGTCGGGGATGGAGTGGTTCACCCGGATAAACTCGACGGTAAAACAGCCAAGTGTCACCTTCTGCCCCGCCGTCACCACATGCATCTCGGTGCTCCGCAAAAGGCCATGCTCTTTTAATTTCCCCTCTATAAGCCCTAACGTCAGTCTGGAGCCGTAAATAGGGACGTTGATCTTCTTTAACAGATAGGGGATGGCGCCGATGTGATCCTCGTGGCCATGGGTCACCAAAAGGCCTCGGATCTTGGACGCGTTTTTCTCCAGATAGGTAAAATCGGGTATGACCAGATCCACGCCCAGCATATCGGCGTCGGGAAAGGTCATGCCGCAGTCTATTAAAATGATGTCGTTTCCGTATTCATATACCGTAAGGTTTTTTCCGATCTCGTTTAAGCCCCCTAAGGGGATGATCTTGATGGTGGGGAGTTTTTTCTTCCCGCCTTTTGATCCTCTCGGGGTTTTGGAAGCCGTTCGTTTCCTCGCCCCTTCCTTTTTTCCTTCACTTAACGGCGCTTTCGGTTTCTCTTCCTTTGCCTTTTCCCCTTTGGGCTTCGGTGTCTTTGACCGGGAAGACAGCGCCGGCGTCTTTCTGGTATTTTTCCGATAGGGAACGAAATGGTTCCCTTCTCCCTGACCGCCTAATGTGGCGTCAATGATCTTTGGTTCTTTGTTTTTTTCTGCCATATAACCTTCCTTTTTTCTATAATTGGCAACACAAATCCAAGCGGAAGGAAATATTCCGTTCCGGTTTTCTTTGGCTGCTTACTTGTTTCCAGTCTGCCTGCCAGCATATGCCGTGCCTGGCGGCGCCCACTGGATCTTCCATTTCGATCTATACCTTACGGGATAACCCCTTTGAGCCGGACAAATGGCAAAACTTGCCGATGTTAAGGCTATTGTACCTTCTTTTTGGATATCTGTCAAGCTACGCAAAACCCTTTTCCCTTTCAGTATAGGAAACCACCAAAAAAGTATGCACCTTCCCGCAAAACAAAACCGCCCCCGAAGGAGCGGTGAAAAACAGATCATTCTTCCCCCCGGACATACCGGGCAAACGCGTCTCCGCGCTGTTCAAAATCCTTGAAAAAGCCATAGCTGGCGGCAGCGGGAGAAAGAAGGCAGATGGTGCCTTTTTCGGTTTTTTCCTTGGCGATCCTGACGGCGTCTTTGAGATCCTTCGCCAAAAAGATCTCCTTTTGCGGCGCGCGGTCTCTTTTTTTGCTCAGTTCCTCGGCGATGCGGTGTCCGCTGTCGGGCATAAAGATCCAGACAGGTACGTCGCTTTCAAAAAAGTATTCCTCCAGATCGCTGTAATCGATCCCCCGTTCCATGCCGCCGATCAAGACGCTGCCCACGTTTTGTAGCGCCTGCATCGCCCGGATGGCAGTCTGACCAATGGTGGAGATGGAGTCGTCGTAATAGGTGATCCCATCGTAGGTGCCAATATCCTGGAGACGGTGGGGAAGGGGCGCGAAGGTAGAAAGGCCCTTTAGAAAATCCTCGTCGGAAATGCCGTACTCCTTGGCGAGGGCGTACGCAACGCCAATGTTGTTGAGGTTGTGTCTCCCCTTGAGATGCGTTTCCGCCTCTCCGATCATCAAAGTGGTCCGTCGATAGGACACCTCATCCTCCTCGATTTGAAGGATGCCATGAGGTCCAAAGGGGATCACCGTCGCTCTGGTTTCATTTTTCTTCGGAAGGCATTCCTCAAAGCAGAAAAGATAGTCCCCCTCCTTTTGATTCCGATAAAGGTTTGCTTTGGCGTTTTTATAATTTTCGAAAGTCCCGTAATGGTCGAGATGCTCCTCATACAGATTCAAAAGCACGCCGATATGAGGCGAGATCCTGGTATACTCCAGCTGATGGCAGGAAAGCTCATAGACGATCACCGTATCCTCGTGGATCTCATCCATTTTGCTGAAAGCGGGAATGCCGATATTCCCCAAAAGCAGGGTGTCGAAACCGCTTTCCCTAAAAATATGGGCTGTAAGCGCCGAGGTGGTGCTTTTGCCCTTGGTGCCGGTGATGCCGATCACCTGATTGCGAAATAAAGACAAAAACAGCTCGGTTTGGGAGGTGATCCGGCTGATAACCTCTTTGCTTTTATTTTCCAGCACGATCCCCGGGCTTTTGATGATGAGATCATAGTCCAAAAGGGTCTTTTGGTACTCCTCGCCAAAAATGCCGCGAAGATTTTCTCCCTCTAACTGCTGAGGGGAAAGGTCCGCCACGGTGATCTCCTTTCCCGGCAAATGCTTTTGGATCCACTGACAGGTCGCTTTTCCTTCCCGTCCATATCCTAAAACCAGAATGTTTTTATCCTCTAAAAAACGAATGAGTCGTTCCATTTTGACCCTCCTACCAGATTTCCCGCCGGGTAGCCTCTTTGATCGCCGAAAGATATTTTTCCGGGATCAAATGCTCCTCTTGAAAAGCATGGGGATACGGGTTGGACCGCCGGGAATACTGATGGTATAATTCCGTTGAAATATACTTTTGATACAGCTTCGGAAGAGGTTCCCCCTCCCGTTTCATCCGCCCTATCGCAAGACAGATGGCGGTATTAATCTCGTCAATGCTTCCCACACACTCAAAAGGCTTTTCGGGAAGCAACCCCACCAATCCCTCAAAATCGGTGAGAAGGGTTTCATCCTCCAAAAGATTTCTTTGAAAAATATTAAGCAGGGCTTTAGTAGAAAGAAAAGGGGAAAGGATGATAAAAACGAAAAGGCATTTGGAACAGTAGCCGCACCAGCGATCGGTTTTACTTCCCGCGTTGCAGCTTTTGAACACCGAAAACAGCTTGGGCAAAGTGGCAAAATGCCGGGCGATCTGAAGCTCGCTCCACGGTCTCAACAGGCTGAAATACTGGATCCCGGTACCGAGATAGGCCTTTTCGTAGTCGCAAAAATCCTTTTCAAACTGAAAGCTCTTGGAATACTGGTGGTTGACTTCGCTTCCCCCGACGGTAGCTTCGTTGGCGCTGCCCTCGTTGGAAAGGATAAGACATGCCTTTCCGTACAAAGCGCAAAACAAAAGGCCGCTGAACGCCAAAATGGCGGAAAAGGGGGTATGGCCGTTTAAAAAGCCCTCTTTGTTCAGGCGAAGCATATTGGGGTCCAGTGTACGCAAAGGCGAGATCTGGCGGTCGGAAAAAAAGCCGAACGCCTCGGCGGTACCGGTCATGGCTCCCCGGGGATTCAAAAGATAACAGTCGTTTTCCCCGGCAAAATCCTTTAACAGATCCAGCGTCACGATGGAATCCTTCCCGCCGCCTATGGGAATCAGCGCCCCGCGAAGATGGGAAAGGGGTTTGGTATCCAGGGTCTCCCCTTCGCCGGTAAGCTCCATAAAGCTTTCCTCATCGGTTTTTATGCCGTTGCGGTAAAAAAACTCTCCCAAGCCGTAGAAATACTGCTTTTTCCACCAGGAGACCTGGTCTTTGGTCAAAGCGCCGCAGCAGACCTTTACCTCTTTGGGGCAGGCGATCTTCCAATAGCTGATAAGCTCTACCATTCCCAGAGAAAATACCAGCTTCCGAAAGAGTGGGGAGTCGGTTTTCAGCGTTTCCCGTCCGTTTTTTTGAAGTCTCCAGCCGGGGTGAAAATCCGAAAGTCCCGGCACCGAAAAATGATAGGAAAAGGTGATTTCCGTTTCTGTTTCCCCAATGGTATAATCCCGGTATAAAAAGAGGGGATAACGCTCCCGGAGCGAAGAAAAATCGTTCATATAGCTTCCCTTCTATGTTTGCCGTTGTTATTTCGCAAAAAAGAGAAAAGAAAAACGGTTCTATCGTTTCGACAGAACCGTTTTTGGTGACCCGTGCGAGAATCGAACTCGCGATACCGCCGTGAAAGGGCGGTGTCTTAACCTCTTGACCAACGGGCCGGTTGGTAGCGGCAGTTGGACTTGAACCCACGACCTTTCGGGTATGAACCGAATGCTCTAGCCAGCTGAGCTATACCGCCGTTTACAGTTCCCTCATAGACAGACGATGGTGGAACGAGAGTTATTTTAGCATAGTGTCTGCCATTTGTCAACACTTTTTTTAAAATTTCCTCCCGATACCCTTTTTGTCACGCTAATTTCGCTAGGGAAAGCCAGTTTTCCAAGGACAGCTCCTCTGGTCTTGCGGTAGCGGAGATCCCAAGGCTTGTTAAAAGCGAAGCGGTCTCCTCCTTGGTCTCCCGAAGCGAAAGGGTATTCACTAACGTCTTTCTCCGATTATTATATGCTTTTCGGATCAAAAAAAACAACCGTTCCTCCTCTTTTTCCGTCAAGGGCAGTTTCTTTTTGACCGAAAGCCGGATCACGGCGGAATCCACCTTTGGAGACGGGGTAAAGCTTCCCCGGTTCACCTGGAAAAGAAGCGCAGGGTCGCTGTAATAGCGCACTGCTGCGGTCACGGCGCCCGCCTCCTTGGAGGGCATTTTCGCCGTCAGCCGTTTTGCCGCCTCCTTTTGGACCATGACGGTCACCGCGCTCAGCGGGAGGCGCTGTTCCAAAAGCCGCATCAAAATGGGAGAGGTGAGGTAGTAGGGGAGATTGGCGCACAAAAAAACATCCATGCCAAAAAACTCCTCTTCGATGATCCGAAGAAGGTCTACCTTCATCACATCCCCTAAGATCACCTTTACGTTTTCATGTTCCGAAAGGGTTTCGTTCAATACAGGGAGCAGGCGGTGGTCGATTTCGATCACCACTACCTTTTTCGCCCGTTTCGCCAGCTCGTTGGTCAAAACCCCAAAGCCGGCGCCGATCTCAATGACGCCGCTATCTTTTCCCACACCGCAAAGGTCCGCCATTTTCGGACAGATCCCGGGATTGGTGAGAAAATTCTGTCCCAAGCCCTTGGAAAAGGAAAATTGGTACCGTTCGCACAAATCCCGGATCACCGAAAGATTGGTCAAGTTTTCCACACACGTCTCCTTAAACTGTTGATAACTATACGATCTTTTTAAAATAATCCTCGGTATCTTTTCTCCCGTCCCGCTGATACCGGCAAAGCCCGAACAGAGAGCTTCCTTCGCTTAGGGAATTGATCCCCTTGTCGTAAGTCAAAGTGATCAGAAATCCCAAATCATCCCGAAGGATCTCTTCGCTGAAGGTGGTGTATTCGCCGAAGGGATAAGAAAAGACCCGGCTGTCCTTATAGATGGTCTCGTTCAGTCGATTTTGCAGGGTCAAAACATCCTCCATCAGCATTTTCCGGTAGCTTTCGTCATCTTCTCCCCGAAGCTGTTTGACCCCTTTTCTTCCATCGATCCCTTTTTTCTCGTGCAGGGCGTAGGTGTGGTTGCCGATCTGGAACAAACCGCTGTCGGAAAGCTCTTTGAGCTGGGTGTACGAAAGGTAGCCGCCGTCTTTCTCCGAAAGGTTCCCCGAGTACAGATCGCTGTAGCTTCCCACCACAAACACATCCCCCTTGATCCCCTGTTCCTGGAAAAAGGGATACACTAAGGTGTAAACGCTTTCAAAGCCGTCATCAAAGGTAAGCCAGACCGCCTTTTCGGGGAGGGTGGTCCGCCCCTGCTTATAGGCGATGAGATCCTCGCTGTTGACAAAGACATACCCCGCGTCGGAAAGAAACGCCACATCCTCTTTAAGGGTATCCAGAGAAACCACCGTCTTGCTGCTTTCGGTGGGGCTGATATCCCCGTAGGAGAGGATCAAAAGAGAAACCTCTCCCTTCTCCTCCTCGGTTTCGGAAAAAACAGGAAGACTCTGTCCCTCAAAAAGGGTACAGCAAAACACCGTTACAAACACACCCAAAAACAGGGCGATCAATTTTCCCACTCTTCGGTTTTTCATATGCGCCGCCTCCGTATACTTTTTGTTTCAGTATATTCAGACGTCGCCTCTTTCAGACGAAAAAAGGAAAAATGGGACAAAAAAGGACAGGCTTTTTTCTAATAGCCAAGCTCCTCGTTGATAAAAAGGATCTCAGAAGGGGTATGGGGCGCGCCGTCCATGATCAGCGTCAGACGGCAAAGCTTTTCCTTGCTCGAACATTGGTAACACCGGTCGCCCTTGACGCCGCAGGGGGTTTTAGCGCCCAGCCGGTAAGCGTTTTTCGGGGTCGCTACATTCTTCGCCCGATCCAGCGCGGCGGAAAGATCGGGGACGATCTTATTTTTTCCCACCAGATAGTAGACCTGCTCCGGTCCCCATAAGGTCATGGCCAGACGGTTTCCCGCCCCGTCGATGTTGACGATCTGGCCGGTTTCCGCCACCGCGTTGGCGCTGGTGAGATAGATTTTCGCGTGACTTGCGAGGTCCTTGATCTCGTCTCCCCAGATCCGATGGTGCCATACTACCTCGTTTTTTTCGGAGAGAGCCTCGTAAAGGCCAAGCTCTTTTAAAGTGACACTGCCGCCAAATCCAATGGAACGGGCGGTCAATTTGGAGCAGAGATACTCTTTCGCCTCCGCTCCCGTCTCAAAAAACCGCACCGTAAAGCCTCTGTCTTCAAAATTTTTCTGTAACAGTTCCTTATTCATGGCATCCTCCCAAAGTCAATCCTGCCCGATATTTTTGCTCCAGATCCAAAAGGGCTTTCTTTTTGTCCAAACCGCCGCCGTAGCCCCACAGCGTGCCGTCGGCGCCGATCACCCGGTGACAGGGGATCAAAATGGAGATGGGGTTATTGTGGTTGGCGCCGCCTACCGCCCGCGCCGCTTTCTCTCTCCCTACCTGTTTTGCGATCTGTCCGTAGCTTCTCGTTTCCCCGTAAGGGATCGTCAAAAGCGCCTGCCAGACCTGTCTTTGAAAAGGGGTGCCTTTGGGGTCGAGGGGAAGGGTAAAGACGGCGCGCTTTCCGGAAAAATATTCCTCTAACTGGCGCTCACATTCCAAAAGGAGCGGCGTTTTTTTGACCGGAGCGTCGATAGCGCCGTCAAAAAGCAGATGGGTGATCGCCTCTTCGTTACAAACCGCCGTCATATCAAAAAATCCGGGAAAGGAAAAGGTATATTGATAGATCAATCTTCATCCTCCTCCATTTCCACCGCATTTTCCTCGGAAGGATCCGTCTCCTCCGCCGGTTCATCGGGGAGATGCTCCACCTCTTCTTCGGAATGGTCAGCCCGGGCAAAGGAAACCACCCGGTCGTTTTCAGAAAGGCGCATCACCCGAACGCCGGAAGCGTAACGGGACATCACGTTGACCTCGTTTACGGCAATGCGGATAATGACTCCCTCGTTGGAGATCAAAATGAGGTCGTCGTCCTCGTTGACCGCCTTGATGCCGCAGACATATCCCTTTTTCCCGCTCACTTTATAGTTGATCTTTCCTTTTCCGTTGCGGCTTTGCAGGGGGTAATCGGAAGCCAGCGTACGCCGTCCCTGACCTTGATCGGTCACCGTCATCACCGACATACCGGGCTTTAATTCCTCCATGCCCACCACCCGGTCTTCGTCTTTTAAGTCAATGGCCTTGACACCGGAGGCGGTACGGGACATAGGCCGGATCTGGTTTTCGTCAAACCGGATGGCCATACCCAGTCTGGTGGCCACCAAAAGCTCCGCCTTGCCGTCGGTCAAAGCGACCCGGGTAAGGGCGTCTCCCTCTCTCAATCCCAAAGCGATAAGGCCCTTTTTCCGCACATTCTGGTAAGCGGAAAGGGTGGTCCGTTTGATGATACCATTTTCGGTAATCATCACAAGGTAACGGTCTTCGGTAAAATCCGATACCGGAAGCACGCCGGAGATCTTCTCGTCTTTTTCCAGCGCTAAGAAATTGATGATATTGGCGCCTTTGGACGCCTTGCTTCCCTCGGGGATCTCGTAACATTTAAGCTTGAACACCCGGCCTTTGCTGGTAAAGAAAAGGAGGTTATCGTGGGTGGAGGAGATAAAGACCTCCTCTACAAAGTCCTCCTCCCGCTGTTTCATAGCGGAAACGCCTTTGCCGCCCCGGCGCTGGATCTTATAGACGTCGGCGGGCTGGCGTTTGACATATCCGAAATGGGTCAGCGTCACCACGCAGTCTTCCACCGGGATAAGATCCTCGATATCCACTTCGCCGCTCACTGTCTGGATCTCGGTGCGGCGGTCGTCGCCGTACTTGTCCCGGATCTCGGAAAGCTCTTTTTCCAAAATTTCCATCACTAAGCTGTAATCGGATAAGATCCGCTCGTATTCCTTGATCTTCTCCAACAGCTCGTTTAACTCGGTCTCGATCTTTAAGATCTCCAGTCCTGCAAGCTGGCCTAACTGGAAGGCGATAATGGCGGATGCCTGGACATCGTCAAAGCCGAAGGTCTCCATAATAGCGGCTTTGGCTTCCGCGCGGCCGCCCTTGCATCCCCGGATCACGGCGATCAATTCATCTACAATATCCACCGCCCGCTTGAGGCCCTCTAAAATATGGGCGCGGTCCTTCGCCTTTTTGAGGTCGAACTGGGTCCGGCGGGTGATGACTTCTCCCTGGAAGTCAATGTAATGCTGGAGCATCTCCTTTAAGGTGAGCACTTTTGGCCGTCCGTCCACCAGCGCCAGCATAATGACGCCCACCGTCTCCTGTAAGGAGGAGAAGCGGTAAAGCTGATTCAAAACGATCTGGGGCACCGCGTCCCGCTTTAATTCCAGCACCAGACGCATACCCTCTCTGTCCGATTCATCCCGGATAAAGGAGATGCCGTCGATGCGCTTTTGCTTCACCAGATTGGCGATACCTTCAATAATGGCGGTTTTCCGCACCATATAGGGGATCTCGGTCACCACAATAGAGGCTTTCCCCTTGCTGTCCTCTTCGATCTCGGCTCTCGCCCGAAGGGTGATCTTTCCTTTTCCGGTGGCGTAGGCGGAGCGAATACCGCTTCGGCCCATAATGATACCGCCGGTAGGGAAATCCGGCCCTTTGATATATTCCATCAGCTCTTCAAAGCTCTTGTCCGGATCGTTGATAAGGGCAATAATGGCGTTGATAACCTCCCTCAGGTTGTGGGGAGGGATATTGGTGGCCATACCTACCGCGATACCGGTGACGCCGTTGACCAAAAGGTTTGGAAACCGGGAGGGCAAAACCGCAGGCTCCTTTAACCGGTCGTCGTAGTTGGGGACAAAATCCACGGTATTTTTGTCGATATCGGTGAGCATGGACATAGCGATCCTGCTCATCTTGGCTTCGGTATACCGGTATGCGGCAGGGGGGTCCCCGTCGATGTTACCGAAGTTTCCCTGGCCGTCCACCAACGGATAGCGAAGGGAAAAGTCCTGGGCGAGACGCACTAACGCGTCATAAACGCTGGCGTCGCCGTGGGGATGGTAGCTACCCAAAACGCTTCCCACCGTATCGGCGCATTTCCGGTACGCCCGTTCGGGGTACAGCCCATTATCGTACATGGTATATAAAATCCGACGGTGAACCGGTTTTAAACCGTCCCGCACATCGGGGAGGGCTCTGGATACGATTACCGACATGGAATAATCGAGAAAGGACTTTCTCATCTCCTTTTCGATATCCACAGACAGTATTTTGGTCCCCTCCGGGATCTTGTTGTTTTCCTGCTCCTGATTCATAGTTACTCCTTTACCGCCGCTTTATTTTTCTTTGGCAACCTGGTACTTTTCCTTTAAGCCCACTTTCATCAATTCCCGGACCTCATCGAGTTTCGAAGGGTCGATATACCGTTTGGGGATGGCAAAGCAGCGCTCCTTGCTGATGGTGACCACAAACAAATCCACCGTTTCCACAACGCTTGTTTTTTCGGCGTTATAGTCAATCAAGTACTCTTTTCCGTTGTTATTGGTAATAAACCCCTTTTCCGTAACGGCAATATGATAGCTTTGATCGATACTGTCGGTGGCTTTGGCCACTCTCCGGATATGCTGCCACGGCATGTACCACAAAAAAGCGATCACAATGATACAAAGACACGCCATCAGCTTCCCCGCAAAGTAATCCGGGTCTTTGATCAGCGCCTGGAGATACAAAACCTCCAAAAAGAGTAAAACCACCGTATAGATGAGGTTTTTCTTAAAGATCATCTTTTTCTGGAACACCTTCAGCGCCACGGCGACCTCCTCGCCGGTAAAGCTGTATTCGATGTCGATACGCTTTTCATATTCTCCGCTGGAATCCGATACGTCCACCTGAGGCTCGCTGACGGCGTATTCCTCCACCGTTACGCTTTCCGGAAGGGATACCTCCTTTTTTTCCTCGCTAAAAGGCTGCGCAGAAGGATCCAGAGAATTGGGATTGGAATTTGTTTGTTGTTTCATATGCTTCCCCTTATACGTCAAGATTCTGGACAAAATGGGCGTTGCGCTCGATAAATTCCTTTCTCGGCTCCACCTTGTCGCCCATGAGCATGGAAAAGGTCTCATCGGCCTTTTGGGCATCCTCCAAGGTCACCTGGATAATGGTCCGGTTTTCCGGATCCATGGTGGTCTCCCAAAGCTGCTCGGGATTCATCTCACCAAGACCTTTGTACCGCTGGATATCCACCTTTGCGTTTCCTTCTCCCGCAAGCTCCGCCGCGTACCGGTCCCGTTCTTCGGGGGTAAAGGCGTAACGGACCCGTTTGCCCCGGAACACCTTGAAGAGAGGAGGCTGAGCAAAATAGATATGCCCCTCCTCGATCAAAGGCCGCATATACCGGAAAAAGAAGGTCAAAAGCAGGGTTCGGATATGGCTTCCGTCCACATCCGCATCCGCCATAATAATGACCTTTCCGTACCGGACCTTGGTAACGTCCAGTTCATCTCCAATACCGCAGCCTAACGCCGCCACCACAGGAAGGAGCTTTTCGTTGGTATAGACCTTATCGATCCGCGCTTTTTCCACGTTTAACATCTTGCCCCAAAGAGGTAAGATCGCCTGGGTGTTCCGGTCCCGTCCGCTTTTGGCGGAGCCGCCGGCGGAATCTCCCTCGACGATAAAGATCTCGGTTTTGGAAACGTCCTTTGAAGAACAGTCCGCAAGCTTGCCTGGAAGGCCTCCTGCCTCTAACGCCGACTTTCTTCTGGCGGTTTCTCTGGCGCGTCTTGCCGCCTCTCTTGCCCGCTGGGCACTGGTGGCTTTTTCAAAGATGACCTTGGCGACCGCCGGGTTTTCTTCGAAATAGGTGCCAAGCCCCTCGGTGACCAGACCGTCAACCAGCGCCCGCGCTTCGGTATTTCCAAGCTTTCCCTTGGTCTGTCCTTCGAACTCACAGTCGGGAAGCTTGACGCTGATGATGGCGGTGATCCCTTCTCTGACGTCCTCACCCAAAAGGTTGGCGTCGGAATCCCTTAAAAGCTTATACCGCCTTCCGTAATCGTTAAATACCTTGGTGAGGGCGTTTTTGAATCCTGTTTCATGGGTGCCGCCGTCGATGGTGTGGATGTTGTTGGCAAAGGACTTGATATTCTCGTAAAATCCGTCGTTATACTGGAACGCCACCTCAGCAATACAGTCGTTTTCCTCTTTGTAGAGATAGATAGGCTCGTCATGGATAGGCGTTTTGCTCTTGTTGAGATGGGTGACAAAGGAGCGGATCCCTCCCTCGTAGTAAAAATCGTCGGAAATGATGTTTTGGGGATCCCGCTGATCGGTAAGAATGATCCGAATGCCGGCGTTTAAAAATGCCTGCTCCCGAAGGCGGTCCTGAAGCACCTCATATTGAAATTCAATGGTTTCGAAAATGGTGTCATCGGGGCAAAAGGACACCACCGTACCGGTGTGGTCGGTATCGCCGATCTCTTTTAACGGCTCATCGTATTTTCCCCCGTGATAGAAATGCTGGAAATAGATATGCTCACCGTTATAGACGGTAAGATCCAAAGAGGAGCTTAACGCATTGACCACCGATGCGCCCACGCCATGGAGACCTCCCGCGACCTTATACCCTCCGCCGCCGAATTTTCCTCCCGCGTGTAAAATGGTGTACGCCACCGTCGCGGCGGAAATGCCTTCCTTAGGATGGATCCCTACGGGGATGCCCCGTCCGTTATCCTCTACGCGGATGGTGTTTCCCGGAAGGATATCTACCGTGATCCGGTCGCAGTACCCCGCCAGCGCTTCGTCAATAGCATTGTCCACGATCTCATACACCAGATGATGCAATCCGGCAGGACCGGTAGAGCCAATGTACATGCCCGGTCTTTTTCTTACCGCCTCCAAGCCTTCCAGTACCTGGATCTGACTTTCGTCATAATGTTGTTCATTGGGTTTGCGTTCCGCCATAGCTGCCTCCATTTTTCTAAATCGTATAAAAATTAAGATATATTACTTACTGTATTTACCGTCGCTCCGTTTTTTCAGGGTGGAAGGGGCGAGCTGGGAAAGATAAACGCTCTCTTTTTTGTGATTTACGGTCACGACAAAGGACTTGGGCAGCTCCCTTGTCACCGAAATGACCTGGTTTTCCTGCTGCTTTTTACGGAGGTACTCTTTGGTAAATTTGGAGATGGAGCTGTTTTCCAAATCAAAAATACCAATGATTTCCTCTTCATGCAGGATAATATCGTTTCCGATATGTATAATCATGATATTTAACTACTCCTCGTAAAATTTTCCCCCTTCGACCCGGATCTTTTTTCCGTACTGAAGGGAACGAAAATCCTTTTCGTCACAGCATGTGATCAAAACTTGAAAATTTTGGATCTGGTTTAAAATATAGTCTTGACGGGTTTGGTCTAATTCACTCATCACATCGTCCAAAAGGATCACCGGATCCTCTCCGGTGATCTTGCAAAGAAGCTTCGCCTCAGAAAGCTTTAAGGTGACGGCAGCGCTGCGCTGCTGTCCCTGGGAGCCGTAGGTTTTGGCAGGAAGACCGTCGATCAGAAGATCAAAATCATCCCGATGGATCCCCACAGTGGTATATTTTAAGCGAATATCCTCTTCGAGAGAATCGGAAAGGGCTTTCTGATACCGGGAAATCAGAGCATCGGAATAAACGGTGTCCTCATCGGTAAAAGAAAATGCCGACGAAAGGTAGGAAAGCGAAAAGGATTCCTTTTGCTCGGTAAATCCGCTGTAGATCCCTTTGGCTTCCCCGTTGAGCTTATGAAGATAGTCCTTTCGAAGAAGGGAAATGGCGGTGCCCGCCTTGGCGAGGGGCTCATCCCAAAGGGAGAGGAGATCCTTTCCCTTTCCCGTCTCCCTTATCGTCTTCAAAAGGGCGTTTCTCTGTTCCAGGATATCCTGATACTGGGAAAGATAGCTTTGGTAGATGGGCTTTATCTTGCTGATGGCAGTATCCAAAAACTCCCGCCGAAGCTTGGGACCCTCCTTGACGAGGGAAAGATCCTCGGGATGGAACACCACCGCCGAAAATACTCCAAACAGCGCCGAGGGGGAGGAGAGGGGGACGTGATTCAATGTGATCCTTCGCTTTTCCCCGCCCTGATAGACGATCTCCTGTTCCCTTTGCCGGTCAGCAAAGCATAACCGGATCTCGAACCGGTCCGAGGAGAACATGGTCATTTCCTTTTCCCTGGCGCCGCGAAAGCTTTTGTTCCCGCTGCAAAGATAGATGCTCTCCAAAAGGTTGGTCTTTCCCTGGGCGTTGTTGCCATAGATCACATAGATCCCCGGTCCAAAGTCCAGCTTTGCCTCGGATATATTCCGAAAGGAGCAAAGAGAAAGGCGACGAATGTTCATATCACTGGATCAAAAGCTCGTCGCCGTCCACCGAGACCCGGTCTCCGGAAAAGATCTTTTTTCCCCTTTGGGTACAGGTCTGCCCGTTGACTTTAACGCCGCCCTCGGAAATAAGGACCTTGGCATGCCCTCCGGTCTGGGCACAGCCGGCGTACTTTAAAAGCTGGTCTAATTTGATAAACGGGGTCTTTAATATAATTTCTTTAATCATCGTCTTTCAACCTCATAGGCATTACTAAGAAAATAAAGTCGTCTCCCTCTAACGGAACGATCCGAATGGGGGAAACAGGGGAGGACATCTGTAAAATAACCTGATCCCGGCCGGTGGCTTTCAAAGCATCCGTCATGTAGCGGTTGTTGTAACCCACCTTGAGAGGGCCTCCCGTCAGCTCCACCAAAATGGAATCGCTGACCTTTCCCATAGAGGTCTCGCATGAAAGATGAGCGGTATTGTCCTCGAAAACGGTGCGAATGGGATTTTTGACCTTGTCGCTGATCAAAATGGACGCCCGGTTGATGCTTTCCACCATCTCCCTTACATTCACCTTGACTGAAACAGTATAGCTTTTGGGAATGGCGTTGTCGTAGTCGATAAAATCTCCCTCCAACAGTCTGGAGATCATCCGATAGCCGGCACATTCAAAGGCGATATGCCGTTTTCCCGCCCGGATCCAAATCATCTCCTCCTCGTCGTTGAACCGGGAGGTGAGCTTTAAAAGCTCGGAGAGGGTCTTGCCCGGAACAATAAAGCGGATATCCTCGCTGACCTCCACCGGCTCTTTCCGCAAGGCAAGACGTCTTCCGTCTACCGACACCAGATAGAGGTTTTGTTCTTTCGTCTCAAACAAAACGCCGGTGAGCACCGGAGTGGCGGTGTCCTGGGAAACAGCAAATAAAGTCTGGGAGATCATATCCCGAAGGAGAGGTACCGAAAGGGAAAGAGAGCTTTCCTCGGTCAAAGAGGGGATCTCGGGATATTCTTCGGCGTTCATGCCTAAAATGGTAAACTGGGCGTCGCCTCCCTTGATCACCATTAAAAGCTTTTCGTCAATGGTAAACTGCAATTCTCCCTGGGGCATCCGGTTGATGATCTCGCCGAACAGTCTCGCGTTGACGATGACCTGCCCTTCTTCAAAACCGCGGACCGGGATCTCCTTGGTGATCCCTAATTCCAGATTGTAGCCGATCACTGTAAGGGTATCGTTTTGTAAGCGCAGCAAAACGCATTCCAGCGCCATCAGGGAGGATTTTTGCGCCACCGCGGGAGAGACGCTGTTTACTGCTTCGGATAATATCCCCTTGTCACAGACAAATTTCATACCGCATATCCTTTCTTTGGTTCTATATATAGAGAATAGAATATTATAATTATTTAGTAGTAGTAATAGGGGGAGGGAAAAAGTGGAAACCACTTCTTTTTTGCCCGCCGTTAAAGGGTTTGTCCCGGTTTTTCTCTTTTGGAAAAGAAATGGAAAAAAGGAAGGAAAAGGGGAAAAGAGAAAAGAAAGCAAAATCCTTCGGGGCAAAAGGAGGGAAACGGGGAAAGGAAAAGAAAAACTTTGGGGAAAATTATCGGTTCTTGATGTTTTTGATAATATCCTCGATGATCCCCTTTTCATGGGCGTTGGTTTTCATCAGCTGCTCCACCTGCTTTAAGGCGTACACGATCGTGGTGTGGTCCCGGTTTCCAAATTCCTGGCCGATCTGTTTCATGGAGATCTGGGTGATCTCTCTGGTGACATAAATGGCGGTTTGTCTCGCCGCGGACACCGGTCCCGTCCGTTTTTTGGAGCGGATGTCTTCAGAAGAAACGTTGTAGGTTTTGGCCACCTCTTCGATGATCTTGTCGATGGTGATGTCCACCGGCTGGTTTTCGTTTAAAATCTCCTTGATGACGTTTTGCGCCACGCTCATATTGGGATTGGAGCCGGAAAGAAGCTTGTAGACCTTCATTTTTTTGACGGCGCCTTCCAGCTGACGGATGTTTCGTTTCAGCTTGTTGGCCATAAAATTGACGATGTCGTCGGGAATGTCGATCTGTAAAAATTCCGCTTTCCGTTTGATGATGGCGATCCTGGTTTCGGTATCCGGATAGGAGATGTCCGCCAAAAGCCCCGATTCAAACCGGTTTTTTAACCGCTCTTCGATGATGTTGATATCCTTGGGGGGCCGGTCGGAGGTGATGACGATCTGTTTTCCCGAAAGATACAGCTCGTTGAAGGTGTGGAAAAATTCCTCCTGGGACCGTTCCTTTCCCGAAAGGAACTGGATATCGTCGATCAAAAAGAAATCGGCGTGGCGGTACTTCAAATGAAAATCGTCGATCCCCTTGTTGCCCAAAGCATAGATCAGGTCGTTGGTAAAGGTTTCGCTGTTGGTGTAAACGATATTCATTTCCGGGTTTCGCTGTTTGACCTCGTATTTGATGGCCATCAGAAGATGGGTTTTTCCCAGTCCCGAGGGGCCGTAAATGAAAAGGGGATTGTAGGTCTTGACGGTGGACGAGGTGGCCACCGATTTACAGGCGGTGTAGGCAAATTCGTTTTTGCTTCCCACAACGAAGTTTTGGAAGGTGTATTCATACCGGTCGTCGATAAAATCCCCGCTTTGGAAGGAGGGCTCCTCTACCGACACCTCTTTTGGCGCGTAGGTGGGTTTTAAAATGTCTTTATCCTCTTCTCCCGAAAGGTTTTCGGTGGCGATGATCTCAACTTTCACCGGAAACCCCAAAACCGCTTCAAAAGCCTCGAGCAGACGGCTTTCGTACTGGCTCAAAAGGATCTTTTTATGAAAATTGGTCCGCACCGCGATTACCGCCGTATCGTTTTCCAGGCGGATCGGCTCCAAATCCTTGATCCAGCAGTTGTAAGCCGTCTGGGAAAGCTCGTTATTGCGCACCTTTTCGAGAAAATATTCCTTGACATATTCCAGTACTTCCATAAATGAATTCAATGCGAGTCCTCCTTAAATATAAAAAGCCTTTTTCCCGTATCCTCTCCGGAAGGAAAAAAGGAAAACCTTTTATTTGCAAACCATACCTTTATAAATATAACACAAAGGGATATGGATTTCAAGTTTTCCCCATTAAAAAGTGGAAAAGAAAATGGAGGAAAAGAAAGGCGAAATTTTACCCTCTCTATGAAATTTACAAAAAAAGAGTTGACAAAAAGGGGTTCCTTCAATATAATACTAAATTGAGAGTTTTCGCTTTTTTACCGGTATTTTTAGGACTTGCCTACCGTCTTTTTCGGGTGAGATCAAGGGGCGTTTGAGACGGCACAGAGAGCGAAGGCGAAAGCTTAAAAACGGAGATGGAAAAGGAGGGTCTATTGTGAAAAGAACCTACCAGCCTAAGAAGCTGCACAGACAGAAAGTTCACGGATTTCGTGCCAGAATGAGCACCAGAAATGGTCGTAAGGTCTTAGCCAGGAGACGGGCAAAAGGCAGAGCCAGATTAAGCTATTGATTGAACTGAACCCGGAAATGGTGAAACTGCCCTGTACCAACGCGGGGCAGTTTCCCTTCATTTTCCGAAAAAAGGAAAACGGAACGAGAAGATATGAAACCCAACGTACGGACACTGACGCTGAATAAGGAATTCAAACGGGCTTACTACCGGGGAAAACGATGTGTTTCGCCTTATTTTATCTGTTATGTGGTAAAAAACCGCCGCGAGGGGGTCCGTTACGGTTTGACAGCGTCCAAAAAGCTTGGAAACGCGGTGGAGCGAAACCGGGCGAGAAGGCTTTTGCGGACGGCGTTTTTTACCTTGCCTCTTTCCGAGATGGGAAATCGGGATTTTGTTTTTGTTGCCCGGGAAAAGATACTTTCCGCCAAAATGCCCCAGGTCGCCAAGGCGATGGAAAAAGCCCTGTTTTCCCCTAATGAAGAAAAAAGAGAAACAGAGAAAAGCAAATGATCCGATGGTTTTTATTGCGGTGTATCGCTTTTTATCAAAAGGTGCTTTCCGGTTTGAAGCCGCCGTGCTGCCGGTTTTATCCTACCTGTTCCGCGTACGCCTACGAGGCGGTGCAGCGTTTCGGCGCGCTGAAAGGCGGTTATCTGAGTATTAAGCGGATCTTGCGGTGTAATCCTCTTTTTCCTGGAGGTTTGGATCCGGTCCCGGAAGAATTTACTTTTTTTAAGAAAAGAAAATAGTTTGCTGAAAGGAATAATGAAATGGGAATTCTCGGTTGGCCCTTGGGCTGGATTATGTGGGCGATTTATTCGCTGGTGAAAAATTACGGTGTCGCCCTGATTCTGTTTACCGTACTGGTAAAGGTCGCGACCTTCCCTTTAAGCATCAAACAGCAGAAATCCACGGCAAGGATGTCGGTATTTCAGCCTAAAATCAACGAGATCCAGAAAAAATACGCCAACAACAAGCAAAAGCAGCAAGAGGAGATGGCGAAGTTTTACCAGGAGCATCAGTTCAATCCTATGAGCGGATGCCTTCCTTTGCTGGTGACCTTTTTGGTGCTGTTTGGCGTTATTGACGTCGTATATAAGCCTTTGACCCATATCCTTCATCTGGATTCGGAGACCATCGCGTTAGCCAGCGATGTTGTCACCAATACCCTGGGACAGACTGTGCGGCAGATCGAGCTTCAGATCATCTCCGCTATCCAGGGGGGCCAGTTTGATACCTTTGCTTCGGTGATCGGTACCGAAACCACCCAGATGATCGCCGATTTCAAATACTCTCTCTTTGGACTGTATCTGGGCCAGACGCCCACTTTGGCATTTAATGTTTTGCTTTTGGTGCCCATTTTGTCCGGTTTGACTTCTTTCCTTTCGGGCTATGTTTCCATGAAGATGAGCGGAACGGCCCAAAGCCAGGGCGCGGGTATGATGAAAGGCATGATCTATATGATGCCTTTGATGTCGGTGTGGATCACCTTTTCGGTGCCTATCGGCGTCGGTTTGTACTGGATTTTATCCAACCTTTTGGCTATGCTCCAAAGTATTTTGATGAACAAACTTTACAGCCCTGCCAAATACAAAGCGGAATATGAGGCTGCTTTGGAGGCGGAAAAGGAGAAAAAACGCCTGGAACGGGAAAAACGGAGAAAGGCTTCGGGCGGAAAACTCAAAGAGGAAGAATCAAAGGACGAAGAGGACGAAGAGGAAGAGAAAACGCCCAAAAAGACGGCGCTTCCCATTGATGAGGAAGGCATTTCCGAAAAGGAACGGAATCGGAGACGGCTTGCGGAGGCGCGCAGAAGAGACGCGGAAAAATACGGCGAAGAGTATATAGAGGTAAACGACAACGACTTAAGATAAAGGAGGATCCATATGCGGCAGTATGAAGCGACGGGAAATACCGTTGAAGAAGCCATTGCCAAGGCGAGAGCCGAAATGGGGATCGGAGAAGACGTAGGTATCCCTGAAATCCTGCAATATCCCAAAAAAGGGTTTTTCGGTAAGATCAAAGCGCCCGCGAGAGTGCGCCTTACGGTAGAGGATGATGAATTCTCGTTAGAGGAGCGTCCTGTAAAAAAAGAGGAAGTCAAAAAAGAGGAGAATAAACGGGAGGAAAGCGTAAAAGCGGCGCAAAAGCCCGCCCCCAAGCCCCGTAAGGAACAGCCTAAGGAAGCGGCGGTTCCTGCCCCCGTTGTAAAGGAAAAAGAAGAGGTCAAAGAGGAAGCGCCGGCGAAAGAGGAAAAGTTGGCCGCCGAAGAGGAAGTGCTGAAAGAGCCTTCTTTGGAGCTGATGCCCAAGGTAGAGGTGGCGTCCGCTTATCTTCGGGAGATCTTTGATCAGATGGGCGCCAGCGGTGTTACCGCTACCTTTATGGAGGGCGCCAATAAGACTATCCATGTCCGTTTGGAGGGCAGCGATATCGGTTCGGTGATCGGAAAACGGGGCGAGACCTTGGATGCCATCCAGTACCTGGTCTGCCTGGTTGCCAACCGTTTGGAGGGCGACTATATCCGCTTTACCTTAAACGCCGGAAATTACCGGGAAAAACGGGAGGAGACGTTAAAGGCGCTGGCGGCGAGAATGGCGAAAAAGGTGCTGAAAACGGGACGTCCCGCGGCGCTGGAGCCGATGAATCCCTACGAGCGCCGGATCATCCATTCGGTGGTCACCGAGATCGAGGGTGTTTACTCCAAGTCCAGCGGCGAAGAGCCCAACCGGAAGGTGGTCATCAAGCCTTCGAGACAGCAGGGCGGATACCGCCGTAATGACCGGAAGGGAAACTATAACCGTTCCAGAGGCCCAAGAGAGGAAAGAAAGCCTACTGCGGCGCCGGCGGAAAAGACCAATAAGGAACCGAAGGAATTAAACGACAATATTAAGCTTTACAGCAAGATCGAGCTGTAAGTGTTATAGACAGGAAACGATCTGATCGTATCCGGCGTCCTGCTTTGAGTTCGTACTGTTTGGTAGCGAATCTTAAAAGGGGACGCCGTTATTTTTAGGAGAAAAAGATGGAAAAAACCATTGCGGCGATCTCGACACCTTTGGCGGTAGGCGGGATCAGCGTCATTCGTATATCCGGAAAAGAAGCGATCGCTGTGGGGGAAAAGGTCTTTTCCCCCCATTCCGGTGTCCCGCTTTCCAAAATGAAAGGTTACCGGGCAGCTTACGGAAAGCTGATGGATGGGGAAAAAGAAGTGGACGAAGGGATCGCCACCGTTTTTTTGGCGCCTCATAGTTATACCGGCGAGGATGTGGTGGAGCTTTCCTGCCACGGCGGCTTGTTCGTCACCAAGAAAGTGCTGCGCCTGGTTTTGGATGCAGGCGCTGTTTTGGCCCAGGCGGGAGAGTTTACCAAACGGGCTTTTGAAAACGGGAAAATGACCCTGACCCAGGCGGAAGGGGTTTTGGATATGATCCAGGCGGAAAATGAAAACGCCCTCAAGGCCGCTAAAAGCGCCATGGATGGGACCCTTTACCGGAAGATCCGATCTATTTCCGACGGCATTGTCTCGGTGATCGGTTCCATTGCCGCCTATCTGGATTATCCCGAGGAGGATATGGATCCCCTCGCCCTGTCCCAGATCCGGGAGGGTTTTTGCGCCGCCAGAGACGCCCTTTCGGCGCTGATTTTGGATTTCGATAAGGGGAAGCTTTTGCGGGACGGCATCGATACCGTCATCGTCGGAAAGCCCAATGTGGGAAAATCCACTTTGATGAACCTTTTGTCCCAAAGGGAACGAAGCATCGTCACCGATATCCCCGGCACCACCAGAGACGTGGTGGAGGAGCGCATCTCCCTTGGAAATCTCACGTTGAATCTGGCGGATACCGCCGGGCTTCGGCAAACCGATAACCCGGTGGAGCAAATCGGGGTGGAGCTGGCGAAAAAGCGGGTGGAGACCGCTTCTCTGATCCTGGCGGTGTTTGACGGCTCCGAGGATCTTTCCAAGGAGGACGACGCCCTCTGGAAACAGTTAAATGGTTTACCAGTTATTGCGGTGGTGAACAAAACCGATCTTCGGGATGTTCTTTCCCAAAAGCTCCAGGAGCATTTTCCGTTGGTGGTTTCCATCTCCGCCAAAGAGGGGACAGGAAAGGAAGCCCTGACCCAGGCGATCTCTTCCTTCTTATCCCTGACCTCTCTGACGGGAAACGAAGCGTTTTTGTTTAATGAGCGCCAGCTTTCCGCCGCCAAACAGGCCCTTGGCGCTCTGGATGAGACCATCGCCACCATTGATAACGGATTTCCTTTGGACGCTATCGCGCTGGACGGGGAAAATGCGCTGGATGCGCTGCTGGCACTGAGCGGAGAAAAGGTAAGCGAACGGGTGGTAGAAGAGATTTTCTCCCATTTTTGCGTTGGAAAGTAGGAACGAGTATGAATCGATATTGGATGGATCAGTATGACGTCTGCGTCGTGGGCGCCGGTCACGCGGGCATTGAAGCGGCGGTAGCTGCGGCAAGATTGGGAATGCGCACCGCCTTGTTCACCCTCTCTTTGGACGCTTTGGCCAACCTTCCCTGCAATCCCTCTATCGGCGGCACCGCCAAAGGGCATTTGGTGCGGGAGATCGACGCGCTGGGCGGGGTAATGGGTATTGCCGCCGACGCCACCTTTTTGCAAAGCCGGATGCTGAACATGGGAAAAGGCCCCGCCGTCCATTCCCTTCGGGTGCAGACTGACCGCCGCCGGTACCATACCTACATGAAAAAATTGTTGGAATCCATCCCCAATTTGGATCTGAAACAAAGCGAGATCGTGGATATTGTGGTAGAGGACGGAACGCTGACCGGCGTGGTCACCAAATTGGGCGCTCTTTACCAGACCAAAGCATGTATCCTCGCCACCGGGACCTATCTTGGGGGGATGATCCATGTGGGGGAGGTTTCCTATGAAAGCGGCCCCGACGGGATCTCTGCCGCCAAAGGGCTGACTGACGCCTTGCGGCGAGAGGGCCTTCCCATGCGCCGGTTTAAGACAGGGACCCCGCCTCGAGTCCACCGCCGGAGCATCGACTTTTCGGTGCTGGAAAAGCAAAGCGGCGACGAGAAGATCGTCCCCTTTAGCTTTACCACCAAAGGTCCTTTGGAAAATAAGGTGGATTGCTATATCGCTTATACCAACGGGGAGACCCACCGGATCATCCGGGAAAATTTAGACCGTTCTCCCATTTACGGCGGCCGGATCGAAGCTATTGGCCCCCGGTACTGCCCCAGTATCGAGGACAAGATTGTCCGCTTTTCCGATAAGCCGCGGCACCAGCTTTTTGTGGAGCCGATGGGTCTGGATACCGAGGAAATGTATCTCCAGGGGATCTCCTCCTCTATGCCCGAAGATGTCCAGATGGCGTTTTTGCGCAGCATTAAGGGCTTCGAGCATCTGGAGGTCATGCGTAACGCCTATGCGATAGAGTACGATTGCTGTGATCCCACCGCCTTGTTCGCTTCGTTAGAGTACCGCAATATTAAGGGCTTATACGGCGCCGGCCAGTTTAACGGCACCTCGGGTTACGAGGAAGCGGCGGCCCAGGGACTCATCGCCGGCATCAATGCTGCCCGGAAGATTTCGGGAAAAGAGCCGCTGATTCTTCCCCGGTCCAGCTCTTACATTGGTACCCTTATCGACGATCTGGTGACCAAGGGCTGTTCCGATCCCTACCGGATGATGACCTCGCGAAGCGAGTTTCGCCTTCTTTTGCGCCAGGACAACGCCGATGAGCGCCTGACCCCTATCGGTTATGAGATCGGACTCATTTCCGAGGAACGGTACCGCCGGTTTTTGGAGAAGATGGAGCAGGTCAAAACCGAAGAGGAACGGGTGCGAAAGATGAATATTCCTCCCTCCGAGGAGCTGAACGCTTTTCTTGTTTCACGTGAAACAGTTCCTATCCACACCGGTGTCAAGCTGGCCGATTTGATTCGCCGTCCCCAGCTCACCTATGAAGGTCTCGCCCCCTTTGACCCCGGCCGTCCCCATCTGCCCGACGAGGTAGGGGAGCAGGTGGAAGTGCGCATTAAATACGAAGGCTATATTAAAAAACAGCTGGCGCAGGCGGAGGAACTGCACCGCATCGAGCGGAAAAAGATCCCGTATCCCTTTGATTATACCAAGGTCAACGGACTGCGGTTAGAGGCGATCGAAAAGCTCAACAAAGTCCAGCCGGAAAACGTAGGACAGGCGTCCCGGATCTCCGGCGTTAACCCCGCGGATATTACCGCACTCCTCATCTTTTTGGAACGAAAGGAGCATACCGATGATTGATCTTGTAAGGATGGAGTCACTGCTTTCCGGGTATGGCCTTCCCTCCGATCCGGCGCTTTGCGAGAATTTGGACCGGTACGGGGCGCTTTTATGGGAATGGAACCAGAAGATGAATTTAACTGCCATTACCGATCCTGAGGGGATGGAGGTAAAGCATTTTTTAGACAGTCTCCTTTTCCTTAAGGTTTATACGCCCAAAGAGGGGAGCCGTTTGATCGACGTAGGTACCGGCGCCGGATTTCCCGGCGTGCCGCTGGCTCTTGCACGGAGGGATCTGTCGGTAACGTTGTTGGACAGCTTAAACAAGCGGCTTTTGTTTTTGGAAGCGGTGGCGAAGGAACTCTCCCTTTCGGTGGAACGGATCCATGGCCGGGCGGAGGAGCTGGGAAGAAAGGAAGAATACCGGGAACAGTTTGACTGCGCCACGGCGCGGGCGGTGGCCCATCTTAGGGAGCTTTCGGAATATTGTCTTCCCTTTGTCCGGGTAGGAGGGGCGTTTGTCGCCCTCAAGGGTCCGGATATGGAGACGGAGCTTTTGGAAAGCCGCTACGCGATTGAGCAGATGGGGGGAGAGGTGGAATCGATAAACGAATTTTCCCTTCCCGATGGAAGTAAACGCACCCTGCTTGTCCTGAGAAAAAATCGACCCACCCCGACAAAATACCCGAGAAACGCCGGAAAAATCAAAAAAGAACCTTTGATTCGCCGGTAAAAAGAAAAAACCCTGTCGGTTTGTGCGACCGAAATTTCTGGAAATCATTTCCCGCCTTTGCTATACTGATCTTGAAAGAGAGGAGGATGGCAAATGGCGGGATTTTTGCAAAAAGAAAAGACAGTCAACAAAGTGGTTTTGCTGCCCTTAACCGAGATCGACCCCAATCCGGCGCAGCCAAGACAGGTGTTTTCCGAAAAGGAGCTGCAATCGTTAAGCGACAGCATTTCGGAAAACGGGGTTTTACAGCCGATTTTGGTGCGGAAAGGGCAAAACGGCCGGTATGAACTGATTTCGGGAGAACGAAGGACCAGAGCGTCTATGCTGGCAGGAAAAAAGACCATTCCCGCGGTGGTTATGGATACCAGTCCCCGTCAGTCGGCGGTGTACGCCATTTTGGAAAACATCCAGCGCAAGGACCTTTCGGTGTTTGAGGAGGCATCGGCCCTTCACAGCCTTATTGTAGAATGGGGGGTCAGCCAGGAGGAAGCGGCAAGGCGTCTTGGAAAAGCCCAGTCTACCATCGCCAACAAGCTGCGCCTTTTGGCGTTTACTGAGGCGGAGAAAAAAGCAATCACCGAAAACCATCTTACCGAGCGGCACGCCAGAGCCCTTTTGCAGCTTCCCGAAGGCTCCCTTCGTATGGAAGCTATTTTACATATCGCCAAGGAAAATTTGAGCGTCGCCAAAACAGAAGCCTATGTCAAACGCCTGCTGATTCCGAAACCACCCAAACGAAAGATCATTATGTTAAAGGATGTGCGTATTTTTCTAAACACCATCAACAAAGCGGTGGACACGATGAAAACAGCGGGGATCAACGCTACCGCGGAAAAACGGGAACGGGGGGATTATATCGAATATGTGGTAAAGATCCCCGTGACCGCAAACAAAGGAAAATAACCGGAAGGAAGTCCTTCCGGTTATTTTTTTGTTTCACGTGAAACAGCAAAAGGGCTTTTAAAACAGGGAAAAATGTGGTATACTGAGACAAGAAACCAAAAAGGAGGCCTGCTATGGGTACCGTTGTGGCTGTGGCCAATCAAAAAGGCGGCGTTGGAAAAACCACCACCGCTGTCAATTTGGCTGCCGCTTTGGGAGAACAAAAGAAAAAAGTACTGCTTATCGACCTGGATCCCCAGGGCAACGCCAGCAGCGGCTTCGGCATCGATAAGCGGAATTTGGGAAAAAACGCCTATCATCTCCTTATCGGCGAAGCCTCCGCTCAGGAAACGATACAGAAAACCCCCTTCGCCGGGGTGGAGGTCATTCCCTCCAGTATGGATATGGCGGGCGCGGAGATCGAGCTGGTAGCCATGGAAAACCGGATCTTCCGGCTGAAACAGGCCATAGCGCCGGTGGCGGACCGGTATGATTACCTTTTGATCGACTGCCCTCCTTCCTTGGGGCTCATTACCCTAAACGCCTTTTCGGCGGTGGACAGTGTTTTGATCCCCATCCAGTGCGAATACTTCGCGCTGGAGGGTTTGTCCCAGCTTTTTACCACTATTAAGCAGGTAAAACGCCTTTATAATCCATCCATTGGGGTGGAGGGGGTGCTGCTGACCATGTATGACGGGCGGCTCAACCTCACCCTACAGGTGGTAGAGGAGGTCAAAAAATACTTTCCGAATCAGGTATATAAGACCACCATTCCGAGAAACGTCCGTCTTTCCGAGGCGCCCAGCTTCGGACAGCCGGTCATGTATTACGATCGCCATTCCAAAGGCGCCAAAGCCTATGAGGAACTGGCAAAAGAGTTTTTAAAATGGCAAAAACGAAAAGCCAAACGGGAAAGGAGGAACGGTTGATGCCGAAAAAAACGGGATTGGGAAAAGGATTAGGGTCGCTTTTTGAGATCAACGCTCCCGAGGAGCCTTCTTCGGAGCAAAGCCGTCTGCTTCGCCTTTCGGCGATCGAGCCCAATAAGAACCAACCGCGAAAAGCCTTTTCCGAAGAAGCGCTGTCGGAGCTTGCCGATTCCATTAAGGAGCATGGCCTGATCCAACCGTTGCTGGTGCGTCCGATCGGGGACGACCGGTATCAGTTGGTGGCGGGGGAGCGCCGCTGGCGGGCATGCCGGATGCTGGGACTGGACGAAGTGCCGGCTACCGTGCGGGAGATGACCGACGCTGAGGTCATGGAGCTGGCTTTGATCGAAAATCTCCAGCGGGAGGATCTCACCCCCTTAGAGGAAGCGGCCGGATACCGGGATTTGATGGAAACCTACGGCCTGACCCAGGAGGAGGCCGCCAAACGGGTGGGGAAATCCCGTTCCGCGGTGGCCAATACCTTAAGACTGCTCCAGCTTCCCGAGCAGGTCCGCCTTCTTGTCGAGGAAGGGCGCCTTTCGGCGGGACATGCCAGAGCGCTGATGGGGATCTCGGATGTCGCGGCAATGACCGCGGTGGCCAAAGAAGCGGCAGATAAGGGCCTTTCGGTTCGGGAGGTGGAAAAACGCGCCGCCAGAGAAAAGGCGGAGAAAAAGGATCCCAAGGGATTTGCCACCTTTGATTCCTACCTTTTGATGATGGAAAAGGCGTTAGAGGAGGAACTGGGAAGAAAGGTGAAATTAACGGTGGGGAAGAGCGGCAAAGGAACGCTTACCATCCATTTTTACAACAAAGAGGATTTAACCGCTATTGCGGAAAAATTAACCAAATAGGAAGAGGGAAACGTTATGCTGGATATGAAATTTATCCGTCAAAATCCGGATCTGGTCAAAGAAAACATCAAAAAGAAGTTCCAGGACAAAAAGCTGCCGTTAGTGGACGAAGCCATTGAGCTGGACCGGCAAAGCCGGGCGGCGCAGCAGGAGGCGGATGCCCTTCGCGCCAAACGCAATCAGGTCTCCAAATCCATCGGCGGACTGATGGCACAGGGGAAAAAAGAGGAAGCGGAGGAGATGAAAAAGCTGGTCGCCGAGCAGGCGAGCCGGTTAGAGGCTCTTGAGGCGTCGGAAAAGGAGCTTCAGGAGAAGCTCAGACAGATCCTCATGGTGATCCCTCAGATGATCGACCCGTCGGTTCCCATCGGCAAGGACGACAGTGAAAACGTCGAGGTGGAGCGTTTTGGCGAGCCGGTGGTTCCGGATTTTGAGATCCCGTATCATACCGAGATTATGGAAGCGCTTCACGGCATCGATCTGGACAGCGCCAGAAGGGTAGCCGGAAACGGTTTTTACTACCTGATGGGGGATATTGCGCGGCTTCATTCCGCCGTTATCTCCTACGCGAGAGATTTTATGATCGACCGGGGCTTTACCTATTGCGTTCCCCCGTTTATGATCCGGAGCAATGTGGTCACCGGCGTTATGAGCTTTGACGAGATGGATGCCATGATGTATAAGATCGAAGGGGAGGACCTTTATTTGATCGGCACCTCGGAGCATTCTATGATCGGAAAATTTATTGACACCATTTTGGAGGAAAAGGAGCTTCCTTATACCCTCACCAGCTATTCTCCCTGTTTCCGCAAGGAAAAAGGCGCCCACGGCATCGAGGAACGGGGCGTTTACCGGATCCATCAGTTTGAAAAACAGGAGATGATCGTGGTCTGCAAGCCCGAGGACAGCCCTATGTGGTTCGATAAGCTGTGGCAGAATACCGTCGATCTGTTCCGGAGCCTGGATATCCCGGTACGGACGCTGGAATGCTGCTCCGGCGATTTGGCGGACTTGAAGGTGAAATCGGTGGACGTAGAAGCATGGTCTCCCCGCCAGAAGAAGTACTTCGAGGTAGGAAGCTGCTCCAATTTGGGCGACGCCCAGGCGCGCCGGTTAAAGATCCGTGTCAACGGCGCTGACGGGACAAAATATCTGGCGCACACCTTAAACAATACGGTGGTTGCGCCTCCGAGAATGCTTATCGCTTTTTTGGAAAACAACTTGAACGACGACGGTTCGGTGCGGATTCCTGAGGCGCTTCGTCCCTATATGGGCGGAAAAAGTGAGATCCGGTAATGATGGAAAAGGTATATCGGGAAGGTCACCAAATCCCGTTTTTTCAATGTGACAGTCATAAGCGGCTGAAGCTTTCCGCCGCCAACGCCTATTTTGCCGAGATCGCCGGCTGGGCGTTTCGGAAACGGGGCCTGACTCACGAGATGCTTTGGGAACGGGGCTTTGTCTTTTTGGTTTCCAAGATTCATATTCGCTTTTTCCAGCCGGTTCAGGCGTACGATGTGATCGAGATGCGGACATGGGAAAAAGAGATCCGGGGCGCCGCTTTTGTCCGGGATTTCGAGGCGGTCAATGAAAAGGGGGAGATTCTCTTTTCCGCCACCAGCGATTGGATCGCGGTGGACCCCCTGACACGAAAGATCCATCGGCCGTCGGAGTTTTTCGGCGAGGGGAATTTCTTTCAAAAGGAGATCGGCGTGGAGAATTGTAAGCGCCTTCGGATGTACGAGGGGGAACCGTTAGGGGAGTTAAAGGTCCTCTACTCCCATTTGGACGCCAACGGCCATCTTCATAACGCCACCTATGCCGATTTGATTTTGGATGTGCTCCCAAAAGAGTATCGGGATCGCTTTGTTACCGATTACGAAATGAATTATCTCCACGAAGCCAAAGAGGGAGAGGAGATCCGTTTTTTCGGGCACTTTGAGGGAGATACCGTGATGGTAAAAGGGCTTTTGCAGGAAAGGGAATGCTTTATTGCAAAATTGACCTTTGTGCCGTTGCCTTAACAAAAGGCGGAGAAATTTTCTCCGCCTTTTTTCTGTATCATTTTATGGAAAATGGGGAAAACTAAAGGAAAAGCCATTTACTATAGGGAGATACTATGGGAAAATATACAAAACGGATTCAAAAAAGGATGTTGGTTTCCTTTTGCATTTACAGTTTCCTGTTCGTGGCGCTGTTTGCCCGCATCGGGACCCTTTCCTCCTCCGAAGCCCTTTCCACCGCCGCGGGAAACCAATCCGCCTACACCCTCACGGTGTCCCAAAGCCGGGGGCTGATCTACGACTGTAACGGTGAACGGCTGGTGGCGGAAACGAAAGAGACGGTTTATTTGATTTTGCCGTCGGCGGACAATGTGACCGAGGTGCTGAAAACCGTTCCCATTTCCCGGCGGGAAAGCGTTTTGGCCCAGTTTCATGCGGGAAAGCCTTTTTTGCTTTACGACCCCTTGACAGCGCCAAAGGGGGAAGGGATCTATCCTTTTACCACGGATGTCCGCTATCAAGAGGACCAGCTTGCCCAGCATGTGATCGGCTATCTGGACGGGGAGGGAAATGGGGTCAGCGGTGTGGAAGCCGCTTTCGATTCCTTTCTGTCCTCTCTTTGCTGTGAAACAACGGCGACCGCTATGGTCAACGGATTGGGGACAGTTATGAGCGGCGTTGCGCCAACAATACGGGAAGAAACCCCATCTGAAGCGGGAATTATGTTATCGATTGATAAAAATATACAATCAGTAATCGAATCCATCGGCAAAGAGATGTTGAAAAAGGGGGCGATCGTGGTTATGGATCCCTACACCGGCGCATTAAAGGGAGTCGCTTCCTTTCCTGATTACCAGCTTTCCACGCTGGAGACTGACCTTTTGGATACCGAAAATACCCCGATGATCAATCGGGCGTTTTCCGCCTACGCGGTGGGTTCCACCTTTAAGGTGGTCACCACTGCCGCCGGGCTGAACGCGGGGCATCCAATGGAGGAGACGGTGGTTTGCGACGGATATCTGGATGTAAGCGGCCAGATTTTTCGCTGTCATCTGCGAAGCGGCCACGGGGAAATGGATCTTTTGGATGCATTGAAGGAGTCATGTAACCCGTATTTCATTACTTTGGGGCTTTCGGTTGGGGGAGACGCCCTGCTTTCTTTGGCGAAGGACTTTGGCTTCGGAGAGGCGACAGTATTTTGTGAAGGGATCTCTTCGGCGTCGGGATCCCTTCCCTCGGAATCGGAGATGATCAATCCTGCCGCGGTAGCCAATTTCAGCTTTGGACAGGGTGCGCTCACGGCGACGCCGGTCCAGATCGCGGTCATGCTCAGCGCGGTGGTCAACGGCGGGTACCGGGTGACGCCAAGGCTGATTGAAGGGGAATATGACGGGGAAAATTTAAACCGTTACCGCCAGACAGCAGGGGAAAAGATCCTCTCCTCCGACGTTGCCGCCGCGATTCAAAGCTATCTGATCTACTGTGTCATGGTGTCCGAGGACTCCAAAGCGGTCCCGAACACCACTACCGCCGGGGGAAAAACCGCCACCGCCCAGACCGGCCAGTATAAAGAAGACGGGGAGGAGTATGAGCATGGCTGGTTTGCCGGCTTTTTTCCCGCCGCATCGCCGGAATATGTGGTGGTGGTGCTGTCGGAAGACAGCGGTTTTGGAAATGAAACGGCGGCGCCGGTTTTTGCGGCCATTGCCGACGCGCTGACGGATCCGTCGGATTTTGCAGGAAGTGATTCTTAAACTTTCACAAAAAAGGGAAAATATTCTCCCGTTTTTGTTATCCACTCTGCCGAAATGAAATTTTTTTCCAAAAAACCATTGACTTTTTCCGCTTATGTCACTATACTGTTCCCATAAACAGCAAGGGCGCTGTAGGAGATTTCTCCTACAGCGCTCTTTTTGTTTGAACAAAGAGAAAGGGTCAAGGAGGAATTGGTGTGGAAGTATGGGGCGTATGGTTTTTGATCGGCGCCGCATGGGTGTTCTGGATGCAGGCGGGATTTGCCATGGTGGAAACGGGGTTTACCCGGGCGAAAAATGCCGGAAACATCCTGATGAAAAATCTGATGGATTTCTGCATTGGTACAGTGGTGTTCATTCTCATCGGTTTTGGACTGCTGCTGGGAGAGGATCTCATCGGGCTCATCGGAAAGCCCGGATTTGATATTTTTACCAGTTACGAAAGCTTTAACTGGTCCAGCTTTGTTTTCAACCTGGTGTTTTGTGCCACCACGGCCACCATCGTTTCCGGCGCTATGGCGGAACGGACCAAATTTTTATCCTACTGTGTTTACTCCGCAGTTATTTCTGCGCTGATTTACCCCATTGAAGCCCACTGGATCTGGGGTGGCGGCTGGCTTGCCCAGCTTGGCTTCCATGATTTCGCCGGCTCCTGCGCCATCCATATGGTAGGCGGTATCACCGCTTTGATCGGCGCAAAAATGGTGGGTCCCCGGATCGGAAAGTTTGTGCGGGATGAATCGGGCAAGGTGACTAAGGTCAATGCTTTCCCCGGACACAACCTCACCATCGGCGCGTTGGGAGTATTTATTCTCTGGCTTGGCTGGTACGGATTCAACGGCGCCGCGGCTACCTCGGTGGAACAGTTAGGCTCCATCTTTCTGACTACCACCATCGCTCCCTCGGTGGCTACTGTCGTGTGTATGATCTTTACCTGGGTCAAATACGGAAAGCCCGATGTTTCCATGTGCCTCAACGCCTCTCTGGCGGGGTTAGTGGGCATTACCGCCGGCTGTGACGTCACCGACGCGTTAGGCTCCATCGTTGTGGGCGCTGTTTCCGGCGTGCTGGTGGTCTTTGGCGTATGGTTTTTGGATTATAAGTTACATATCGACGATCCGGTGGGTGCTGTAGCGGTCCATTGCCTTAACGGTATTTGGGGAACGCTGGCGGTTGGCTTGTTTGCGACGACAACCGTTCCCGGAAACGATGCTTTTACCGGTTTATTCTACGGCGGCGGTTTCGAGCTGTTAGGCAAACAAATTCTGGGTGTTGTTACGGTTGCTGCCTGGACGGTAGCGACGATGACGCTGTCCTTCTTACTGATTAAAGCGATTTTTGGCCTTCGGGTCAGCGAGGAAGAAGAGCAGATTGGCTTGGATTCCTGCGAGCATGGTTTGGTTTCCGCTTACTCCGGCTTTAGCATCATGGATGTTTCCGGCAGCATGACCATGGAAGTCAATGAAAACACCGATCTTGGTGTTGCGGCGGAGACCCTCCCCGCACGGGAGACCGCGGTGGTAGAGATCAAAGAACCGGCTGCCTTGAGCAGTACCGGCATGTACAAGGTGGTCATTATCGCCAAGCTTGCGCGGTACGATCATCTGAAAAAGGCGATGAACGATTTGGGTGTAACCGGTATGACGGTGACCCAGGTTATGGGCTGCGGCATTCAAAAGGGCGCCGGAGAAATGTACCGCGGCGTCGAGATGGACGCCACCTTGCTTCCTAAAGTCAAGGTAGAGATCGTCGTCAGCAAGATCCCGGTTTCCGCGGTGATCGAATCGGCGAAAAAAGCCCTTTACACCGGACATATCGGCGACGGCAAGATCTTCGTATACCGGGTGGATAAGGTCGTCAAGGTCCGCACCGGGGAAGAGGATTTCGACGCGCTCCAGGATGTAGAATAATTGACAGACTCCGAAGGTTTTCATAACCTCTCTCCAAAAAGCGAAAGGCGTGCCGTAAAGGCACGCCTTTTGCTTTCTCTTTTTAGAAGGGAAAGAAAAAAATGTGAAGAAAGAAAAAAGCGCGGAGCACCCGCGCTTTTTTTCTTTATTTTTCGTCGATCACGATGGAAAGCTCTTCTAACTGTTCAGGGTCGATGGGGGAAGGACATCCGCTCATCAGCTCGCTGGCGTTTTGCACCTTGGGGAAAGCGGTGACGTCACGAATATTGTCCGCGCCGCAGAGAATCATACTCAGCCGGTCTAACCCTAAGCCCATACCTCCGTGGGGAGGCGCTCCGAACTTGTAAGCGTCTACCAAAAATCCAAACTTGGCTTCGATCTCCTCATCGCTTAACCCCAGCGCCTCAAACATCTTTTGCTGCAGCTCGTAATCGGTGATGCGGATGGAGCCGCTGGAAAGCTCGACACCGTTTAGTACCAGATCGTACGCCTTGGCACGAACCGACGCGGGATCGCTGTCCAAATAGGCAAGACACTCGTCCATGGGCATAGTAAAAGGATGATGCATCGCCACAAAGGAATGGCTCTCCTCGTCCCACTCAAAGAAGGGAAACTCGGTGATCCAAAGGAAAGCGTAGCCTTCGGGAATGATCCCTAACCGTTTGGCGGTCATCTGGCGCAAAGCGCCAAGCACCGGAAGGGTAACCCGATTTTTGTCGGCGACAATCAGCGCCACGTCCCCTTTTTGGCAATCCAGACGGTCAAGAATGGCGTCCATCTCTTCTTTGGTCATAAACTTGGAGAAGGAGCAGCTTGGCACATCCTCCACAAACCGGATAAACGCAAGTCCCTTGGCGCCAATACCTTTGGCCTGCTCTGTCAGCTTATCGATCTCTTTTCGGGTGTAAACCGAAGCGCCGCCCTTTAAGCAGATTCCCCGGACTGAGCCGCCGTTTTCCAAAGCGGAGGTAAAGACCGAGAAGTCACAGTTTTTCACAAGGTCCGAAAGGTCCGTGAGCTCCATACCGTACCGGACGTCCGGTTTATCGCTTCCAAACCGCTCCATAGCGTCTTTGTAGGTCATACGGGGAAGAGGGGTAGGGATGTCGATATGAAGGACTTCTTTCATCACATGCTGGATCAATCCCTCGCCGATTTCCAGCACATCTTCGATATCCACGAACGACATTTCCATATCGATCTGGGTAAATTCCGGTTGCCGGTCCGCCCGAAGGTCCTCGTCTCGGAAGCAACGGGCAAACTGGACATACCGGTCCAATCCCGCCACCATCAAAAGCTGTTTGTAAATTTGGGGCGACTGGGGAAGGGCGTAAAAGCTTCCCTTATGCACTCTCGAGGGGACCACATAGTCTCTGGCGCCTTCGGGAGTGGATTTCATCAGCATAGGCGTTTCGATCTCGATAAAACCATGGTCGTCAAAATAATCTCTGGCCGCCTTGGTGATCTTATGGCGCATCATCAGATTTTTTTGCAGGGTCTTTCTCCGAAGATCCAAATACCGGTACCGAAGCCGAAGCTCCTCGTTGGTGTCGGTGTCGTCGGTGATGGGGAAGGGAGGGGTCTGCGCCTTGGCTAAGATCCGAAGCTCGGTAACGAAAACCTCGATTTCCCCGGTTTCGATCTCGGGATTGACGCTTTCCCGCCGTCTGACTTCGCCCTTGGCCATCAACACATACTCGGAGCGCACCGACTTGGCTTTCTCCATCACGCTCCGGTCGGTTTTGTCGTCAAAGGTGAGCTGAAGAATGCCGGTCCGATCCCGTAAATCGATAAAACAAAGCTCTCCCTTATCTCTCTGTTTTTGGACAAAACCGCCTACCACTACCGTTTTTCCAATATCCGCTGTGGATACCTCGGTGCAGTAGTGGGTGCGTTTAAGCCCCTTGATCGTTTCTGCCATGACGTATTACTCCTCACTTTTTAACATTTCGTTGACGGAATCGCTCAGATCCTCAATCTGGGCGTCGTAGAAAAACCGAAGAAAGGGTTCTTCTTCCAAAGAAAGGGGCCGGCTCTCCCCGGTCTCCATATTTTTGACGGCGGCCTGATTGTTTTTCAGTTCATCGTCTCCCAGCACCATGGAAAATTTGGCGCCGATTTTGTTGGCGTATTTCATCTGCGCCTTGACGCTTCGATCCATCAAGTCGCATTCGGCGAAAAATCCCTCGCCCCGAAGAAGGGCAGTGAGCTGCATCGCCCGAAGGGATGCGTCCTCCCCGATAGAAGCGATATAAAGGTCGCATGTGGGAGGCTTGGGAATCTCGATATTTTGGGCTTTTAAGGTCATAAGCAGCCGTTCTATCCCCATCGCGTAACCGATACCCGGCTGGTCGTTGCCGCCAAGGGATCGAATAAGCCCGTCGTAGCGGCCGCCGCCGCAGACGGTGGACTGAGCGCCGATATCCCCGGAGACGAATTCGAACACCGTTTTGGTGTAGTAATCCAGTCCCCGAACGATCCGGGGATTGACGGTGTAAGCGATATTTAAGGCGTCCAACCGCTTTTTCAGTCCCTCAAAGTGGGTCTTGCAGTCGTCGCAAAGGTAGTCGAGCCCCACGGGCGCGTCCTTGGCGATCTCCCGACAGACGGGGCTTTTGCAGTCTAAGATCCGAAGGGGATTTTTTTCCAGACGGGTAAGACAGGTTTCGCAAAGCTCGTCTTTATGCTGGGAAAAATACTCCTTAAGCGCCTTGTGGTATTCCTTGCGGCAGGTAGGGCAGCCGATGGAGTTAATCTCCAGGGAAATTCCCTGGATCCCCAGCACCGCGAAAAACTCGTCCACAAAGGCGATGACTTCGGCGTCGGCGGCGGGGGAATGGGCGCCGAACAGCTCCATGCCTAACTGGTGGAACTGGCGGTAACGTCCCGCCTGGGGCTTTTCCGCCCGGAAACAGGAAATGTTATAGCAAAGCTTGGCGGGGAGGGCTTCGTTTAAGATCCCGTTTTCAATCACCGCCCGGTTGATGCCGGCGGTTCCCTCGGGACGAAGAGCGAGTTCTCTGCCGCCCTGGTCGGTAAAGGTATACATCTCCTTTTGCACCACATCGGTGGTGTCGCCTACCGAGCGGATAAAGAGATTTTTGTCTTCAAAAACCGGAACCCGGATCTCGGAAAAGCCGTAATTTTTCGCCATATCCAAAAACAGCCGTTCCACAAACTGCCACTGATAGCTTTCCGAGGGTAAAATGTCCTGTGTGCCCTTGATGGATCGAATTTCCAGTGCCATATGATACTCCTATCTGAAAGGATTGACAGACAAAATAAGCCTATCTTCCGATAAGCTCACTCTGTCTGTCTTTTCTTTTTTATTATCCGTTTTGGTTTAAAATCATTCTCCAGTCTAAGTCGCCCCGTTCCAGTCCATGGATCAGTACTTCGGCGGTAGCGATATTGGTTGCCACCGGGATATTATGCACATCGCACAGACGAAGGAGGTTTTGCTCATGGGTATTTTGAGACTGCAAAGTCAAAGGATCCCGGAAAAACAAAAGAAGATCGATCTCGTTACAGGCAATCAGAGAGGCGATTTGCTGGTCACCGCCCTGAGAGCCGCTTAGAAACCGCTTGATGTTTAATCCGGTCGCTTCCGAGATCAGCTTTCCGGTGGTGCCGGTAGCGCAGAGATTGTGGTGACTCATAATGCCGCAATAGGCAATGCAGAACTGTACCATCAGCTCTTTTTTTGAGTCATGGGCGGTCAAAGCAATGTTCATGTGCGGTTCCTCCTTTATTTATGTAAATATCAGTGTATCAGTAAGGGAATATAGATCCCCATCAGACGTCGGGCTACCGCTCTTGCAACGGTTAAAAAAGCGCTCCCCTCCATCGGTTCGCTTCCGTTTTGCAAAAATAAGATCCCTTTTTCGTCTTTGGGGAAAATGCCCATCAGCTGACTTCCCACCATGTCGATCACCTGATCCATATGGGCAAAACCGCTCTTTTTGAAAGGGGAGCGGGAAAACCGGTTGATCAAAAGGCGATGGGAGAAAAAATCCCGTTCTTCGAGCATCGCCCTTACCTTTCCCGCGCTTCGCACCGAAACCGCATCCGGCGTCGCGACGATCAAAGCGGTGTCCGAAAGGGCAGCCGTCAGCGCCGGACTTAAGTACAACCCGGCAGGCATGTCCAAAAGGATAAAATCAAAATGGGGAGAAAGCTCAAAAAGAAGGGCAGAAAGCTGCCCCGCGTCCAGCTCACTTAAAGGGGAGGAGGGAGCGGGTATCAAAAAAAGCCGGGAGGTATAGGGAGAACACACCAAAGCGTCGCTTAAGGTGCAGCGGCCGCATAAAAGATCCCCCAGATCGAAAACGATCCGGTCGGAAAGGGAAAGCATCAAATCCAGTCCCCGAAGCCCCAGATCCAGTTCCGCGATGAGAGTCCGTTTTCCTTCGGCAGCTAAAGAATAGCCCAGCGCAGAGACAATGGTGGACTTTCCCACGCCTCCTTTTCCGGAAAGGATCGAAACGATTTCTGCCAAAAGCCCCACCTACCCATTATTTCAGCATAACGTTAAGTCCAGTATAACACAAACCTTTTTGTTTTTCTATAGAAAAAGGATATTTTTTTCTATTTTATTTCCTATTTTGCCGAAAACTTCCTTTTTTCTTTAAAAATCCCCGTAAAGATCGGTATAGGCGTCTAAAAGCTGCCGCACCAGACGGTTGGCGTATTCGCCTTCCTCCAAGACAATGCCAAAAGCCAGCACCGGATCATCGGCGGGGGCAAATCCGATCGCCACCGAATTGTAGGTGTCGTTGGTCACCTGAGGCGTACCGGTCTTGATGGCGACAGTGTACCCTAAATCGGTGAGCGCGTATTCGCCGGTGACCCGGTTGGCGGCGCCGATCATTCCGTTTAGGATCGCTTGGTAGTTTTCATCGGAAAGGGTGATCTCGCTTAAAACCGTAGGCTCGGTAACGGAAAGGACCTCGCCCTGATACTGTATCTCTTTGACCAGATGTGCCTGGTAACGCTTGCCCCGGTTTGCTAAAGTCATAGCCTGTACGGCGAGCTGAAGCGGGGTGACCGCTGTGTCCATCTGGCCGATGGAGGCCTGGACGACGTTGCCTTGAAACCATTCGGTTCCCAATTCCTCGCTTCGCTCCGGGCTGGAAAGATATCCCGGGTGGCTGTAAAGCTCCAGTCCGGTATCGACGCCCAGTCCAAACGCATTGGCGTAACGATTGATGGTATCGATCCCCAAAAGCCGTCCTACCTCGTAAAAGAAAATATTGCATGACACCGTCAGCGCGTCGCTTACCGCGATATTTCCATGGGTGCCAAGACAGGTAGGATGGAAGGTGTTGCCGGGGATATAATTGTAGTAGGTGTAAACGCGGGCACAGTACACCGTTTGGGTAGGGGTGATGATCCCTTCGGTCAGCCCCGCCGAAGCAACCACGGTCTTAAAGGTGGATCCGGGGCGGTATAAGCCGGAAAAGGCGCGGTTGGTGAGGGGGTTATATTCCGCGGTGCTGATGGTATCGTATTCGGTAAAGAAGTCGTTGATGTCGTAGGACGGGGCGGTGACGGCGGCGAGGACCTCGCCGGTTTTGGCATTGAGCACAACGATAGCGCCGCCTTCGGCGTGGTTGCCCTCTTTTCCCTCCTGCTCCTCTCGCAGCGCGTCCAGATGGATATTTAAAATCTCCTGAAGTTTTTGCTGGTAAACGCTGTCCACCGTAAGGACTACGTCACTTCCCGCCTTGGGCGGTTCGGTGATCACCTCAGAAAGGATCTCCCCGGTTTTGGCGTTTCGCTCTACTGTGAGAATGCCTTCTTCCCCATGAAGCACCGATTCATATTCCTTTTCAATGCCGAATTTTCCCACATAGGCGTTCATAGGATACCCGGCGTCCTTATAGGTATCCGCGTATTCTTCGGCATTCATGGCGCCAATAGTCCCGACGATATGGGGAGCGGTTTTTCCTTCGGGATAGATGCGAAGGTCGGTTTCCTCGATCTCGACGCCGGGAAACCGGTAGGAAAGTTCTTTAAAGGTGAGGGCGAGATCATAGGAAACATTTTCCGCAAACCGGTATACGTTATTGTTGACCGAAAATTCGGAGCGATACATACTGTAGCGGACACCGGCGATTTTTCTCGTCATTTGGGTATCGTAGCCCTGGATATCATATTGTTCGATCAAATAGTAAAGACAGTTTTCCGCTGTGGCGTAAACATTAAGGCCCAAAGCGGACCGAAGAGTCTCTATCTCATCCTCAGCATCCGGGAGAAAAGACGTGCCGTCATCCGAAAGGGGAAGTAAATCGATATACTCTTCTCCTTTTTCCTCGCACAGGGCAATCAGCTGGGCGATAATGTCGTTTTCTTCGCCGGAGGGAAGCGATGAATAGTAAAAAACTATGTTCAAGCCGACCTCATTGGTGGCGAGCAAAACGCCGTTTCGGTCGATGATATTTCCCCGCGCGGCGTCCACACTGATCCGGGTGACGGTGGTCCGGTTCATCTGTTCTCTGTATTCGGCGCCATGGACCACCTGGTAGGTCATCAAAAGCAGACCGTAAACCACAAAGATCCCCAAAGCGAAAAAGCCCAAAAACAAAAGGCGGACGCGGGTGGACAATTTTTTTTGCATAACAACTCCTTTACGCCCGGATCACCGGGGAGAAACGAGATACGATCTTTCGGATCAAAAAGCTGAGCAAAAGGGCGAAGGGAAGGCTGTAAAGAGCGATGAAAAAATAGCGCAGAAGGTACCACGCATTTCCCTCATACCCCCAAAGCAGATAGGTGAAAAAATAATCCCAAAGCAGGCAAAGCACCGTCACCGCGCCGTTTGCCAGCATCATATTGATGTAATTGACCCGAAGACAGTACATAGAAAGAAGGGTGGCGGCGATACAGCAAAGCATCAAAAGGATCCCGTAAAAGCCAAATACCTTTCCCGCCATAACGTCCCATAAAAGACCCGCCGCCAGCCCGTAGGCGCCGGCGGCGATCTCCTTTTCGAAAAAAGAGAGGGAAACGGCGAGAGCCGGAAGAAAAAGAGGCTTGATCCCGCCGATGGAAAAGAGACTGGGGGCGCCCTGTAAGCCGCAGCACAAAAGCAAAAGAAGAAGGTATAACCCCCATTTTACAGCGAGCCTTCCGTTTTTCCCTAATGTCACGGCGCTTCCTCCTCACTGCTTTGACCCAAAAACGAGGTCAGAATATAAACGTATTTGGTTTTGGTAATGTCGGCGGCTGGCTCAATGTATGCGGAAAGGGAGATGCCCGAATCTTCGGTGACGATCTCTTTGGCCTCGCCGATCACCAGATCCGCGGGGAACATACCGCTGCTTCCCGAGGTGACGATCAAATTGCCCTCTTGGATCGCCGTTTCGGTGGAAAGAAACTCCATCTTCACCAAGTTTTCCTTTGCAAGCTCAATGGTGCCGGTGACATTTCCTGTTTCCCTTGAGACTGAATCCAGCGCGCCCACATTGGATTGAGGGTTAAAGAGGGTGGTGACGGTGGAATAGGTGGGACCTACCGAGCTGATAAAGCCTACCAGTCCGTCGGCAGTGACCACCGGATCCCGAAGAGAGACGCCATGGGCGCTGCCCCGGTCGATGTTGAAGCTGTAAAAGCTGTCGGTGGGGTCTCTGCTGATGACGCCCGCGTCGATCAGCTCAATATCGGCGTCCAGCTCGGTGATGTTCAAAATCTCCTTGAACCGTTCGTTTTCGGTTTTGATGGTTCCGTAATCCGCGAGCTGTTGCTTGAGCTTGGCGTTTTCCTCTTTCAAAAGGAGGTTTTCCTCATAATTGTTTTTGGCGTTGAAAAAGACGGAAAAAAAGTCCGCAAAGCCGTCAGTGATGGTAGTGGTAAATTTGGTGACAGGGGTCACGATGGAAGCGAAGATCCGCTCCGGGAGGGTATCGATGCCGCCGCTTCCCGCCGCGTAGATCATCATCCCCAACAGTACCGCCAGCACTCCCAACAGGATCTTGAATCGAAGGCTTTTTAAAAATTCCCGCAAAGGCTCCCCCCCTTACAGCAAAAGCGGACGAAAAAGCTTTCGCTTTTCCTGTCCGCCTTTCGTTAATATTTATTTTCTTCCTCGCTTAATACATCGGTGAGCTTATCGATGTTGTCCAATACCATACCAGCCCCCACAGCAACGCAGTCCAGCGGATTTTCCGCGATGTTGACGGGCATGTTGGTCTCCTCGTGGATGAGCTGGTCCAGTCCCCGAAGCAGAGCGCCGCCGCCGGTGAGGGTGATGCCCTGGTCGATAATGTCGGCGGAAAGCTCAGGAGGCGTTTTCTCCAGGGTGATCCGGATGGCCTCCAAAATCGCCGCAAGAGAATCTTTCAGTGCGCCCCGGATCTGGTCCGAAGTGACAATAATATTTTCGGGAAGGCCGTTTAAGAGGTTTCTTCCCTTGATCTCCATCTCTAACTCCCCATCCTCCAACGGATAGGCGGAGCCGATCTGGATCTTGATATCCTCGGCGGTGCGTTCGCCGATCAAAAGGTTATATTTCTTTTTGATGAAGTTGATAATGGCTTCGTCAAATTTGTCGCCGCCGACCCGAACCGATTTCGCGGCAACGATGCCCCCTAAGGAGATGACCGCCACCTCCGAGGTTCCGCCGCCGATGTCCACGACCATGGATCCCTGAGGCTCGGCTACGGGAAGACCGGCGCCGATCGCCGCCGCCATGGGCTCTTCAATGATGGAGACCCGTTTGGCGCCCGCCTGTTCGCTGGCGTCTCTTACCGCCCGGCGCTCTACCTCGGTCACCCCCGACGGGATACAGATAATGACTCTCGGGCGGGAGAAAAAGCTTTTTCCCACCGCGCGGCGGATAAAATCCTGAAGCATGGCGGTGGTGATGTCGAAGTCAGCAATAACCCCGTCCTTTAACGGGCGTACCGTCACAATGGAGCCGGGGGTTCTTCCGATGACCTCTTTGGCTTCCTGTCCCACACATTTTACCTTATTGTTTTTGATATCCACAGCCACCACGCTGGGCTCTCTGATAATGATCCCTTTTCCCTTGATATATACTAACGTATTGGCAGTTCCCAAATCAATGCCGATATCCTTTAAAAAAAACGGAAACACGTTCATTCTCCTCTCCATTTTGAAGCCAAAAGGCCCACCTGTCCTTATTATAACCGTTTCCCAGGGAAAGCACAATCATTTTTCTGGCGAAAAAAGTAAATTTTCTTTCAAAAAAAGGGAATCCAGTTCTTTTTTGGCTTTTGCCACCGGAAATCCCACCACGGTAAAATAATCTCCCTCGATCTTTTCCACCAAAAGGCTTCCCTTTCCCTGGATGCCGTAGCCTCCCGCCTTGTCGAAAGGTTCCCCGCTTTGGATGTAGGAATCGATCTCCTTTTGGGTGAGGGGATAAAAGAAAACCTCGGTTTCAGAGGCGAAGCTATGGCGGTATCGTTTGGTAAGATAGGTCACCGCCGAGATCACCCGGTGTTTTTTGCCGGACAGGCGGCAAAGCATCCGCTTAGCGTCTGCTTCGTCCTTGGGGATGCCGAATATTTCTCCCTCCGGAGAAACAACGACGGTATCGCCGCCCACCACCAAAGCGTCGTGATTTAGCGTGTCCAAAACCGCTTTTGCCTTGCCAAAGGAGAGGGTGAGGGCGGTTTCTTTTGGGGAGAGTCCTTTTGTTTTTACCCTTTCTTCGTCAAAATCGGATGTCACAGCGGTAAATGTGTCAAACAAAAGGGACAAAAGTTCCCTCCTTCTCGGAGAGCGGGAGGCGAGGACCACCGGTAAGTTTTCCATCATAGTCTTCTCCCGATCTTAATATACAGCGCCATAGCGGCGATAATGCAAAGGAATTTTGCCAGATTCAATTCGATCATAAAGCCAAAGCTGAACTGGATCACTGCAAGATCCACCGTCACCGGCGAAGGGTAGCCTACCCCGATGCTTTCCCCGTAGCAGAGAAAGCGCAAAAAGGAAACCTGGCTCGCAAGCTCCGACACCAGGGCGCCGCAGAGGATCCCGCCAAGCAAAAACAGCAAAAACCAAAAGGTGCGTTTCATAGCTACTCCTTTCCTTACCGAAGTCCGGTAGAGCCAAAGCCCTGTTCCCCTCTTGCCGTTTCATCCAAAGCATCGGTTTCCTCTAAAACGGGGAAAAAGACCGGCGCGATCACCAGCTGGGCGATGCGGTCGCCATGGCGGATGAAAAAAGGCTTCGGGGACAAATTGATGAGCTGAACGAGGACCTCTCCCCGATAGTCGCTGTCGATCACGCCAACGGCGTTGGGGAGGGTGATGCCCTCTCCGCCGAGACCGCTTCGGGCGTAAAGGAACCCCGCGGTGCCCTTGGGGAGAGAAAATGCCCATCCGGTAGGGATCCTTACGATCTCGTCCGGTAAAATGGCCATAGGGGCGTCAAGGCATGCGTACAGATCAAAACCGGCGCTTTCTTTGGTTTTTCGCACCGGCAATATGGCGTTTTCCCGCCGTTTTTGGATCCGAAGGGAAAAGTCAGCTTTCATAGGATTCTCCTTCCACGCCCCGATAATACAATCCTCTTGTGGCGGGGCGATTCCATTTGGCTTTCTTTTGAAAGCAGTGGATGACGTCTTCTATCTCTTCTTTGGTTTCCAAAGAAAAGTCAAACAGCAGGAAAGAAAAGCCCTCTTTTCTTTCCTTTTCCTCTCCCATCCACAAGGGGAGGCTGTTATATAAAAAAGCAGTTTTGGTCTCGTCGCAAAAAAGGGGAAAGGATATGCCCTTTCGGTCTGTCAAAGTGTGGCTGCACCTTTCGCATCCGCTTCTTGCCCGCATCGGACAGCTTCGAAGGGCCATCACCCGCAAAAATCCGTAGACAAGGACACCGGCGGGAACCGGACTTTGGATCTCCTTTAACGCCTTCCATTTTCCCTCAAAGGAAAAGGTGAGCTCCGTCAGTCCGAGGCGGGCGGCTTCCTTGGCGCTAAAGGAGTTGGTAATGTTGAAAAAAGGACTTCCTATCGCCGAAAGCCCCGCTTTTTTCGCGAGGGAGAGATGATGAAGCCCGTCGCAGTAAAGGCTTTTTAACCCCTTGCCGGCAAGCTGTTTCAAAAGGGAGAGGGCTTCCTCTTCCCTTTCAAACAGGAAGGGGGGCAAAAACGCGGTGATCTTTTCGCTGATGGCGGGAAGAGACAAAAGCTCTCTTGCCGGTAAGATCAGCCGCTGGAAAAACGCCCTTGCTTCTTTGGTGACCAGCGAGAGGGAGGAAAATTTCCCGTAGCGCGCGGGAAAAGAAGGGGGAGAGATCCCCGGGGAAATCGACGGGAAAGTCCCTTTATGCAGGGGCGGGCGGCTTTTCCGTATCGAGGAGAGGGCGCTGACGCCTTCCCGCCGAAGGGCATTGAGCCCGGAAAGAGGCAAAAAAGCAAGCTCTGGATGCTCTACGGTAACCGAAGCGGCATAATAAGGCGTTCCGCCGAGCTTTCCGCCGTTTTCCCGGATCCGCCCTTCCAAAAGGGGTGTCTTGCCGTCTTTTTCCAAAGGGACAGTCTTTACGACGGTATGGATCCCGTCGGACAGAGTGAGCGTCCCTTCGTTTTCGCCAAAGGAATAAGCGAGGGTAAGGGGAACGAGGGGGACCTCTTTATGATAGGTAAGGGCCAGCTCTTTTAAAGCGCCCTCCGTCGAGAGGACATCTTCTTTGCGTCGGACGCCAAACATTTCTTTGGTGAGACGGCCGTCAAAATAGGCGCTGGTAAAGCCGTCTCTGGAAAATACCGCTTCCAGCCTTTTCAAATCATAGGGCTCTCCGTTTAGCGCCTGCCGGCAGGCAGTCACCGCCGCCGCCACATATTCGGGGCGTTTGGCCCGGCCCTCGATCTTTAAGGACTGAACGCCAAGGTCTTTTAGCTCCCTTATCCGCCCAAACAGGCTCAGATCCTTTAACGAAAGGGCGTATTCGTTTTTTTGGCCGGTGGAAAAGGGAAGGCGGCAAGGCTGGGCGCATTGTCCCCGGTTTCCGCTCTTTCCCCCGATCACTGCGCTTAGATAGCATTGTCCCGACACCGACATACAGTGGGCGCCATGGACAAAGACTTCTAACTCCAAATCGGTGCGGCTTCGGATATTCGCGATCTCCTCTTTGGAAAGCTCTCTTGCGAGCACCACCCGGGAAAAGCCCATCTCCTCGGCCATTTTTACGCCGTTTACCGAATGAATGGCCATCTGGGTGGATGCATGAAGGGGGACAGCGGGCGCCATCTGACGCAAAATAGAAACGACGCCCATATCCTGAACGATAAAGGCGTCGACACCGGCATGTAACGCCGTTTCGATACAGCGTTTGAGCTCGTCCAATTCATGATCGAACACTACAATATTCAGCGCCTGATGAATGGCGACACCCCGTTCATGGGCGTATAATACCGCCTCTTTGAGGGACGCCTCGTCGAAGTTTTTGGAGTTTTTCCGGGCGCTGAAGGATTTTTGACCCAGATAGACCGCGTCGGCGCCGCAGCGGACCGCCGCTACCAGGGCGTCTATAGAACCGGCGGGAGCGAGAATTTCCAAGCTATTCATTTTCCGTTTCCGCATCCGGAACGTCGTTTCGAAGCTTTAACAGCTCCAGATCGTTTTTGAGATCCTCATTTTCCTGCCTGAGCAGGGCGATCTCCCGCTTTAACTGGTCGGCTTCGATCCGGGCGTTGGCGGCCTCCTCTACATATCCCTTAATCTGGGCGCGGAAGTTGTCCACATCGCAGGTGGACTTGTTGCTTTCGTCCAACAGGGAAAGGCCTACCATTACCGCCGCGCTGGTGAGGGAGGCGCTGTCATTTTCGTCCATAAAGGCATTGATCCGCTCGGTAAGCGCCTCCGCTAAAGTAGTGAGATAGGAGGGGCTTTCGTCGGTATTTAAGGTGTAGCTTTTTCCACAGATGATTACGCGTACTTTCATTTTGTCATTCCTCCGTAGAAGGGTTTTGCGCCGCGGTTACCCGGGAAAATAAGGCGGTGTAACGGGGCGGGATGATTCGGTCGGTATGGTAAGCGCCAAAGTACCAATGGGTAAAGGAAACGGTGGTAAGAAGCGTTTCCAGATACCGGTGGATGAAGGAAGCCTTTTGCTGGTCCTCGATAAAAAGTCTGCGGATGGATTCAGGCGCGTCATGGGTTATGATGTAATCCACCTGATTGCCGTGCTTTTTTAAGTTTTCGAGTCCCGCCTGGGTCTCTTTGACGGTGGGCGCTTCTTGCTTGTACCAGCGGGCAGCGGGATTCAACATCGCCTCTTCTCCGCTGTCGCCCCCGCCGAAGGCAAACACCGTTTTTCCTTCGATTTCGTAGATTTCTCCCCGAAGCAGCTGGTAAAGATTGCCGCTGATCTTCCGGGCGCTGCCTCCCCGGTAGGAGACCACAGGATAGGTCTCCAAAAGAGGATAGGCGTCGTGGCAGCCTTCTACGAAAAGGGTATCAAAGGGCTTTTTCCCGATTTTTTTAAGAAGCTTTTTTTCTTCTTCGGTACCGTCCCACAAAAAGCCAAAATCCCCGCAGATAAAAAGGGTATCCTTTTTGGACAGCTTTTTGATTTTGGGGTCTTTAAAACGCTGGTAATCCCCATGGGTGTCTCCGGTAAAATAAAGCATCCCAAAGAAATCCTTTCTTTTAAAATAGATTAGGTTCAGTATACTACAAAAGCGAGCCCGGGGCAATAGGAAGGGAAAATTTTCCCAGTTAAGAGACGGTGAGATCGGCTTCGCTTACCGGGATCACCCGGCAAAGATCCTCAAGGGAAAGCTCCACCTGACATCCGATTTTTCCCCCGGAAAAAAAGATGGTGGGAAAGCCGGCTGCCGTTTGGTGGATCACCGTGGGAAAGAGCTTTTTCATCCCGATGGGGGAACAGCCCCCATGGATATATCCGGTAAGGGGGAGAAGTTCCTTGGATTTGAGCATGGAAATGGCTTTTTCCTTCACTGCTTTGGCGGCTTTTTTGAGATCCAGTTCCTCTAAAACCGGAATCATAAAAACATAATATTTTCCCGATTTCCCTTCGGTGACTAAGGTTTTAAATACCCTTTTGGGATCTTCCCCTAAGCTTATGGCGACTTCTCCGCCGCTGATCCCATCTCCCGGATCGTAAAAGTGGGGAGTGTATCCTACCTTTTTTTGATCCAGCAGCCGCATCACATTGGTCTTTTCCGGCATAATATCCTCCTCATATCGCAGTCATTTTCCCTATTATACCATAAACCGGCAAAAAAGGGGAGAAAAAAAGAAACGAACCGGAATAAACCGACCCGTTTCTACTCATTGTTTATTTTTTTACAGGGACACCGGAAGCCATTGGATGAATTTTTCGATCCACGCATCCCAAAATTCCCAGTTATGCTGACCGGGGGCTTGGTGAAACTCGTACTGGTAGGGATTGCCCGGGAGGGATTGGAAGAAATCTCTCGCCCGCACCGCTTCGTTCCAGTTGTGATCCTCGGTGCCGCAGGCATGGAAGATCTTGGGCAAAGGCCGCCCTTCTTCAAGGTTTCGTTTGGCAAGGAAAAACCAGTCTTCCTCCGTGTTCAGGATGGAATCGCCCTTTTCCCATCCCCAGCAAAGTTTTAACCTTCTCTCCAGCACCGCGGTGGAAAAGATCCCCTTGTCCTGGTCGGCTTTGGTTACTTCGGAGACATTTTTTCCCATCATATGGGAAATGCCGCCTTTTCCCTCGTTAAACCGCTCCGGGTTGTAAGCGTGGTTGCCGCTGGAGAGGGCGCCGGCGGCGGCGTAATTTTCGGGAAGCGCCAAAGCGATCTTTAATGCCCCGTAGCTTCCCATGGAAAGGCCGGCGATAAAGGTGTCCTCCCGCTTGTCGGAAATGGGGAAAAAGTCCTTGACTACTTCGGGGATCTCGTAGGCGATGTAGTCGAAAAATTTCTGGCCGTAGACCATATTGGTGTACGAAGAAAGCTGACCCGCCATCATAACCAAAGCGATCCCTTTTTTGGCGGCGTAGCGCTCTACCGACGTCCAGCGTTCCCAGTCGGTATGGTCTCCCGATGTGCCATGAAGCAGATACAACACCGGATGTTGTCCCTTTCGCGGAACGGGAATAAAGCCAACCCCCTGTTTTTCTTCGGGAAGGACGATATTGAGCTGGCTGTCCATCCCAAGAGTGCGGGAGTAAAAATCAAGCTGTAAAAAAGACATACATTCTCTCCTTTCTAATCGTCCAGGGGAAGCCAGTTTAAGACTCTCTCAATGTTTCTGTCCCAAAATTCCCAGCTGTGGGTCCCCGGTTCCTCAAGGTAGGTGAGATCCAGCTGATTCTCATATTTGTTTTTGAAATCCACGTTGCACTGGTAGGTGAAATCTTCGGTACCTACCGCGATAAAGACCTTGGGAAGAGGCTTGCCCGAGGCAATGGCCTGGTCGATCAGATAGGGGACATCGTCTACCGTTCCTTTGATCTCTTCGGGAGAGCCCCAGATATTGCGCATATTGTCGGGAAGCTTGCCGTCTCTTTTCATCGCCCGTTCCATAGAAACGGTCATATCGATGGAGCTGGATAACGACGCCACCGCCGCGACCCGCTCCGGCTTGACAAACGCCCATTTCAGCGCGCCCATACCGCCCATGGAAAGGCCGGCGACAAAGGTATCCTTAGGATCGGTAGAGATTTTGGGGAAATCTCTGTGGATGATCTCGGGAAGCTCCTCGGAGAGGAAGGTAAAGAAATCGTAGCCGTATTTCATATCGGTGTACCAGCCTTGCATGGTGGTGGGCATCACCACAGCGATCTGCTTTTTCTCGGCGTACCGTTCGATCGCGGTGTAGCGAAGCCATTTGGTGTGGTTATCTCCGCCCCCGTGAAAGAGATACAAAACGGGGAAAGGCTCCTTCCTCTGCTTGCCTGTGGCTTTGGGATATCTGTCCGGCAAAATCACGTGCATCGCCGTATTCATACCGAGCACTGTGGAAAAAAAGTTTATGGTGACTAATGCCAAAACGCTCACTCCTTCTGTTCCCGTTTCCAATGGGGATGTTATCCATTTCTGACACTCATTTATATGATAACAAAGTGAGAAAACAACTTCCATCCATAAAAGCAACAATTTTTTGAAAAAAATATTGGCGGGTTTTTTTGTGCCCATACCGTAAGGCTTTGCCTCCCTTTACCGTCGTTATCACCCTTTTTCCCTTGATAAAAACGGCAATTTATGTTACAATAAGAAGAAATTTTATTGCCGGAGGCCGTTATGAAGATCCTTTTGGTGGGAATCAGCGCGAAATATATCCATCCGTCTCCCGCGGTCTATCTTTTGAGCGCGTACGCGAAGGAGCGTTACGGGATCCAAAGCGAAACGGTAGAATTTACCGTCAATCAGGACGAAGAGGAGATCCTCGAGGAGATTTTTCTGCGCCAGCCGGATCTTTTGGCGTTTTCCTGTTATATATGGAACTACCCTTTGGTACAGCGCCTTTGCAGCCGGATCAAAAAGCTCGCTCCCGCATGCCGCATCCTTCTGGGCGGTCCCGAGGTGAGCGATACGCCAAAGGAGACCCTTTGCGAGACGATGTGCGATCTGGTGCTTTCGGGAGAAGGGGAGGAGAGCTTCTCGCTGCTCTGTCTCGCCCTGATCCAGGGGAGCCCTTTGAAGGATGTCCCGTCTCTGACATGGCGGGAAGGGGAGGCGCTTCTTCAAAATACCGGGGTTTGTCTTCCGAACATAGAGGAGATCCCTTTTATTTACCAGGATCTCTCCCAGTTTGAAAACCGGATCCTTTACTATGAGACCCAAAGAGGGTGTCCTTTTTTTTGCCAGTATTGCCTTTCCGGCCGGGGAGAGCGGGTGCGGCGCCGGCCGATGGAGATGGTCAAAAGGGAGCTTTCCTTTTTTTTGGAGAAAAAAGTCCCCCAGGTCAAGCTTTTGGACCGCACCTTTAACAGCGACCGGAATATCGCGCTGACCATCTGGCAGTTTTTGGCGGAGCATGACAACGGCGTTACCAATTTTCATTTCGAGCTGGCGGCGGAGCTTTTGGACGAGGAGACCCTCTCCTTTTTGGAGACGGTGCGGGAAGGGCTGTTTCAGTTCGAGATCGGGGTACAGTCTACCTTTGCTCCTACTCTCGAGGCGGTGCGCCGGCGCACCGATCTGCAAAGGATTGCGGCGGTCTGCCAGAGGCTCAAGAAAAAGGAGAACATCCATATCCACCTGGATTTGATCGCCGGACTGCCCTATGAAACGAAGGAGCGGTTTGCGCAATCCTTCAACGAGGTCTATGCCTTGGAGCCAAACCAGCTCCAGCTGGGCTTTTTGAAGCTGCTGAAGGGATCCGGATTGTATAATAATAGAGAAAAATTCCAATTTGTATATGATGAAACGCCCCCTTATTCGGTGTTGGCGACGCCGGATCTTTCCTTTTGGGATATGGTGGAGCTTAAAGACGCCGAGCGGGTATTGGAGCTTTACTACAACAGCGGCCGGTTTTTGCAAACGTTGCGGTTTGCCGTTCCTTTGTTTCCTTCTCCATACTGCTTTTACCGGGATTTTGCCGCGTATCTCAAAAAGGAAGGCGCCCTTTACCGGCCAAAGTCGGCGGAAAGCCAGTATCGGTTTCTTTATGAGTTTCTCTGTGAACGTTTTCCGTCTTTGGATCCTCGTGAAGTGCGGGAGCGGGAGCGGTTCGATTATTGCAGCCATGAACGCCAAAGAAAGCCCTTCACCTTTTTCGGGGAGAATCCCGCGCATAAGCGGCGAAAGGAGATCAGCGACCTTTACGATAGCTCCCTGTTGGGAGAATGGTATCCGCCTTTCCTCTCTTTGACGGGAAAGGAGCAAAGGCAAAGAAGTAGCATCGAAGGATTTTCTTTCGACCCCGTTACCGGGGAACAGACCCCTTGCCTTTATCTTTTTGATTATGCGAGAAAGGATATTTGGGGCAACGGGAAAAGGAAAAAATTGCCGGAAAGGTTAAAATAAAGGAAAAATGCAACAGAACTGCCGAAAAAAGACACTATTATTATGGAACGGCAGATTGCATTTCTCCCTTTTGGAAAAGAGGTGAGGAGATGTCGGAATCCGCCGATTTGGTCAAGGCGGCACAGAAAGGAAATAAGGAAGCCTTTTCTGTGTTGTACGGAAAAATATATAACGATCTGTATAAATTTGCCTATTATGTACTGAAAGATCAACAAGATGCCGAAGACGCCGTGAGCGACGCGGTCATGGACGCTTATGTGGGCATTGGAAAGCTGAAAAATGCCGATGCGTTCCGGGGATGGATGTTTAAGATCCTGTCGGCGAAATGCAAGCGGAAGTTAAAAAGCTATGCGGGAAAGAACAGGGAGACGCTTCTTTCGGAGACCGACCTCTCCGCGCTTTCCTTTGAATCGGATACATCGGAGCGTATGGATCTCAAAAAGGCGTTTGAGGCGCTGAGCGACGAGGAGCGGATGATCATTTCCCTCAACGTGTTCGGCGGCTACAACAGCGATGAGATCGCCAAAATGCTCCATAAAAACCGCAACACCATTCGCTCCAAGCAAAGCCGTGCATTCGGCAAAATGAAAGAATATTTGAAGGAGACCTAAAGGCCGCCATATTTTGTATAGAAGGGAGGGGAACCCTATGGGCAAAGAAAATCGCGACAATTTGCGGGAAGAAGAAATTGTAAAACAAATCTTAAAAAAAGCGGAGTCTACCCCGGTTCCTCTTTCCCTTTCTCCGGAGATGATCGTAAAACGGCTTCCGGAGAAAAAGCCCCGTTCCCTCTATCAAAAGCTTTCTCCCTACGCGTTGGCGGCGGTGGCCTGCATCGCGTTGGTGATCACCGGAAACGCGGCGGTAAAGGAGTATCTTTCCGGCCGTTCGGTGCAGCCCATCTCTTCGGAGTATCTGAGCAGCCGCTACTTTGAGGAAAGTGAAGAGGAAAGCAAAGAGGAATCGACGGCTTCCCTTTCGTCTTTGCCGGATGTGGGATCAGAAGAAAACAGCGCAGCTACACAGGAGAGCCTTCCTCCGGATACCGGTTTTTCGGAGGAAAACGAGATATCCCCGAACAGCGGTTCCTCTCAGACGGCAAGTGATGAGGACGGAAAGAAGCACCCTCCCGAAAACCCCATCATCCATGATCCTGACCCAAATTCCTCTTCGGCAAACGGGCCTTCGTTAGGGGAGCCTCCTTCCGAAGATGACAGTTTTAAGCCGGAGAGCAGCGGACAAAACAGCGTTTTGCCGGATCTGTCCTCATCCGGGAATGCACAAGAGGAAGATGAGCCTTCCAAAGAGGAGGAAAGTCACCGGTACCCTGCGGTGGATCCTTCTTATACGGAAAGCGAGAACTCGGATCCTGAGCCGGAAGAAAGCAAAGAGCCGGAGGAAAACGGAAAGCCCGAAGAATCGGTGGGTTCTATTGTTTCGGAGATTTTGGCCTCATCCTCGGTGGATTCGGGAAAGAACCAGGTTCTTGCGTCCCCTATGGGAAAATTTATGACCGTGGCCCGTGAAGTGGGCATTCTTGCGGCGGAGGCTTCGCCGTATCAGGCAGTTTATGACGCGTTGGTGTCCTATACCGGGGATGGAAAGGTGACGGTATTTTCCGATGCCCTTTTCGAGCAGGAGAAAGAATGTGTCTTTCTCTCGGGCAGCTATGCTTTGGCGGTAGTGGAAGGAGAAACCGGTCCTGCGCTTCGGGTGTATGATCTCAAAGACGGCGGCGGTTTGATTGGGGAAGAGCCGGTCAAGGTACAGCTTTCCCAGTCCGAGGAGACCGCAAGCCTTTCGCTGGCTGAGGTGTTCTATCAAAACGGCATCTTAGCGGTAGTCACCGAAGCGGCCGCCCTTTCCGGCCAGCAGTATACGGCTGTCAGCTTTTACCAGTTTGCTGACGGGGTTCTTTCCTATCAGAATACGCTGTTCCAAAGCGGAAGCTACCTTGCTTCGAAGGTGTACGCGTCCCAGCTGTATCTGGTAACCGATTTTATTCCGGTGAGCGGCTATACGTTAGACCAGCCCTCCGCCTTTATGCCGGGCTATGGATCTGGCGGGACCTTTTACCAGCTGAGCGTCAACGATATCGACATCAGTGAAAGCGGCGTTTCGGGATACCGGGTCTTAGGCGCTATGCCTATGGGCTCCGCGTCCTACTATGTGGACACCGTGGCGTTGGCGGGAGGCGGCAAAGGCCTTTATTTGGGAGATCAGGGAATCTATCTTTTTGGCGACAGCGAGGAAAAGGGCGTTCCCCGGACGGTGATTTCCAAATACACCATCGACAAAGGCGCCTTCTCCTTCAACGGGGAGACAGCGGTATATGGGTCGATGCTCTATGATACCGTTTCGGCGAAGGAAACCGACGGTTCCCTTTCTGTTTTGACCCAGTCTTCAGACGGGACGCTGATCTTGACCCGGTTCGATCCGTCTCTCGACTATGTGGGCGAGTGCTCGGCGGCGGTGGATTCCACGGTGCGGCTGGCGTTTTTTGAAAAGGGAAATGCTTACTATCTGGCGGGCGGCCAGATCTGCACCCTTTCTTTCACCGGTACGGAGGAAGCTCCCGCTTTAGATACCATTTTCCGGAAAGATACATCGGTTCCTTTTGTGGAAGGCTATGAGTTAGAGCTGGTCTTGGGAGAAGAGGGATTGTCTATTGACATTATCTCTTTCACGGACGGCATCCTTTCCACCGCCTCTTTGCTTCCCAAGGAGGAAGGGATAGAAGATTTTCTCGGCCTTCAGTATCATCCTGACACCAATCTCATTTCCTTTACCGTAACACAGAGAAACAAGGAAGGAAATGCGGAAACCAACTGTTATCTGTATCGGTACACCGGCGGCTTTGAGCTGGTGGCGAAGGTGCCCTGCGGCAGCCTTTATGAAACCAAGGTGGTTTTGGGAGATATGCTGTATCTGGTCAACGACACCGGCATTACGGCGGTCCAGATCTCAACCGGCATGGTGCTGTGGAATGATTTATTCTAATGTTTGAAATAGAGATAACCTACTGGGCGAAAAAGTCTGCGCAATTTTGCGCAGACTTTTTTGTGTTATCCCCTTGACGAAAAAGAAAAAGATGTGTAGACTGAGAGCGGGTACCTTCGTCCAAACGGCGGAGGATCATCACTTACATAGGAGGTGCAAATATGGAAAAGAAATCCATCTATGCCGGAACCAAAACCGAGAAAAACCTTCTCGAGGCCTTTGCCGGCGAAAGCCAGGCGAGAAATAAGTATACTTATTTTGCTTCGGTAGCCAAAAAAGAGGGTTATGAGCAGATCGCCGAGATCTTCCAGAAAACGGCGGATAACGAGAAAGAGCATGCCAAGCTTTGGTTCAAAGCGCTGGGCGAGCTGGGCCAAACGGCGGAAAATTTGGCCGCGGCTGCTGCCGGCGAGAACTATGAGTGGACCGATATGTACGACCGGTTCGCCAAAGAAGCGGAGGAAGAGGGCTTTACGGAGCTCGCCGCTCAATTTCGCGGTGTTGCCGCTATTGAGAAATCTCATGAGGAACGGTACCGCGCTCTTTTGAACAATGTAGAGATGCAAAAGGTTTTCGAAAAAAGCGAGGAGACCATGTGGGAATGCAGAAACTGCGGCCATCTGGTCATCGGCAAAAAGGCGCCCGAGGTTTGTCCCGTTTGCGCCCATCCGAGAAGCTATTTCGAGGTTCGGAAGGTCAATTACTGAGAAAACAGCCGGGGAAAGCGCTGCCTTTTTCCCGGCGTTTTTCCGGGAAAATATTTTAGAATTTTTCTAAAAAACTATTGACAAACGCGTTTTTGCCCGGTATAATAAAGGCAACAACAAGAAAGCGCATAAAGAGTTAAGGAGGAAATCAAAATGAAAAAATTTGTTTGCACCGTTTGCGGTTATGTTTATGAAGGCGAAACGCCCCCTGAGGTATGTCCCCAGTGCAAAGCGCCCGCTTCTAAATTCGTAGAGCAAAAGGGCGATCTGGTACTGGCTGCGGAGCATGACTTTGGCGTTTACGAGAAAACCGTTGCCAATAATAACGACATCAGCGCGGAAGACAAAGCGTACATCCTTGAGCAGTTAAAAGCTAACTTCAACGGCGAGTGCTCCGAAGTGGGTATGTATCTGTGCATGGCGCGCATCGCTCATAGAGAGGGTTATCCCGAGATCGGTCTTTACTGGGAGAAAGCCGCTTACGAAGAGGCGGAGCATGCGGCGAAATTTGCCGAGCTGCTTGGCGAGACGCTGGAGCCCAATATGAAAAACTCCACCAAAGCGAATCTGGCTTGGCGTGTAGACTGTGAGTTTGGCGCTACCCAGGGTAAAGTTGACCTGGCCGCCTGCGCGAAGAAAAACGGCCTCGACGCCATCCATGACACCGTTCACGAAATGGCGAGAGACGAAGCCAGACATGGCAAAGCCCTCAAAGGTCTGCTGGAGAGATATTTCGGCAAATAAGATTTATGAATAGGTGAGGCGTTCTTATGAAAATCAGATTAGATAAAGCGATCGCTGAGTTTATCCCCGAAAATGCGCGCGAAACGGCGGAGCTGGAAGCGCTTTGGATCAAGATGGGAAACTGTATCGGCGATTCCAAAAGCCTTGAGCCTATCGGCGTGTATCAGCCTCAGGAAAATAACGTAGCGCGTTTCTTTATTCAGGGTCTTTCTGAAGAAGAGAAGAATACGACGGCTCAGGTGATCGCTCCGTACGACACCGACGTCTACTGTGTGACCTGCAATAAAACCGTGCATGTGAAAAAGGGCGAGCCCATTCCCATTTGCTGCGGCAAAGTGATGGAGATTCTCGACTGATTCTGCTTGCGCAGGGTGTATGAAACCAAACAAAAAGGAACAGGCATTGCCTGTTCCTTTTTTGCTGTATATTTTTAAAAAGATTCTTTTTTCGGGGGACAGGATCGCGCAACAGCTCCTTCATGCAGCAAGCGGATGATTTCTCCGATTCCCCAAAGCATCATCCCGAAAAACAGTCCCGCAATTCCTTTGCATAACTTCGCCACTGCATTTTCTGTTTGATTCTTTTCTTCCATAAATATTCTCCTTTGCCTTGTTTTTGTTTTTTCTCAAGAGGCTTTTCATCCCCTCGGTTCCTGCATACGGCGGTAAGCGGCTTCGGTTACCATGGCCAAGCCCCGCATCACCGTCGCGGCGATCTCGCCCCCCGCAAACAGAAGGAGCGCGGTAGGGATATTGACGAGAATATTCGAGAGGGCAACATCCTCTGTGAAAAAGGGGAGAACAAAGATGACTGCCGCCGCAAGGAGAAACAAAACAAAAACAATATTCGCCCAGCGATCCAGCGCCTTGGCCTGATCGCAGGTCCGCTCATAAGGCGAGACTGCGCTTCTTTTTGCCGATGGGCCAAATTTGGGGGAGGAAATTTCCCGTTGGGTATGGGAAACCGCGTTGGATCCCGTTACCCTTTTTGTGCCGCATTGGATACAATAGGAAAGTATTTTGGGGGTGAAACCGTGTATGATTTTGGATATATTTTAAAAGAAGAACGAAAGAAAAGGGGCCTAACCCAAAAACAGCTTGGGGATCGGCTGAACGTGACCGAGGCCACTGTCAGCAAATATGAAAGCAACACGGCGACGCCGCCTTTTGAGACTATGCGCGCCATAGCGGCGATTTTCAACGTTTCTCTCGATTTTTTGTACGGAAACGAACCGGCGGGAGCATTGCCGCTGTACGGCCTTTCCAAAGAACAAACGGAGATTCTTCGGGATCTGGCGGCGCTGTTTCAGCTGCAAAACGGGTCGCTTGGCAAAAAAGCGGAGATGGAGCAGTACCAAATGTTGGGTCGGATTACCGCTTGTTTTTTTGAAGAAAAAAAGTGATATTAAAGTATAAAGATTTTTATGGAAGCTAACAAAAAAGCCGAAAAAACCCGCCTCCCAAAGGAAGGCGGGCGTTCTATTTTTGTTACAGTTCATCGGCATCAATACCGGTTATCAAAGACTCTTGTGGATTTTTTCTCGCTTCGAGGAAGCTCGCCAATGTCTACCGGTTTAACAATGACCGAAATGCCGATCTTATTTTTAAAGTTATTTTGAACGTCAATCTCTAAGGTGTAGCGGTTGGCGTCCGGTTCCGCCTCCACAAAGAGGGTGCAGATATCCCGACCGTTTAAATGATCGATCATAAACTGGTACTCACTGGAAGCGCCATGGACCCCCGCTAACATCTCCTCAATCTGGCTGGGGAAGATGTTGACGCCTTTGACCTTGACCATATCGTCGGTGCGGCCCAAAATGGTGTCGATCCTGGGATACGGGCTGCCGCAGGGGCATTCGCCGGGAATCACCCGGGTGAGGTCGTGGGTGCGGTAGCGGATGAGAGGCGCGCCCTCCTTGCGAAGGGTGGTGATGACTAATTCGCCCATCTCGCCGTCGGGGACCACTTCGCCGGTTTTGGGGTTGACGATCTCGAAATAAATGTAATCGTCCCACATATGCATACCGCATTCGTAGTCACAGCTAATACCGATACCGGGACCGTAGACTTCGGTGAGCCCGTAAATGTCGTACAGCCGAACGCCAAGCTCTTGGGCGATCCGTTTGCGCATCTTTTCGCCCCAACGTTCCGAACCGATAATGCCTTTCTTGAGGCAGATCTGGTCGCCGATTCCCCGCTTTTCGATCTCCTCTGCCAGCAAAAGGGCGTAAGAAGATGTGGCGCAAAGGACGGTGGATTTGAGGTCTATCATCATGCGAAGCTGTTTGTCGGTGTTGCCGGGCCCCATGGGAATCGCCATGGCCCCCAGCCGTTCAGCGCCGATTTGAAACCCAATTCCCGCTGTCCAAAGTCCGTAACCCGGGGTGATCTGGATTCGGTCCAAATTGGTCAGCCCCGCCACCTCGTAGCAGCGCTTGAACATCTCCGCCCAGTCGTCCACGTCCTTTTGGGTGTAGGGGATGATGACCGGGGTACCGGTGGTTCCCGAGGAGGAGTGGATCCGAACGATCTTTTCGTCGGGTACCGCCTGGAGCCCCAGAGGATAGGCTTCTCTCAAATCGCCCTTCCAGGTGAAGGGGAGCTGCTCGAATTCCTCTTGGGAATGGATATCGATGTTGTATCCCTTGAGCTTTTCTTTGTAGAAACAGTCTTTGGAGGTGAGCTCCTTTAATTGGTTGCGAATAATTTCTAATTGGGTATCGGTCATTTTCATACGATTGGGTTCCTTTCGGTTTCGATTTCCACAGCTTCAATAGCCGCAAAATTGATTTGATGAAATTTTTCGGGAAGGCGTTTTTGGATAGCATATTTCAGCTCTTCTGCGGTCATCGCCAGAGCGCCGCTCTTGGCTGCCGCCGCTAACAGCGCTACGTTCAGCACCCGGGGAGAGCCGCATTTTTGGCAGATGGCGTCTCCGTCCACTACGATCAGGCGGATGGGGAGACCCTTCAAATGGGCGATCATTTCCTTTCCGTCATAGCCGGAGTCAGCTAACGAAGCGGTAACGGGACGCACCGCTTTCTGATTGACCACTACCGTGCCCCCGTCTTTCAGATAGGGAAGACAGCGCACTGCCTCCGCCGGTTCGAAAGCAATGAGAATGTCGGCGCCCTTGAGGGGGATCATAGGGGAAAAGATTTCGTCGCCGGTGCGGACATGGCTGACGACGCAGCCTCCCCGCTGGGCCATACCGATGGTTTCGGCGGTACGGATCCGTTTCCCTTTTCCATGGCGGCAAAAGCGATGAGCTTGGAAGCCAAAACCGTTCCCTGCCCTCCGACGCCGCAGAGAAGACAACTGTTTACCATCATTTTCCCTCCTTTGAAATGGCCGAGGTGGGACAGATCTGGCTGCAAAGGCCGCAGCCGGTGCAAAGGCTTTCCTCCACAGAGGCCTTGTTGTCGTTCATCATCAAAGCGGGACAGCCTAAATCCCGGATACATTTTTTACATCCCACACATTTTTCCCGGTCGATGACCACCGGTTTTTCCGGTTTCACTACCGCGATACAGGGAGAACGGAAGATGATCGCCCGAACGCCCTTTTCCTTCGCCGCGTCAGCAACCGCTTTGACGGCGGCTTTGTAGTTTAACGGATCCACTGTCCGGATCGAGGTGACGCCGATGGCGGTAAGGATCTTTTCGATGGAGATCTTTTCCGAAATGGTGCCCATCATGGTCTGGCCGGTGCCGGGATGGGGCTGATGCCCGGTCATGGCGGTGGTGGAGTTATCTAAAACAATAAGTATAATATCTGATTGGTTATACACAGCGTTCACTACGCCGGTAATTCCCGAGGCGAAAAAGGTAGAGTCGCCGATGAAGGAAAAACAGGTCGTGTCCGGATCCACCCGCCGAATTCCCTGGGCAATGGTAACGTCGGCGCCCATACAAAGGCAGGTATCCACCATATCCAAAGGCATGGCGTTTCCCAAAGTGTAGCAGCCAATATCCCCGCAAAAAACCGCTTTTCGCCCTTTCATAGCCTGCTTAACGGCATAGAAGGAAGCCCGGTGGGGGCATCCGGCGCATAAAACGGGGGGGCGGACGGGGAGGTCCTCCAAAACCGCTTCGGGAATGGGAGGACGGGGAAAATCGTCGAAAAATTCGTACATGGCGTTTTTGAGGATCTCTACCGAGTTTTCTCCCGCCGCCGGGACGAATCCGTCTAACTTTCCGTGGATGGTGACGTTCAAATGGTACTTTCCGCAAAGGAAGATCAAAGCCTTTTCCAATACCGGATCCAGCTCCTCCAAAACCAGCACCTCGTCCGCTTCATTTAAAAGCTTTCTCCCTAACTCTTCGGGGAAGGGGAAGGGCGTCGCGACACAAAGATGGAGAAATTCTCCTTCATAGCCCAGAAGGGCTTCCCTGGCGTAAGCGGTAGAGATGCCGCCGGTGACTAAGGCTTTTTTGCCTTTTCCCGTCAAAGTGTTGTACCGGTAAGAGGAAAACCGCTTTCCGATCAACGGGTTGCGCTTTTCGATGCGAAGGTGGTTTTGGTAAGAGGCTTTGGGGAAGATCACAAACCGGGCGGTATCCCGGATAAAGCCCTCCGGCTCGGGAAAGACGGGCTTTTGATCCAATACCTCAATATCAGCACAGCTGTGGCACACTCTTGTGGTGGGCCGAAACAGCACCGGGGTGCCTTCCTCTTCAGAGAGGGTAAAGGCGTCCTGGATCATCTGGTAGGCTTCCTCGGGAGAGGAAGGATCGAAGACGGGAAGCTTGGAGTAGGAAGCGAAGGTGCGGGTGTCCTGCTCCGTTTGGGAGGAGATGGGGCCGGGGTCGTCGGCAACTACCACCACCATACCGCCTTTGACGCCCACATAGGCAAGGCTCATCAGCGGGTCGGAGGCGACGTTGAGCCCCACCTGCTTCATAGTGACCAGCGTCCGTGCGCCGGAGTAAGCGGCGCCGGCAGCCACCTCCAGGGCGGCTTTTTCATTGACCGACCATTCTACATAGATGTCCGGGTCTTTTTGTTTGGCTACCGATTCCAAAATCTCGGTGGAAGGCGTGCCGGGATAACCCGCCACCAGCCGGACACCGGCGTGGCAGGCGCCTAAGGCAATGGCTTCGTTGCCCATTAAAAACTGTTTCAAAAAGGAAACCTCCTTTGTTATTGCTCTTTTTAGTATAGCACAGCGGCAAAGAGAAAAAAAGAGCGTTTTTGGAAATATTTCGTTGGATCCTGGGAGAATCCCAAGGGGAGAGGCGGCGGTTTTGGGCAAAGAGACAAAAACCAAAAGCAACTTTTCCGTCCTTTTTTTCTAACGGTGTAGAAAATACAAAAAGCAATTGCCAGCGGGGGAAATCTGTGGTATAATGTTTGTTACTTTTGGTAGACAATAAATAATAATGTTATTTACAGAGAGGGAATTATGGCAAGTTTACGATCTTTGCTGGCGGCCCAGGATATGACGGTGGGCTCTCCGGCCAAACGCATTATTCAATTCGCGATTCCTATGCTGCTTGGAAATATCGCCCAGCAGCTTTACAGCACGGTGGACTCTATCGTATTAGGGCAGTATGTGGGAGATAACGCGTTGGCGGCGGTAGGAAGCGCCGCACCCATTTTGAACCTGCTTTTGGTGCTGTTTATCGGTGTTTCCGCCGGTGCGAGCATTATGATCGCCCAGTATTTCGGCGCCCAGGACCGGAAACGACTTTCCGAATCGGTGGCGACCTGTATCATTATGACGGGGATCGCCTCCGCTATGATTATGATCCTTGGTCCTTTGGTGTCCCGGCCTATTTTGGAAGCGTTAAGTACCCCCGCGTCCATTATCGACTGGTGCGAGGAATATTTGAACATTTTGTTCCTTATGATTTGCGGCGGCGCGTTTTATAATGTGCTTTCCGGTATTTTAAGAGGGCTTGGAGATTCGGTCTCGGCGCTGCTTTTCCTTTTGATCGCGACCCTTTTGAATATTGTTTTGGACGTCTGGTTCGTGGCGGGCTTCCATTGGGACGTTCCCGGCGTTGCGTGGGCGACCGCTATTGCCCAGGTGGTATCGGCTGTCCTTTGTATGATCCGCCTTTCCCGGATGCGGGAGACCTTTGATATGAACCGTTCCTATTTCCGCTTTTATAAGGAGCACATCAAGCGTCTGATCCACTTAGGCATCCCTTCGGGTATTACCCAGATGGTCTTTTCTCTGGCGATGATCATTGTCCAGTCCTTGACCAACAGCTTTGGCGAGACGTTTATCGCCTGCAACGTGATCGTGATGCGTATCGACTCCTTCGCCATGATGCCCAATATGACCTTCGGCGTGTCTATGACCACCTATTCCGGCCAAAACATCGGCGCCGGGAAAATGGACCGCGTGGTGAGCGGGACGAAGAGTGGCGTAAAAATTTCGGTGCTGACCTCGGTGGCGATCACTGCGCTGATCCTGCTTTTCGGAAAATATCTGGCGCGGATCTTTACCAATACGCCGGAGCTCATTGAGATGACCGAAAGAATGCTGTTTTTACTGGCGGTGGGGTATATTGCCGTGGCGGTGACCCAAACTCTTTCCGGAACCATGCGGGGCGCCGGAGATACCATGACCCCCATGTGGATTTCCCTTATCACGACCGTTGCGATCCGTGTTCCGGTGGCTTACGGTATGGCTTTCTTGACCCGGAGCGAAGAATATGTAAACGGCCGTCCTGAGTCCATCTTCGTTTCTCTGCTGGTTTCCTGGGTACTGGGAATGCTTCTTACCGTCTGGTTTTACCGGAGAGGGAAATGGAAAAATAAAGGGCTTATCCACCGGGATCCCGTTGCCACAGAATAAATAAAAAAGCCTGTGGGGGATTCCCTCAGGCTTTCGTTTTTTGTAAAGGAAATGGGTTATGAAGTATATTGTGTTGGATATGGAATGGAACCAGCCTATGTATGCCAGACCGGCATTTTTGGAAAAGCTTCCCTGCCGTTTGGAGGGGGAGATCATCCAGATTGGCGCTTTTCGGTTAAATGCGAAGATGGAGCAGGAGGCGTCCTTTAATGTGGATGTGCGTCCGGTCTATTTTAAGAAAATGAATCGAAAGGTGGAGGAGCTTACCGGGTTTAACGCCGAGCGCCTTCGGGCAGGAATGCCCTTTGCCGAGGCGGCCAGACAGTTTTTGGACTTTTGCGGCGAGGAATTTTGCCTGCTTACCTGGGGCGCCGACGACGTGCGGCTGTTTCGGGAGAATTTGACGGTGCATTCTCTGGAAAGCGACTGGCTGGAGCCATGGTACAATCTCCAGGTGATCTATAATATTCAAACCGAGTCCGACCGTCAGCAAAAGTCCCTGGAAACGGCACTCAAATTTTTCGATATCCCTCAGGATCTTCCCGCCCATGACGCCTATTATGACGCTTATTACACGGTGCGGATCTGCCAGAAGCTGGATGTCAAAAAAGGGATCGCGGAATACCCCTCGGCGGTGCTCAGCAAAGCGAAAGAGGAAAAAGCTCCGGAATTGGATCGGATGTCAGCTTCGGGGTACTCTGGTATCAAGGCGATCCTTACCGACCTTTCTTTGCAAACTGTCCTTTGCCCCGACTGCAAAAAGGAGCTGGCATCCAGGGTCTATTGGACCCGTCAGGGCAACAACAAGTTTTTCGCTTTGGTGCATTGTGACTGCCACGGAGATTATCTGGTTCGATTGACGGTGACCAAGGCGGGAAAGAAGCGAAACGTTTCCCGCTGTACCCAAAAAATTGACGCTGACGCCCTCGCCCGGTATGAAGGCAAGATCCAAAAGGAAAAGGAACGGGCAGAAAAGCGGCGGCAGCGGCTGACGCAGGAGAAGGAAAAAGCAAAAGAAGCGGCGGAAAAGCCCCAGGAATCCGTATAAAATAAGTCTTAATATACAAATAGGAGTTATTCTACGAAAAAACCAGGTGAAAAATCACCTGGTTTTTTGCTTAGGAAACGCTTTGCACAGAAGCGGTAAATTCTCCGTTTTGGAAATCGATGATAAGGTGATCGCCGGGGGCTACCTCGTCGGCAATGATCTTTCTTCCCACTAACGTTTCCACCTTCCGTTGGAGATACCGTTTCAGCGGACGGGCGCCGTAAACCGGGTCGTAGCCTTCTTTGATGATCTGCTCTCTGGCGGAATCGGTCAGAGAAAGGGTAATCCGCTTGTCGGCAAGCCGCTTGGACAGTTCCTTCACCAAAAGCTCCAAAATGCCGTTGATGTTGTCCCGGGTCAGGGGCTTATAGAAGACGATCTCGTCCAGCCGGTTTAAAAACTCAGGCCGGAAGGAATGCTTTAAGGTGTCTTCCACCGCTTTTCGGGCTTCGGGAGTGATATTGCCCTGACTGTCGATGCCCTCCAAAAGGAAAGAGGAACCCAGATTGCTGGTAAGAATGATGATGGTATTTTTAAAATCCACCGTCCGGCCCTGGGAATCGGTGATCCGCCCGTCGTCCAATACCTGGAGCAAAACGTTAAACACGTCGGGATGGGCCTTTTCGATTTCATCGAAAAGAATAACTGAATAAGGTTTTCTCCGAACCGCTTCGGTGAGCTGGCCCCCTTCTTCATAGCCCACATATCCGGGAGGCGCTCCGATCAAACGGGAGACGGAATGCTTCTCCATATACTCCGACATATCGATACGAACCATATTTTTCTCGTCGTCAAACAGCGTCGCCGCCAAAGTCTTGGCAAGCTCCGTCTTTCCGACGCCGGTGGGGCCCAAAAAGAGGAAGGAACCAATGGGGCGATCCGGATTTTGGATTCCCGCCCGGGAACGGATAATGGCCTCGGAAACCTTTTCGACGGCTTCGTCCTGACCAATAACCCGGGAATGAAGAATATCTTCCAGATGGAGAAGCTTCTCCCTCTCGCCTTCCATTAACCGCGCTACCGGGATGCCGGTCCAGCGTTCCACGATCCGCGCGATCTCCTCTTCGGTGACCTTATCCCGCAAAAGGGTGTTGTGGGGGGCCTTGCCGCTTTCTTCCTCCTCCAGCTGCTTTTGCAGAGCGGGAAGCTCGCCGTATTTCAGCTCCGCCGCCCGGTTTAAGTCGTAGTTGCGTTCCGCCAGCTCGATCTGGCTGTTGACCTGCTCGATCTGCTCTCTGAGCTTTTGGGATTTGCCGATGGTGTTCTTTTCGTTCTCCCAGCGGCTCTTCATCTCATTAAAGGATGCCCTCAGCTCGGAAAGCTCTTTTTGGATCTCCGCCAAATGCTCTTTGGCAATGCTGTCGGTCTCTTTCTTCAGCGCCGCTTCTTCGATCTCCAGCTGGATGATCTTTCGGCTGACTTCGTCCAGCTCAGTGGGCATGGAGTCCATCTCGGTGCGGATCAGCGCACAGGCTTCATCGATCAGGTCGATCGCCTTATCGGGCAAAAACCGGTCGGGAATATACCGGTGAGACAAGGTAGCGGCGGCGATGATGGCGGAATCCTGGATCTTGACGCCATGGTACACCTCGTACCGTTCCTTTAATCCCCGTAAAATGGCGATGCTGTCCTCCACCGAGGGTTCATCCACCATAACCGGCTGGAACCGCCGCTCCAGCGCCGGATCCTTTTCAATATATTTCCGGTATTCGTTTAAGGTGGTGGCGCCGATACAGTGCAGCTCGCCTCTGGCTAACATGGGCTTTAAAAGGTTTCCCGCGTCCATGGAGCCTTCCGTTTTTCCGGCGCCTACAATGGTGTAGATCTCGTCGATAAAAGGGACGATCAAAAACTCGCTGTTTTTCACTTCATTCAAAACCGCTTTGAGCCGTTCCTCAAATTCGCCCCGGAATTTGGCGCCGGCGATCAAAGAGCCCATATCCAGCGAAAAAATAATCCGGTTTTTCAGATTCTCCGGAACATCCCCGCGGACAATTCGCTGAGCCAATCCTTCGGCGATGGCGGTTTTTCCGACGCCGGGCTCACCGATGATACAGGGATTGTTTTTGGTTTTCCGGGAAAGGATCCGAATAACGTTTCGAATCTCGCTGTCCCGGCCAATCACCGGGTCCAGCTTTTGCTGTCTCGCCAGCTCCACCAAATTTTGCCCGTATTTGGTCAAAACATCGTAGCTTCCCTCAGGCTCATCGCTGGTGACCCGGGTGCTTCCCCGGATCTCCTTTAAGGCGGTCAAAAACCGCTCCTTGGTAAGATTAAAGGAAGAGATTACCCGGCGAAAAGCGTTCCCGCCCTTTTCCAACAGCCCCAAAAAGAGGTGCTCCACCGAAATGTATTCGTCTCCCATTTGATTGGCACACCGCTCCGCCTCTTCCAATGCCGCTTCACTTTCCTTGGAGAGATAAAGCCGGCCTTCGGTGTAGGAAAGCTTGGGGAGGGCGTGGATCTCCTGTTCTATAGCCGAAAGCAGGGCGTTGGGGTCTATGGAAAGCCGGGTCAAAAGAGAGGGGATCAGCCCGTCCCGGTCGGACAGCAACGCTGCCGCCAAATGGCATGGCTCCAGCTGGCCGTTTTTTTGCGCTTCCATCCGCGCCTTGGCCGATAACAGCGCCTCGGTGGATTTTTTAGTCAGTTTATTCACATCAAACATAGCGCATACTCCTTTCACTATGAGATACTGCGTAATTAGCACTCTCTATATCTGAGTGCTAATTTTATAATAGCACAAAATTTTGGTTTGTCAATAGGGGGAGCGGGAAAAAATATGAACGTTTTGAAAATAAAAACGAGAGAAAAAATATCCAAACTTTTCTTTTGATTTTATACATTTTACCCATGTAATATTTATTTATCACTTGATTTTGTAATAAACTGACATAAATAAATCGGAAAAATTGGAAGAAATACCGCCTTTTCTTGTTTGTTTATTGACAAAGTGTTTTTACTGTACTATGATGAAGGCATCAAATGAAACGGAGGGCATCTTATGAATCAACATCCATTTTCTCTTCCGAAGCAGCTGACTCCTACCCGGGAAACATCCCTTCCCTATCTGGAAGAACTGCATCAGCGTTACGGGCTGGAAGTGTATCCCGAGGATCCTTTCGTCGGGGTATTTCACATCCGGGACAATGTGTGGGCTATGTATGCGCCGTGTACCCATGCGGTGGGGGATAACTGGCTTTACCTGATCGAAGGACCTGAAAAAGCGCTGTTTATTGATAACGGTTATGGTATCGGTGACCTTCGGGCATTGGGGGAAAAGCTGACGGGGAAACCGGTGATTTCGGCGGTGACCCATTGCCACGGCGATCACGCCGGCGGCTGTCCCCAATGGGATGAAATTTACTGTCATGAATACTGCGCCGATATGCTTCACCAGCAGATGGAGCATTACGAGGAATGGTGGAACAGCTTTAACCATGTAGGCGAAGCCCAGCACCGTCCCTATTACACCGAAAAGGACAAGATCCCCTACCGGCCGTATACCCCTTTGCGTTTGCCAAACCATTTTCTGATCAATCTGGGGGGTGACTATGATATCGAGCTGATCCATACCGGCGGACATTCTCCGGGACTGAGCTGTTTTTTGGACCGGAAATCCCGGATCCTTTATGCCGGGGACGCCTTTTTTGAGTCCCGGGTCAAGGGGCTGGGAGTAGGTTTAAACGGCGCCCGCCCGGGAACGCTCCACCCTGAGAGCATGAGTATTTCCTACTATTATAAACAGGTAGAAGCGCTGGCGGCAAGGATCGGGGAGTTCGATTTTGCGATGTCCGGTCACGGATATATCGATTCTCCCGCCCGAATCGTGACCGATGTGTTTGCCGCACTGAAAGCGGTGATCGAAAATCCCGATGGGTATGACGATGTGATCGAAAGTCATACCGGAAAAACCTATATCAAGAATGGCGGAATCGCTGACGTTTTGTATAAGCCGGAAGTGGTTCGGAAAAACTTGGAGGAATATCCTCTCTAAAAGACAAAAAAAGAAACGGCTTAGCCGTTTCTTTTTGGTATGCCGCGTCAATCGGTAAAAGGGATGAGCATATTTCGAATGTCGCTTGCTAAGTATAACGAGCCGCAAACCAAAACGCACCCGATCTCTTTCGCGCGTTTTAATGCTTCGTCGTAGCTTTGACAGGCGATCACGTCGCCGCAGACGGTATCCGCAAGCTCTTTTAAATGCTCGGCGGTCATAGCCCGGTAATTGTCCACGGTGACGGTGCAGACCCGGGCGGCGTTTTGAGATGCCAATAATACCGCGTCTTTGTAGTCCTTATCTTCCATGATCCCGAGGATCACCGCGTAGCGGGGAGGAAGAAGCTTTTTGACGCTGGCAAACAAGGCGGTCATCCCGTGGAAATTATGAGCGCCGTCAATGACCAGCAGGGGATCTTGGGAAACCACTTCCATTCTCGCCGGGAAGGCGACGGTCTCCAAAGCTTTCGAGATCACATCATCGGCAAGGGAAAGGGCCCTGGCCGCTTCGATCACGGTGACGGCGTTATAGACCTGGTGAGTTCCTAAAAGGCGGACGGTAAATCTTTTTCCACCGTAAAGGAAGTCGGTGCCCGAAAGGGTCTCCTTTTGAATGGAGATGGCGGATAACGCGGGGGTCATAAGCTTGGACCCCACTTCGGCACAGCGCTTCATCACCGCCGCCAGCGCCTCGGGATCCTGTATCGGATAAATAACGGCATCATTTCCCTTGATGATATCCGCTTTATTGGAAGCGATTTCGGTCAGGGTGCTGCCCAACGTTTTGGTGTGGTCGTAAGCGATGCCGGTGAGCACCGAAAGAAGGGGTGTTTCGATACAGTTGGTGGCGTCGTACCGTCCGCCGACGCCGGCTTCCAGCACCACCACATCGCACTTCTCCTCCAGATAGTAAAGCAAAGCCACTACGGTGTCTAACTCAAATTCCGCCAGCTCATGCCCCTTTTTTTCCTCCTCTTCCATCAGCGGAAGCAAATCGGTGACGATCTTCGCCAGACGGTCTTTGGGAATGGGCTTTCCGTCGATCTGGATCCGCTCGCGAAAATCCAAAACAAAGGGGGAGATAAACAAACCGGTTTTTTTGCCGCTTAAGGTAAGGGCGCGGGAAAGCATAGTCGCGGTGGAGCCTTTTCCGTTGGTCCCCGCAATATGAACAAAGGACAGCTTTCTTTCGGGGTGGTCCAGCGCCTCCAGAAACGGCGCCATACGGATCAGGCTCCCGTCTGAAGGAAACCGTTTCCGGCTGTGGATATAGGCGACTGCCTCTTGATGATTCATAGGATCCTTCCTTCCCAAAGGGTTTTGTCGCCTACGATTATAGCACTCGTCCCCTATAAAAGCAAGTAAAGGAGCGAGAGAAGCAAGGGAAGATCCGCTTTTTCCTTATATAGTACCAAAAGGAGCAGGAGGATCAGCGCCCGGTCATCGGAAAACGAAGAGAGAAGGGAAGAAACGGGGTCCGATGGAGAGGCAAAAGCTGGCGGGGGAGAAGGCGGGGACGATGGCGCCCCATCGCTGCTTTGGGGATGGGAAAGCCGCTGCTCCGCCCTTTTTTGCATTTCCCGGACCCGGCGTTCGGCATCCTTTTGCATTTTGAGCAGTTCCGAAGGGCTGTAAGTAGTTTGGGACATGGAATCATCCTTCCGCGTTATAAGAGCCGGCTTAAAAGATCACTTTCCTTTAACAAGGGGAGCAGAGAAAACAGCCGGTTGATTTTAACGGCGCCGTCTAATTTTTGCTGACGGCTCGGGGAGAGAAGGGGACGAAGGGCTTTGAGAAGACGAATGGAGTCGTTGTCCTCTCTCATCTTTCCCATCAGCTGTACCAAAGTCCCCATCATTTCCGGCGACAGCTCCGGCATCGTGCTGTCTGGCGGATCTGACGAGGCCGGAGTCTGGGTGTCCGAAGAAATACCGAGGGAGGCGGCAATGTCCTGAAGCTTTTTGACGCTTTCCTCGTCCTGCATCAGATTGGAGATCAGGTCGTTAAAGCCATCCATATGCATCCTCCTTTCTGCGGATCATTTTTTCTTTCCCAAAAGGCTCGCAAGGATCTTTTGCGCCTCGGGAGTGTCCAGCACCTTTTTGGCGATGTTGGGATCATTTAACGCCTCTTTGAGCTTTTTCTGCTCCTCTTTGGAAAGGCGGCTTTTTAATTCTTCTACAGCTTTGGGGTTAAAAGGGTTGTCGGGTAATTTCATCACTGCACCTCCGTAAATTGACGAATGAAACAGAATGGGATATACTAAAGGAAGCAGGCTTCCTTTATATATAAGCGGGGAAAGAGAAGAAAAAGAACAGAAAGGATGGATTTTATGCGGGCGATCGTGATTTCGGACACCCATAAGCATGTGGATTTGCTGCGGCGGATCATCGAAAAACACCGAAAAGAGGCGGATATTTTCCTGTTTTTGGGAGACGGAGAAGGAGACGTAGAAGACGTCAAGCTTTTGTATCCCGATGTGAATCTGGTTGGAGTGAAGGGAAATTGTGATATCGGCCGGGATTTTCCCGATGAAGAACGGATCACCGTGGGTGAAGGCCGGATTTTGATGTTCCATGGCCACCATCAAAACGTCAAAAATCCCGAGGGCCGGAAAGAGCGCCTTTCCTCTCTGGCGCGGGAGAAGGACTGTAACATTGTATTATATGGTCATAGTCACATTGGCGACACTTCCTATTTCGACGGCGTTTATATTATGAACCCGGGAAGCCCCGCTTCGCCAAAGGACGGTAAGCCTTCCTACGGTATCATCGATATCAGCGAAAAAGGGATCCTTCCTTTTTTGGTCCCCTGTCCGTAATCATCCCGCCCATAGGGCGGGATTTTTTAGTGGTAAGGAGAGAGGCGAAAAGGGGGACGAAAGGGAAAGCAAGGAAAAAAGGACGAAAAAAGGGGGAGAAAGGGGAAGGAAAAAGGGGAAAAGGACAAAGGGAAAAATTTTTCAAAAAAGGAGTTGACAAAGGGGTAAGAAAGTGGTAAAGTAAGGAAGCTGTCCCGAAAACGGGGAAGCGAAAAGCCAGATCGAAAAAATTTGTCAAGAAAAAAGAAAAAAGGTATTGACAAAGAAAAAAAGATGTGGTAAGATAGAAAAGCTCTCGACGAGAGCGACGGGAACTT
>CALWZB010000076.1 GCA_944385915.1 uncultured Clostridia bacterium | reverse complement strand
GTATCTCCTCTGTTAGGAGATACGCTCCCCTTTCTTTGCACCTTTGACGGAGAAACGCTTTCTTCTTTTTCCATCGCCTTGGATCAAAATACCGCCGCCACCTTTACCGAAGAGGTAGAGAAGCGGTTTCAAACTTTGGTTTTACGCTCCCCGCTCCCCAAGCTCACCTTTGACGCCAAACCGGTCTATCGATACGCCTTTCAAAGGGGGCTTTCCCTTTCCCACCTCACCGCTGACCTCAAGCTCGCCGCCTATCTTTTGAGCAGCGATGAAAAGACCTATACCCTCTCGGCACTAAGGGAGCATTACTGCCCCGACGCAATATTTGATCTTCCAGACGAAGCGGCGGGCGCTTTGACGCTGCCGAAAATTTGGCCCGTTCTTTCGGACCTTTTCCAAAAACGGGATATGACCTATTTATATCAGGAGATCGAGCTTCCTTTATGCGAGGTACTGGCGTCTATGGAAGAAGAGGGCTTTATGGTAGACGAGGATGGAATTACCAAATTCGGAGAGACCTTAAAAGATCAAATCGACGTCTTAGTCGAAGAGATCACTCTTTTAGCGGGGGAATCCTTCAACATCAATTCCACCAAAAGTCTTTCGGAAATTTTGTTCCATAAGCTGGGGCTGCCTCCGAAAAAGAAAACCAAAAGCGGCTACTCCACCGATGTAGAGGTACTGGAAAGCCTTCTTGGAAAACACCCTATCATCGAAAAGATTTTGGATTACCGAAAGCTGACCAAGCTGATGAACACCTATGTGGTGGGACTCAAAAAATGTATCCAAAAGGACGGGCGGATCCATTCCACCTTTAACCAGACTGAAACCCGGACCGGCCGAATCAGCTCCGCCGATCCCAACATTCAAAACATTCCGGTGCGGACGCCTTTGGGAGCCGAAATGCGAAAATTTTTCGTGGCGAAGGAAGGGTTTACTTTGGTGGACGCCGACTACTCTCAAATCGAGCTTCGCATCTTAGCCCATATCTCCGGCGATGAACGGATGATCGAAGGCTTCCAAAACGGCGCTGACATCCATCGGATGACCGCGTCCCAGGTCTTTGGTATCCCCTTTGACCAAGTCCCGTCCTCGCTTCGAAGCCAGGCCAAAGCCATTAACTTCGGCATTGTTTACGGAATCTCCCCCTTCTCCCTTTCCCAGGATATCCATGTCACCGTCAAGGAAGCCAAACGATATATTGACGACTACCTTTCCACCTACAGCGGCGTGGACCGGTATATGAAGGAGTCGGTGGAAAAGGCGCGAAAAGACGGATATGTGGAGACCTTATTCCACCGTCCCCGCTTTTTACCGGATATTCACAGCAAAAAGCCCGCCCTTCGAGGATTTTCCGAACGGGTGGCGATGAATATGCCCATTCAGGGCACCGCGGCGGATGTCATCAAGCTTTCCATGATCCGGGTATACCGGCGGCTCAAAGAGGAAAAGCTTTCCTCCCGCCTCATTTTACAGGTCCACGACGAGCTTTTGGTGGAGACTGCCCTCTCCGAGGTAGAGCAGGTCAAAAGAATCGTGAAGGAAGAGATGGAAAACGCGGTCCACTTTTCGGTCAAGCTGGAGGCGGACTGCCACGATGGAAAAAACTGGTACGAGGCGAAAGAATAGATGATTCGAGATCTTTATGAAACCGATCTTCCCGCTTTGGTAAAACTGGAGGCGCTTTGCTTTTCGGATCCCTGGACCAAAAAAGGGCTCAAAGGCGCCTTTGAAGACGAATACAGCCTTCTTTTAGGCTACGAGGATCAGGGCGTACTGGCGGGATACGTCAACGCCAGCTGTATGTTCCAAGAGTGTTATATCTTCCGCCTTTGCGTCCACCCCGATTTCCGGCGGCGGCACATCGGAGAAAAGCTGCTGCGCGCCCTGTTTGAATTTTGCGAAAAGGAAGGGATCCAAACCGTCCTTTTAGAAGTGCGGGAGTCCAACGAACCGGCGAAAGCCCTTTATGAGAAAGCGGGGTTTCGCTCCGAAGGCATACGGGAAAATTTTTACGAAAAACCAACTGAAGCGGCTATTGTGATGCGCCGCTTTTTCACGGAGGAAGTTTATGGCTGATACATGGATTTTGGGAATCGAGTCTTCCTGTGACGAGACGGCGGCGTCGGTGGTCCAAAACGGGAGAGTGCTCCTCTCTTCGGTGGTCGCGTCCCAGGTGGAGGAACATAAATTGTACGGCGGAGTCGTACCGGAGATCGCCTCCCGACGGCACTGCGAAAACATCTGCGGCGTGGTGAAGCAGGCGTTAGAGGATGCGTCGTTGACCTTAAACGACCTTTCCGGCATTGCCGTAACCTATGCGCCGGGACTTATCGGCGCTTTGCTCGTAGGAGTCAACTACGCCAAAGGGCTGGCATTTTCGGCAAATAAGCCTTTGATCCCTGTCCACCATTTAAGAGGGCACATCGCCGCCAACTATATCGCTTTTCCTGACCTTGCCCCTCCTTTCCTTTGTATGGTGGCCTCCGGCGGCCACAGCCATATTATCGAGGTCAAGGATTACACCACCTTCCATGTCATTGGAAGGACCCGGGACGACGCGGCGGGAGAGGCTTTCGATAAAGCCGCCCGGGCTATGGGCTACCCCTATCCCGGAGGAAAATACATAGATGAAGCTGCCAAAGCGGGAGATCCTGCCCATTACCCACTCCCCCACCCCAAAGTGGATGGGAGCGTTTACGACTTTAGCTTTTCGGGACTGAAAACCGCGGTCTTAAACCTTCTCAACACCGCTTCTCAAAAAGGAGAAACCATCTGTAAAGAGGATCTCGCCGCTTCTTTTCAAAAGACGGTGTGCGACGTAGTGGCGAATAAACTGATGGCGGCGGCAGAGGAATACGGATATCAAAAGATCGTTTTGGCGGGAGGCGTCGCCGCTAACAGCGGGCTTCGCGACCGGCTGATGCAAGAATGTGACCAAAGAGGATTTTCGTTTTTTGTTCCCCCGCTTTCCCTTTGCGGAGACAATGCCGCTATGATCGCGTCCCAGGGCTATTTTGAGTTTCAAGCCAAGCATATCGCAGGCACCGATCTCAACGCGGCGGCTACCAAAGACATCGAAGTGGGATAAGCAAAAGGGGGCCTGAAAAGATGGAAACCAAGGTCGAACGGATCTTGCGGATCCTTTTTCTGATTCTTGCAGTTTTGATGCTTTTAGGCTGGGGATTTCTCCGGTCTCAGGCGAAAACAAAGCTGGAACCTCTTTTGGAGCTTCCGAAAAAGACGATCACCGATACCTCCTGGAGCTATGCGGAAGGCGAACCGATCGACCTTAACCGTGCGGACAAGGAAACGCTGATGCTGCTTCCCGGTGTAGGAGAGGTCATCGCCGGCCGGATCTTGGAGTATCGAAATGAGGTTGGCGCCTTTACCTATAAAGAAGAGCTGATGAATATAAGCGGCATCGGCGAAAAAACCTACGAAGAATTAAAAGATCTTGTGACAGTGATCCCCTAAAGGATCCGTATATATTATCTTACGAGAGGAGAAAAACATTATGAGCATGCTTCGATTCAACTACCGGTCCCAGGCTTTGGGCAAGTACATCGACGTGACAGTCACCTACCCCACCGAGTACCTTTCCTACTATGATATGTCCAAAGGGACCCGTCATCATACGGTGGGCGACCGTCAGTGGGATACCTACAAGCCGGGCATGAAGTTCCAGACCGTCTATCTGATCCATGGCGGCGGAGACGACGATTCTTTAACTTACCGGTACACCAACGCCGAGCTGTTTGCCCAGTATAACAAGGTGATGCTGGTCACTCCCGACATCGCCAACAGCTTTGGTGTCAACACTCCCTACGGTATCGAACATTACACCTTTTTGACCGAGGAGCTTCCCGTCGTGATCCAGACCCTGTTTGCTTCTTCCCCCAAACGGGAGGACAATTTCATTATGGGATATGCTATGGGCGGAAACGTAGCGTTGGGAACCGCGATCCGGCGTCCCGATCTGTACGCTGCCTGCGTCGATATCTCGGGCGGTATCGGTCTTACTGTCAACACCGATACGCTCAAAAAAGAGCTTACCGACCGCAAGGATTTCTTCCCCCTTTACAGCGCTTCCTTCGCCCCTCCCGAAAAGCTGGACGGCTCGGAATATGATATTCAAAGCATTTTGAAGGAGCATTTGAAAAACGGCGTCGAGCTTCCCAAATTCTATATCGTGGCGGGAAGCGAAGAAGGGCGCCTCAAAGACCGTATGGAAGCCGACGCCAATACCATGAAGGCGCTGGGCGTGGACGTAGACTTTATCGTAGCCGACGGTTATCCCCATCATTTTGAGCTTTGGAACGACTACATCAAGGTGGCGTTAGACCAGCTTCTCCCCTTAAAACGGGCGTTTCTTTATCCTGACGAGGACTGATAACAAAGCGAGGTGTTTTTATGAAGGCGCTTTTTTCCCTGTTGATCAGCATCCTTATGGTCTGTGTGCTGGGGCAAAGCCTTTCATCTGCCGCGTATCAGCAAGTCAAATACAAAAACGTAGAGGAGATGGCAAATGCCTCCGACCTCATTGTCCGCGGTGTCGCATTGGATGACGCTATGTATCCGTCAGTAGGAGAATCCTTCCTTTCCGCCCCGGTCCGGCTTTGCGAGATATTAGGGGGAAAAGAAGCCCCTCCTTTGGATACTGTGATCACCGTTTGCCAGACGGCATCGGCTTCAAATCATATCCAATCGGGAGAAGAGTATCTTCTCTATCTCATCGTGGACGGAGAAAACGGCTATTTTATCGCCGGAAAGAACCAGGGAATCGCCCGGATCCAACCCTTTCCCTTCGGATTGGAAATGATTATGCCTTACGGGGACGATACCATTATCCTCGGTGGAGAGACCGGAGCGAAAAACCGGCGCAGCGGAACCATCATCGGTGCGGGATGTTTCCTTTTTTGCCTTGTGCTGGCGGTGGGACCTTACCTCATTCGAAGGGCTGTGCGCGCCAAACGAAAAAAAGAAAGCTCCGGTTCCCTGCGATAAAAACACTTGGAGCTAAAAGAAAACGGCACCCCTTTTTCGGGGATGCCGTTTTTTATTGTTTGTCTGTTTCGTCCTGACCTTCCTTTTCCTCATCCAGAAAATACCATACCGGCGGCGTATCATTTTTGGAAAACCATTTTCGGATTTTGGAAAGCAGCGTTTCCACCAGCGAAAACCAAAGGCGGCCAAATACCCATACCCCTATCAGGAAAAGAAAGATCCCACCGACCTGCCACCATATCATCCCGCTTTATTTGGTCGCGAACTGATGAAGGAAAAAGTCGGTAAATGCCTTTAACGGCTCTTCCTGGGAAACGTAAACATAAAGACTTTCATCATCTAACCAGTCATACGCGTTGATGCCAATATAGCTCTTTTTGTCCGGATAGATGATGAACGCATCGGTAGGATATTTGTTCCGATACGCCTTTAAAATTTCGGAGCGCCGGTAATAGGTAGGTTCACCGCACCCCGAAAGATCAGGAACAGTGGGAACTACGACGATGGTTTTTTCTTTTTCGTTCCATCCTACGATCAAGTTGCCGATCTTGGTCTTGCTTCCATGGACGAAGCCGTAGTTGAACCGGCTTACATCCTCGGTATAACCAAAAATCAGCGAGTAGCTGTCTCCGTTTTCCACCGCCTTGTTAAACAGAACGCGCATTTTCTTTGCGTTGGCGTCGCTCTTTTCCATATCGATGGTTGGCCCTTTGAACAGTTTGCTGAACAATCCCATGGTTGTCCTCCTTCGTTTTTCTATAGATTTACCGCAAAACGGCTTTATAATAAAGACGATTTTAAAAAATTGTCTTTATTATTGAAAAAAGAAAGGACGATGAAAGATCCATCGTCTTTTTTCTTACTCCGGAAGAGGAAAATCCTCCTCCAACAGGGAGTCCAAATAATCTACCAACCCCCGAATCTGAATATCCACGGTTTCCTTAGCGGCTTCCGGCACAAAAAAGGGAAGGGATTTGGGGACCGCTCTGCAAAGAAGGATCACCGACAGGCTTAAATTGGTCAGCAGCTGAACTCGCTTTATATCGGGACGAATGCCAAACGTTTCCAAAATACGGGAAAACAGCCATATCTGCCTTTGCTGAAAAATATGCCGGTTTTCTTCGGAAAGCTTAAAAAAGAGCTGCCGCTGTTCCTCTGCGGTCATCACCGCGAATCCGTTTTCCTCGCTGTAACAGCAAGAATAAAAAAATCGCTCTACCGCTTCCCGCCAGGTCAGATTCGGATCTCCCATCAGCCATTTGGCGTGTTCAATGATTTTCGGTTGCTGAAGATAAAACATCTCCAGAACAAAATCTTCCTTACTGGGAAAAAAGGAATAAAAGAAGGTCCGGGAAATCCCCACCGCCTTATAGATCTGTTCCATGGTCGTATGCCGGATCCCATGTTTTGCCATCTGTTCCATCCCTTTTTCCAGCAGCGCGATTCGGATCTTGCGCCGCTCTTCCTCGGAATAAGCTACCTTTGGCATCTGGCACCTCCCAATAAATACAAATATTAAAATCAGTATTTATTTTATCACAATATCTTTTTTTTGACAAGAGATTGGAATAAAAAAACGCGTGCCGAAAAGCACGCGTTTTTTTACAAAAAGATCATACGCTGAAAAGCAATTCACCGTAGGTGGGGAAAGGCCAATATTCATCGGCAGTCAGCGTCTCCAGCGTATCCGCCGTTTTGCGCAGTTGATTCATGGCAGGGATAACCTCGTCCTTGTAAGCCGTTCCACTCAAAGTGATATCCCCTTTTTCTTCCGCAGAAGCAACAGCCGCATCCAAAGCGGCAACCTCATCGTACAGCTGGTCGGTGAGCTCGGAAATTCGGGTCATCAGGCTTTCCTCCATCTTGCAGGGCATAGATGCACAAACGGTTCTCTTCTCGATGACCGTCTCCGCCAAAGACTGGGCATAAGAGGAAACAGCCGGAAGGATCTGGCGTCTTGCGATCTCCAGCATAGTGAGTGCCTCAATATGGACGATCTTGCAGTAATTTTCCATATTGATCTCATAACGGGAATGCAGCTCGCAGGCGCTGTACACATGGTGCTTTTCAAACAAAGCGATATTTTTCTCGGCGATAAGGGATGGGAGCGCATCCACCGTCGTCTTCATATTCAAAAGACCCCGGCGCGCCGCTTCCTCTTCCCAGGCCGCCGAATATCCGTCTCCGTTGAAGATGATCCGTTTGTGATCGCGAATGGTTTCCCGCACCAGATCATACACCGCAGCTTTCACATCGGCGGTACCCTCCAATTTCTCGGCAAAGACACTCAAAGACTCCGCAACCATAGTGTTCAAGAAGGTGTTGGGGCCGGAAATGGAGAGGGTGGAGCCAAGACTTCTAAACTCAAATTTATTTCCGGTAAAAGCAAAGGGAGAGGTCCGGTTTCTATCCGTCGTATCCATGGGGATACCGGGGATAAAGCGGACACCGATGCCCATGCTTCCCGCCGGCGTATCTTCATATGCGCTCTTAGACTCGATCGCTTCCAATACTCTTGTCAGCTCATCCCCGAGGAAAATGGAGATAATAGCGGGAGGCGCCTCAGACGCACCGAGACGATGATCGTTTCCGGCACTGGCCACCGAAACCCGAAGCAGATCCTGGTAATCATCCACCGCTTTGATCACAGCAGACAAGAACAGTAAAAAGGTGGTGTTTTCATGAGGATTTTTCCCCGGCTCTAAAAGGTTCAGTCCCTCGTTGGTGGAAAGAGACCAGTTATCGTGTTTACCGGAACCGTTGATGCCGGCAAAGGGCTTTTCATGAAGCAGGCAAACCAGCCCGTGGCGGTCCGCCACTTTTTTCATAATCTCCATGGTGAGCTGGTTTTGGTCGGCGGCGATATTGGTGGTAGTAAAGATAGGCGCCAGCTCATGCTGGGCGGGAGCGACCTCGTTATGCTTAGTCTTTGCCAAAACGCCGAGCTTCCAAAGCTCTTCGTCCAGTTCCTTCATAAAGGCGGCGACTCTGGGCTTGATAACACCGAAATAATGGTCGTCCAGCTCCTGTCCTTTGGGGGCGGGAGCGCCAAACAACGTCCGTCCGCAATAGATGAGATCTTTTCTCTGATCGTAAAGGGCTTTATCCACTAAGAAATATTCCTGCTCAGGGCCGACGGTGGTTTTTACGCCGCTGGTTTCAATGCCAAGGATCTTCAAAACCTTGGTGGCTTCCCGGTTTATGGCCTCCATAGAGCGAAGCAGAGGCGTTTTTTTATCCAGTGCCTCGCCGCCGTAGGAACAAAAAGCGGTGGGGATACAAAGGATACCGTCTTTGATAAACGCGTAGGAGGTGGGGTCCCAGGCGGTATAGCCTCTGGCCTCAAAGGTTGCCCGAAGACCGCCCGAGGGGAAACTGGAAGCGTCCGGCTCGCCTTTGATCAAATTCTTTCCGGAGAACTCCATAATAACGCCGCCGTCCTCGGTGGGAGAGATAAAGCTGTCGTGCTTTTCGGCGGTGATGCCGGTCATTGGCTGGAACCAGTGGGTAAAATGGGTCACACCCAGAGAAATTGCCCAGTCCTTCATCGCGTGGGCAATCTCATTGGCCAGGCTGATGTCCAGTTCTTTTCCTTCCTGGATGGTTTTTTTCAGCGCTTTATAGGTGTTCTTCGGCAATTTCTCTCTCATTGTAATGTCGTTGAATACCATGCTGCCAAAAATTTCGGATACCGTGCTCATAGAAATCCTGCTTCTTATTTCCGTGCACATATCGGGCCGTGCTTGGCAAAGTCCGCGCCTTTACCAAAAAAGGTGCCGCGAACACTACGCCCGCGGCACCTTTGCCGA
>CALWZB010000075.1 GCA_944385915.1 uncultured Clostridia bacterium | reverse complement strand
CAAAGAAGAGAAGAAAGCGGCTCCTGCTGCTCCCAAAGCGGCTCCCGCGGCGAAATCCAATGTGGTCAACGCTTCTTCTGCCGACGAGGACGTCGCGGCGATCATGGGCGCGATCAGCATGATTTTCGCGGAAGAAGGCAACCAAAACGGCTTTGCTTTGAAGAGCATTTCCTTAAAGAGAAACCGCCGGCGTCTCCCGCTTCCTGCTTGGGCTGCGTCCGGTATTCAGGAAAACGTAACTGCCGGGTTGTTTTGAGCGACTTTTAAGGAAAGGAACCGAAAATCATGATTGACATTTTTCTTCAAACCATTCAGGATCTGGTAGCCAAATCCGGATTTTTGAATGTCAGCTGGCAGGCGCTGGCGATGATCGGTATCTCGTTTGTTTTGATCTATCTTGCCATTGCCAAAGGCTTTGAGCCTCTGCTTTTGTTACCCATTGCGTTCGGTATGCTGCTGACGAACATTCCCAACACCGGAATGTTCCATATGGAATACTTCGTCGGCTCCGCTGTGGATTACGGTGAGGTGCTCCATAGCGGCGGCTTGCTGGACATTTTATACTTAGGCGTTAAGCTGGGTATCTTCCCGCCCTTGATCTTCCTTGGCATCGGCGCGATGACCGACTTCGGTCCTCTGATTGCCAACCCCAAGAGCTTCCTTTTGGGCGCCGCGGCACAGCTCGGTATCTTCATCACCTTCTTAGGCGCTTTGATGCTGGGCTTTACCCCGGAACAGGCGGGTGCTATCGGTATCATCGGCGGCGCCGACGGTCCTACCGCCATTTTGGTCGCGAAATCTCTGGCTCCCGAGCTTTTGGGTTCCATTGCGGTTGCGGCGTACTCCTATATGGCTCTGGTACCGCTGATCCAGCCTCCCATTATGAAGGCTCTTACCACCAAAAAAGAGCGTGCAGTGGTTATGGCGCAGCTTCGTCCCGTATCCCGCACTGAAAAACTGATGTTCCCCATTATGGTTACTTTGATCGTATCCTTCTTAGTTCCCGATGCGGCTTCTCTGGTAGGTATGCTGATGCTGGGTAACCTGATGAAGGAAAGCGGCGTGGTAGACCGTCTGGTAAAAACTGCGCAAAACGAATTGATGAACATCGTCGTCATTTGCCTTGGTACTACCGTCGGTGCGACCGCTACCGCCGAGTACTTCCTCTCCGCCCAGACCCTCAAGATCATTGTTCTCGGCCTGATCGCGTTCGGCATCGGTTCTGCGGGCGGCGTACTGTTCGGAAAGCTGATGTATATCGCTTCCGGCGGAAAGGTAAACCCCCTCATTGGCTCCGCTGGTGTATCCGCGGTTCCTATGGCGGCCCGTGTTTCCCAGAAGGTTGGCGCGGAAGAAAATCCCACCAACTTCCTTCTGATGCATGCAATGGGTCCCAACGTAGCCGGTGTAATCGGTTCTGCGGTTGCGGCAGGCGTATTGCTTTCCATCTACGCGTAATTTGTTCTTTTGTAAAAGGCGAAAGCTTGGCTTTCGCCTTTTTTTGTGCAAAAAGCGGATGAATTCCCCTATTTTAGTTGACAAACCATTAAAAAATGGATTATGATGAAAAATGGGAGAAACGCTATAGGAGGTTACATTATGATTCATCCACAGTATGCCGTCTGGCGGAAAAACGCTACGGAAGATCCCGATTTGCAAAAGGAACTTTTGGCGATCGAAGGCAAAGAAGCCGAAATCAATGATCGCTTTTATCAATTCTTACAGTTTGGGACCGCCGGACTTCGAGGGATTATCGGCGCGGGAACCAACCGTATGAACATCTATACCGTCCGCCGGGCGACCAAAGGGCTTTGCGATTACCTAAACCGGCAAAAAGCAGACGATAAGTCGGTGGCGATCGGCTACGACAGCCGCAACAAATCCCTTCTTTTTGCAAAAGAAGCGGCAAGAGTGCTGGCACAATATCATATTCACGCTTATCTGTACTCTCGGCTGATGCCGGTTCCGTGTGTCTCCTTCGCGGTGCGTGAACTCCATTGTGATATGGGGATCATGATCACCGCGAGCCATAATCCGTCACAATATAACGGTTACAAGGTGTTCGGAAGCGACGGATGCCAGATCGACGAGACGACTGCTGAAAAAATCACAAAGGAAATCGAGAAAAACGATCCGTTTTCGGTTGCTGCCGCCGACTTTTCATCCGCCCTTTCCCAGGGAGTTATTTCCTATATCCCGCCCGAAGTGACAGAAGCCTATTACCAGTCGGTGCTCGCCCAGTCGATCCGGCCAAGCCTGGCTCCCCCCGAGGATTTTAAGGTGGTCTATACCCCGCTAAACGGCACCGGAAATCAACCGGTGCGGGAGGTGCTTCGCCGCATTGGTGTCAAAACCGTTTATGTGGTCCCGTCCCAAGAGCTTCCCGACGGTAATTTCCCCACCTGTCCCTCCCCCAACCCGGAGATCCGGGAGGCGCTGGAGCCTGGCCTTGCCCTTTGCAGAGAAAAGAAAGCCAATCTTCTTCTCGCCACCGATCCCGATGCGGACCGGGTCGGCGTCGCGGAGCAAACCGAAAAGGGCGTCCGCCTCTTTACCGGAAATGAAACCGGATGTCTTCTTCTCGATTATATCCTTTCCCAAAGAAAGGAGCAGGGCGCACTGCCTGCGGACGGTCTCGTGGTCAAATCCATCGTCACGACCGAGCTGGCCTCCAAAATCGCCGCTCACTATGGGGTAAAACTGAAAAATGTGCTCATTGGCTTTAAATTCGTAGGAGACATCATCGGAAAGCTGGAACGAGAGCAGAAAGAGGACCGGTTCCTCTTTGGCTTCGAGGAAAGCTATGGCTGCCTTGCGGGAAGCTACGTCCGGGATAAGGACGCGGTGCTGGCGTCTATGCTCATCCGTGAAATGGCCGCTTTTCATGCCAGCCGGGGAAAAAGCTTAGGGGATGTCCTCGACGAGCTGTTTTCCAAATACGGATACCATTTGTGCAGCCAGAAAAGCTTCGCTTTCGAAGGCGAGGAGGGAAGTGAGACGATGCGCAAAATGATGCAGTCTCTGCGCCAGTCCCCCGCCGCGTCGGTCGCCGGCTTTTCTACCGTATCCATTTCCGATTACCAAAGATCTGTGACCACGCATCTTCCCGAAAAGCAGGAAACGCCTTTGGATTTTCCCGTCTCGGATATTTTAGAATACCTTTTGGATGACGGCTCCCGCGCGGTGATCCGTCCGTCGGGAACGGAGCCCAAAATCAAAATTTACTTCTTTGTGGTCCGCCCCACCAAGGAGGAGGCGGAGAAAATCGAAGGAAAATTAAAGGCGGGTTTTGAGGCTCTGTTGAAAACCGAGTGAAATTTTTGTACGAATTTCCGAAACCTTTTTTTCCCTCTTGACTTTTTTTTGAAAACGTTTACAATAAAATAGGAATATCTTAGAAAAAAAGATATTGAAAGTTTATGCAATGGAGGAATTATAAATGGAAGTAAAGACCATCGGCATTTTGACCAGCGGCGGCGACGCCCCCGGTATGAATGCGGTTATCAAAAGTGTCGTCCGTTCCGCGCACCACAGCGGGATCAAGGTGCTGGGTGTTATGCGGGGATATTCGGGCTTGATCAATAACGATTTTGTGGAAATGGGATTAAAGGATGTTTCCGGCATCAGCTCTAAGGGCGGCACCATTTTGTATTCTGCCCGTTGCCTGGAATTCAAAGAAATGGCGGGCGTCCAGAAAGCGAAAGACAACTGCGTCAAAGCGGGTATCGACGGATTAGTCGTCATCGGCGGCGACGGATCCTTCCGCGGCGCCGGAGATCTTTCTTCTCTGGGTCTTCCCTGCGTTGGTATCCCCGGGACCATTGATAACGATATCGCCTGCACCGATTACACCATCGGTTATGACACGGCGCTGAATACCGCGATGGAAATCATCGATAAGATCCGGGATACCTGCGAGTCCCATGACCGCTGCTGTGTCGCAGAACTTATGGGAAGAGATGCGGGCTGGATCGCATTGAACGTAGGTATCGCCTGCGGTGCATCCGCTTATGTGCTTCCGGAAAAAGGATTGAATATGGACGAGATCATCGCCAAGCTGGAAGCGGGAAAAGCCGCCGGAAAGAACAATTTCTTGGTGGTAGTAGGCGAAGGCATCGGCAAGAGCCATGAGATCGCCAAGGAGATCGAAGAGCGCACCGGCATTGAGTCGAGAGCGACCATCTTAGGCCATGTACAGCGGGGCGGAAGTCCCACAATGACTGACCGTATCGTCGGCAGCCAAATGGGCGCTTACGCGGTGGATAAGCTTTTGAAAAACGGCATTGGCAACCGGGTCATCGCGCAGAAGGACGGCAAGATCGTCGACTACGATATCCAGGAAGCCTTGAAAATGAAAAAGCATATTCCCGAAGAGCTTTGGGATCTCGCCAACGAGCTGGCGTTTTAATTCTCTCCCCGGCAGATATCTGTCGGGGAGTTTCCATATTCCGGCAAAAAGATACCACCGGCACGATTTTGAAAAGGATGGGAGGAAATCTGTATGACCGATCGCGAGCAAATTTTAAAGGTTGTGGAGGATTATATCCTGACCATAGGGGACGCCGATGAAAAACGTTTTGATTCCCTATGGGAAACCACTGAAGAAAGCACTTTTATCGCCCCTTCCGGCCAGTATAACGGGTATGAATCCATCAAAAGGGATTTTCTTTTCGGTGTGATGGAAAAAAATCTGACGAAACGAGAGCTGAAAGCAAAAGATATCGCGATTCGGGTGATGGGTGATATTGCGGTCGTCATCTTCTACTGGGAGATCCACGCATTTCAAAAAGAAACCGGCGCGCCCCATGTGAGCCAGGGAAAAGAAACCCAGGTCTTACGAAAATCCCCGGATGGCTGGAAACTGACCCATATTCATTATTCCTCCGTTAAGCAATAACGGAAAGATCTTCTTTGCATGTTGGGGCTTGACTTAGAGCCTGCTCCAGGTGATACAATGAAAAAAAGGAGGGATTTTCAATGATTTATCGAACCTTGGGACGCACCGGCCTTTTGGTCAGCGAGATCGGACTGGGATGTGAAGGATTCCAAACTCCGGAAGGTACCGAAGAAATTCTGGCGGCGGCCGAAAAAGGCGGCGTCAACTACATCGACTTGTACGCTTCCGATCCCAAAATGCGAAGCAATCTGGGCGCTGCACTGCAAAACAGGAGCAAACCCTTTCTCATCCAGGGGCATCTGTGCACTGTCTGGAAGGATAACCAGTACAAACGCACCCGGAAAATGGAAGAAGTCAAAGCGAGCTTTGAGGATCTTCTGACCCGTTTGCATCGGGATTATGTAGATGTGGGAATGATCCATTATGTCGATTCCTTTGAGGATTGGGAAACCGTTTTGAAAGACGGCGTTATGGATTACGCGAAAGAGCAAAAAGCTTCCGGCCGGATCCGCTTTATCGGCTTAAGCAGTCACAATCCTACCGTAGCCAAAAAGGCGGCGGAAAGCGGACTTATTGACGTTTTAATGTTCAGCGTCAATCCCTGTTACGACCTTCTTCCCGCTAACGAGGATCTGGAGCCGCTTTTTCAAAAGGAAAGCTATGATAAGGCCTTAGTCAATATGGATCCGGACCGCCAGTCTTTATATGAGACCTGTAACCGGCTGGGGGTGGGGATCACGGTTATGAAGCCTTTTGCCGGCGGTGATCTTTTAGACGAGACACGCTCTCCCGCCAAAAAAGCCCTTACGGTGAGCCAGTGTATCCACTACGCCCTGACCCGTCCAGGCGTAGCTTCGGTTTTGCCCGGCGTACACTCCGCTGCTGAACTTTCGGAAAGCCTCGCCTACGAAACAGCGACAGATGAGGAAAAGGATTACGCTTTGGCGTTTGCCTCCTTCCCGAAAATCAGCTGGAAGGGACACTGTATGTACTGCGGTCACTGCGCTCCATGCGCTAAAGGGATCGACATCGCCACGGTAACCAAATTCTACCACCTGGCGCTCACTCAAAAAGAGGTCCCCGAAACAGTCCGGGAACATTACGCCGCTTTATCCCACACTGCGTCGGAGTGTATCTCCTGCGGTCAGTGTGAAAGCCGCTGTCCCTTCTCGGTCCCCATTATGGAAAATATGAAAAAAGCATCCGCCCTGTTTGGGAAATAGCCAAACCGCCTTCTTCGGAAGGCGGTTCAACTTTTTTCTCCTTTTTGCATAAAGTATCAAAAAGGAGGCGAAACGATGCGAAAACGAAAGAAAAGAAGCCTAAAAAAGCTTGTTTGCTTTTTCCTTCCCTTTTTTCTGCTCTTCTTTGCCCTGATGGGAGAATCCGCGCTCCAGCGTCAGCTTCTCGCTTACGCCGAGCCGGAAATATATACGCTGGCTTACGATGCCCTTAACGATGCGGCCGAAACAGCGCTGCGCCAAACGGATGGAACCTTTATCACTTTGACAGAGACCCAAAACGGATTTGCCATCGAAACGGACACGGAAAAGATCAACGCGTTCACCATCGAAGTGACCAACGCCGCCGCCCAATCCCTTCATGCCTTAAAGGAATCCACCCTTTCGGTTCCCTTAGGCTCCCTTCTTCCCGGCTCCCTCTTTTTCGGGAGAGGACCCGCGCTGGATCTAAAGGTGGTTCCCTACGGCGTCTTGGACGCAAAATTAGTAAGCTCCTTTGACAGCTGCGGCATCAACCAGGTCCGTCACCGCCTCACCCTTACCCTGACCGCTACCGTCAGCGCCCTTACCTCCTTTCGGGCAGCCTACGCAGAGGTCTCCTGTGATTATGTACTGGCGGAAACCATTTTCTCGGGAGAGATCCCCGATCAGTATCTCTCTATCGTCGGAGAAACCAGGCAGGCCATCTCTAAAAAAATCGAGTGAAAAATTGTTAAATTTTACCAACGCCTTGACTTTTAAGCGCAGATATACGATAATAAAGGCAAGGAAAAACGAAAAAAGGAAGGAAACGAAAGATGATGGGGAAAAAGAAAAGATCTGCGGTTTTTTTGGCGGTCTTGGGGCTTTTTCTTCTCTTAGCGACGGTATTTTCCGGATACCTTTTGGGGAAGGGATTTATCGCTGCATCGTTTGGTGAGCCCTTTCGCGTTTTTGGGATCTCTCTTCCCTTAAAACGAGACGGACTTTGGTTTGCCCTTCTTTCGTCGGAAAGAAACTGCCTTTTTCTATTCCTCGCCGTTATTCTTTTTTGCGTCGGGATTTTCTTCTTTTTCTTTTTGCACCTTCGTAAAAAGGCCCGCCGCCCTCTTTTTTCAGACAGAGAATCTTCGCCGGCCGCCGAGGATGACCCTTTGGACTTTAATCCTCTCACCAGCGAACATCAACAAACCAAAACCGCTGTTCCCCTAAACCCTCTGGTACAGGAACTGTCCCTTTCCCTTAACGGCCGGACGATCCAAACGGTGCCGCTAAGGCCGGGAGGCTTTGTGCTGGTAAAAGACGGCTTTCGGATCACGGTTTCTCTTGAAAAAACGGACAAGTAGTTATTTTTTCCCTCTTTTCCCGATATAGTAAAGGGATAAGGAGGAATGAACGATGAAACGTCTTGTTTTTTTATGGTTGGGACTTGGAATATTGCTTTGGAGCTGCGCTCCAGCCTCTGACAGTCCCTCGTTTTCCCAGATGCTTTCCGAATTTTCCCCATCCTCCGGATCTGCGAAAGAGGAGACGGTTTCCGAATCCTTCGAGGAGGTGCGGGGGGTCTGGATCTCCTATCTGGAGTTCAACCAGCTGTTTTCCGCGAATCCCGACGAAGAAGCCTTTCGGCTCGAGGCCGAGGAGATGGTAACAAGCTGTAAGGAAAACAAAATCAATACCATTTTGCTTCAATTCCGCGCTTTTGGGGACAGTCTCGCCCCTTCCGCCTATTTTCCGTCCATGTATCCTCTTTCCTATGATCCGGCGGAGATCTTCGTTGAGGCCGTTAAGGAAGCCGGCCTTCGCATTGAAGCCTGGATCAATCCTATGCGCTGTCTTACGGTGGAGGAGATGGACGCGCAAACGGGAAGCGACGCCCTGACGGTGCTGTACCAAACCCAACCGGACGCGTTTTTTACCTTTGACCAGCGGGTTTATCTGGATCCGGGATGCGAAGCATCGGTGGATCTGATCCTTAAAGGGATCGGCGAGATCGTCGAAAATTACTCGGTAGACGGGATCCATATCGACGATTATTTCTACCCTTCTTCTCTCCCCTTTTCCGCCGACAGCCGAAGCTATCTTGCCTACAAAGAAAGGGGCGGCAGCCTCTCTCAGGACGCATGGCGAAAAGAGAATCTCAACTGCCTGGTGGAAAAAATCTCCCTTTTGCTTAAGGAGAAGAATCCTTCCCTCTCTTTTGGAGTCAGCCCCAGAGGGGTGCTTTCCGCCAGTGTTGACGAGCTGTACGCCGATGTGGCTTTTTGGGCAAGATCGGGGTACCTCTCCTATCTGACTCCTCAGATCTATTTTGGTTTTGAGCATCAGACGGCGCCCTTTGATGTGACCTTAGACGACTGGATGGCGCTTTCCAAGGAGTCGGGCGTGCCCATCTATGTAGGGTTGGCTGTTTACAAGGCGGATACATGGGACAGCTACGCCGGAACCGGAGAAGCGGAATGGATGGAAAACGAGGATCTCTTATCGAGACAGCTTACCTGTCTTCGGGAAGCCGGCGCGCAGGGATGTTTCCTTTTCCGCTATGATTCCCTTTTTTCTCCCAACAACTCCGAGCGGCAAAAAGCCGCTGTTGAACGCTTATTTTCCCTTTTTTGATGTAAGGAGGTCTTCTCTCAATGACGTTGAAACGCACCCTTTCCCCTTTCAAACTGATAATCAGCTTTGTGCTTTGCTGTGTACTGCTGACTGTGACCGCATTTGCATCCAACGGGAGTACCAGCTACAATAAGCTTTTAAAATCCATAGAACCCAAAACCGAATCCTTCGTCATTGCAGGAGAAACCGTTACCTTGCGGGCTTTGGCATTGGACGATACCACTGTGAAAGCCACCATCGACAAAACTACCGTTACCTTATCCAGAACATCCGCACGAAGCGGAGATTATTACTGGTATGAAGGCTCTTACACTATTCCAAGCGTCAGCGCCAATACCAAAGTAGGTCCCATCACCATTACCGCTACTCAGGGAAGCCGAAGCGAGAGTATGAGCGGAGCAGGCTTTACCGTCGTCGACATCGATACCGAAGCCGAGACCCCTACGACAGCCGCACGGGGTCAGCAGATTCAGGTTACCGCCCAATATGCTGATGTATTCATTGACGCGGACCGGGGGGAAGATTACGCCGCTCCTTATTATTATGAGCTTCCCGCCGGAACCATTGATTATGTGAAATCCAAAAACGCCACTACATACCTTTTGGTATCGGGAAGAAAAGTGCTGATCAGCGACGTAAAGATTCTTTCCTCTTCCGCATCCAAGGGAGACAATACCATTTCCTCGGTAGATGCCCAAAGTAAAAATGGCTACACCGTGCTGACCATTGACCAGACCTGGCCAGTTCCCTTCAATGTGGAAACCGAAACCATTAATTATAAATCCTCAAGCTCCAACACGGTGACATCCTACAATGCCACCAAGGTGATCCTGACCTTTGACTATACCGACGGCTTTGATTTCAGCAAGATCTCTCTTCCCTCTTCCGGTATGTTTTCCTCCGCGTCCCTTTCCACCCGGGTCAAAAACGGGATCAAGCAGGCGGTGATCACCCTCACCCTGCGGGAAAACCAGTATTACGGCTGTTACTCGGAATACAACGGAAATACTTTGACTCTTCGCTTTTTGAATCCGGTGGATGATCTGAGCGGATTAAGGGTCGTTATTGATCCGGGCCACGGACAAAACGGCGGTGTCAATGTGGATGTAGGGACAAGCCGGGACGGCTACTATGAATCGGATCTCAATTTGAAAAAAGCGAAGGCCATCCGGGATGAGCTGGAATCCAGAGGCGCGACGGTGTATATGCTGGACAGCCACAACACCGACTTAAAGGATCTGTATACCCGCGTGGATCTCGCGATTGACTGGGAGCCGCATATTTATCTTTCGGTTCATCATAACAGCACCTCCGCGGTTACCACCTCCGCCAGAGGAGTGGAAGTCTACTATAACACCCCCTATTCCCAGCCGCTGGCCGAAGCACTCAGTCAAAGCATTTACGGCGCTTACCAAAAGATGGACTACGGCTCCGGCGCACTGAATCGGGGAGATAAATTCAGCGAATTTGCCGTCACCCGAACCAAACAGTTTGTGGCAGTGCTGGTGGAATTCGGATTTATGAATAATCCGAACGAATTAAGTGTTTTGGTAGACGACGACAATCTGCCCTTGTTTGCCGAAGCAACAGCAGATGCGATCGAAGCATTTATCAGCGGAAAATAACCTTTACAGAATAGAAAAAATCAAGTAAAATGAAAGGGATTTAGGGGCTGACCCAACGTCAGTCCCTAACCTACGTCTGAAGGAGGAAAAACTGTGTTTCAAATCGTAAAGAAAAAGGATCTGAATGCCGAAGTGGTGTGGATGGATATTCTGGCTCCCGCTATCGCGAAAAAGGCAAAAGCCGGACAATTCATCATTTTCCGGGTAGACGAGACCGGAGAGCGGGTACCTTTGACCATTGCCGATTATGATCGGGAAAAAGGGACTGTCACCATTATTTTCCAAAAAGTAGGCGCATCTACCCAAAAACTGGCGCAAAAAAACGAAGGGGACTTTATTTTGGACTTTGTCGGTCCTCTCGGAACGCCTTCTCATTTTGAAAATGTCAAAAAAGTTGCGGTCATCGGCGGAGGCGTAGGCTGCGCCATCGCTTATCCCCAGGCCAAGGCTCTTCACAACGCCGGTGTCTGCGTTCATATGATCGCCGGTTTCCGCAATAAAGAGATCGTGATTTTAAAGGATGAAATGGAAGCGGTCTCCAACCGGTTTTTCCTTGCCACCGACGATGGTTCCACCGGACAAAAGGGCTTCGTTACTGATGTTTTAAGATCCCTTTTAAAACAGGGTGAGCAGTATGATCTGGTGGTGGCCATCGGCCCTATCCCGATGATGAAATTTGTTTCACAGCTGACGAAAGAATATGAGATTCCTACCATCGTAAGCATGAACCCCATTATGGTAGACGGTACCGGTATGTGCGGCGGCTGCCGGGTCACCGTAGACGGCAAAGTCAGGTTTGCCTGTGTAGACGGTCCGGACTTTGACGGCCACAAGGTGGATTTTGACGAGCTGATCCGCCGGAACAATTTCTACCGGGAACAGGAAACCCGTGCCAGAGAAACGGGATGCCGCTTACTTTCGATGCAGCCCGAAAAAGGAGAATAAAATTATGCCAAATATGCAAATGAACAAGACCCCCATGCCAGAGCAGGACGGAAAAGTCCGCGCCAGAAATTTTAAAGAGGTCGCCTTGGGTTATACTGCCGATATGGCGGTAGAGGAAGCCAAACGATGCCTTCATTGCAAAAATAGCCCCTGCGTTTCGGGATGCCCCGTCAATGTCAACATTCCCGCTTTTCTCGCTCAGGTCGCCGAGGGTGAATTTGAAGCCGCCTACCAGACCATCACCGCTACCAACTCGCTTCCCGCCGTCTGCGGAAGAGTCTGCCCCCAGGAAAACCAGTGCGAAGGAAAATGCGTCCGTGGGATCAAAGGGGAGTCGGTGGGAATCGGCCGCATCGAGCGGTTCGTCGCCGATTATCATATGCAAAGGGAAACCGGCGTCAAGGTTTCCCGCCCCGAAAGCAACGGCCATAAGGTCGCCGTGGTAGGAAGCGGACCTGCCGGGCTGACCTGCGCCGGAGATCTGGCAAAAATGGGATACGATGTCACCATTTACGAAGCGTTCCATAAAGCCGGAGGCGTTTTAGTCTACGGGATCCCGGAGTTTCGTCTTCCCAAAGCCATCGTGCAAAAAGAAATCGACGCCTTGACTGCGCTTGGGGTCCATGTAGAGACCGATATGGTCATCGGCCGTGTTCTCTCCGTTGACGAGCTGTTTACCCTGGGCTATGAAGCCGTTTTTATCGGCTCCGGCGCCGGACTGCCCCGGTTTATGGACATTCCCGGTGAAAGCCTTTTGGGCGTTTACTCCGCCAATGAATTTCTGACCCGGATCAACCTGATGAAAGCGTACGACGCCAATTACGACACCCCTGTCCAGTATGCCAAAAAGGTCGCCGTTGTAGGAGGCGGAAACGTCGCTATGGACGCTGCCCGCTGTGCGATGCGTCTGGGCGCAGAGGAGGTCTCTATTATTTACCGCCGCTCCGAAGCAGAAATGCCCGCGCGGTTAGAGGAGATCCACCACGCCAAAGAGGAAGGGATCATCTTCCGTTTCCTCACCAATCCCAAGTCCGTCGTCGGCGATGAAGAAGGAAAGGTCACCGGTATCGAGTGCGTGGAAATGGAGCTGGGAGAGCCGGATGAAAGCGGCCGCCGCAGCCCCATCGAGAAGAAAGGCTCCGAGTTTGTACTTCCGGTGGACGCAGTGATCATGGCGATCGGTACATCCCCCAACCCCCTGATCCGTTCTACTACCGAAGGACTTCAAGCCAACCGCCGCGGCTGTCTTGTGGTCAACGAAGAGATGCTTACCAGCAAGGAGGGCGTTTACGCGGGCGGCGATGCGGTAACGGGCGCTGCCACCGTCATTTTGGCTATGGGCGCAGGAAAAACCGCTGCGGCTTCCATCGACGCCTATATTAAAAATAAATCGTAAATTTTTCGGAATATCTTGCCAATCGCTGAAATGTCAGGTATAATAATCTGGTGATACCCTGATAAAAATATGGAGGTCAAAATACCATGGAATTATTGATCCAGATCGTCCCTCTTTTGCTGATCGTTGCGGTAATGTATTTTCTGCTGCTCCGTCCCCAGAAAAAGCGGGAAAAAGAGATCCAGGAAATGAGAAACAACCTGCAAATCGGCGATGAAGTAACCACTGCCGGCGGCATTGTCGGACGCGTCGTCTCCTTGAGAGAGGATACGCTGGTAATTGAAACTGGAAGCGATCGGGCAAAGATCCGTATTAAGCGTTGGGCAGTGCAAGGCAACGAAACTCTTCATGACGAGCCGGATTCTGCAAAATAAGTGTCGATCCCCCATCGTTATTCATAAGGAATAAAGCGTTTTTTCCCCGCATATTTCTGTATTACCGATATCAAACGGTAATCTTGAAAATAGGCGGGGAAAATTTATGGAACGAAGAAAAGAAAATCAAAACGAAAACGCCAAAGCATACCTGATTCCATTGTCCAAAGGATTTGCCGTGGGTGTAGTTTCCTTTTTCCTGCTTTTACTGGCGGCCGCCTTTATCGTAGGAAAGATCAAGCCTTCCCCCTCGGTACTTTCCGGCCTGCTGATCCCGGTGCTGATACTTGCCGGTTTTCTCGGCGGATTTGTCGCCGCAAAAAGCTATGGACAAAAAGGACTTTTTCTTGGCGGCGCTGCCGGCGGGATGTTAGGCGTAATCGAGCTTTTGGCGGCCCTTCTTGTGTCAGGCGCGTTTCCGCCCCCGGAAGTTTGGGTCAAAGGGATGATCCTTTTGATCTCCGGAATGATCGGCGGTTATTTCGGCGTCAACCAGCCTAAACGGCGCCGAAGGAAAAAGTAAGGATAACCCAAGGAAAGGATGTTGAAAATGCTGCATTTTGGTACCATCGGCTGCGGTCATATGGCCTCGGCGATTTTGGAGTCGGTTTTTCGGCATTACGAAGAACCGGTCTCTCTTTATACCTACGATATTTTTCCTGAAGGTGCAAAAGCCCTCGCAGGCCGGATCTCTCTGACGGTTTGTGAAAGCGTAAAGGAGCTGGTTTCTTGCTGCGAATATATTCTGATCGCCGTAAAACCCCAGCAGTACCCCGATGTACTCAAGGAGCTTGCCACTTTGCAGGCGAAGGATAAGGTTTATCTTTCCATCGGCGCGGGGATTGGAAGCGCCTATTTGAAAAAAGAGCTGGGATTTGACGCGAAGCTGGTAATGCTGATGCCCAATACCCCTCTTCAGCTTGGCTTTGGTGCCACTGGCGCGGCTGCGGTAACACCGGTCACCGAGAAAGAATACCAGACCGCTGTAAGCTTTTTTTCCTGCGGCGGTATCGTTGTACCGGTAATGGAAGAAGACCTTTTCCCTGTGATCTCTTTAAGCGGAAGCAGTCCGGCGTTCATCTACGCCTTTGCCAAGGGCTTTATTGACTACGGAAAAGAAGCCGGCCTCAGTGAAGAAGCGGCAACGGCTCTTTTTTGCCAGGCACTTCGCGGCGCGGCGGAAATGATGGAAAAATCCAAAACTCCTTTGACTACCCTCATCGATCAGGTAGCGACCAAGGGCGGGACCACCGAACAGGGGATCTTGGCTTTAAAAGAGCATAAGCTGGAAGACGCCGTCAAAGACGCCTGTGTGCGTTGTGAGCGGCGCGCCAGAGAAATGGCAAAATAAAAATACCCCGTGGACCGCTTCATCTTGAAGTAGCCCACGGGGCATTCTATTAACTTTTTCGAGTAAACTCCTGTTTACATTTGGGACAGATGATCCGAATCTTTCCTCTTCCCCGAGGAACCCGAACATGCTGGCCGCAATGGGGACAGGTAAAATACCGATACTGCTTACGGTCATCAAACCGCTTCTTTTGAAGCCGAAACCAGCGCAGCAGGGGTGTTATCTTTTCGAAAAACCACTGGTTTTCCCTCTGCCTTCGGTAAATATTTCTCGAAACCATCCGAAAGAGGCAATACGCGTACACTGCAAAAGAACAAAGACGCAAGATAAAGGAGGAAAACAGCGCAGAAAGTAGCGCAAGCAAAAGTCCCAATCCGCAAAGCACCAATCCTAACGGATCTCCGCCATACCGTCCATACATCAATCTGCGCAGCCAGTTCAATCATCTTCTCTCCTTTCTGTAAAATCATGATAAAACCAAGATGAAAGAAAGTCAATAACCTTAAAAAAAGGTTTTAGAAATTTTTACAAAAAGAATACCGAAAAAGAGGATAGACTTTTTTCCTTGATTCTGATAAAATAAGGGTGGCGTATTTTGTCTAACAATAAAACAAATGGAGGTTTTTTTATGGAATCCAATGAAAAGCTCTGTCCTGCCTGCGGAGGGATCCTTTCTCCGGGCGCCAAATTTTGCCCGTCCTGCGGAACCAAGCTGGAAGAAGAGATCAAACCGGAATTGACCCTGGAAGACCAACCGTCGATTCCCGAAACGGAAACCCCCTCTCCTGTTTTGACTATAGAACCGGAACCTATGCAAGAGGAAGCATCCAAAGCACCGGAAATTTCTGCTCCGGTGGAGGAACCGAAAGAGGAGAAAAAGGAAGAGACTCCGGCGGCTACTGCGACATCGCAAACGTCTACCTGGTACACTCCCGGCTCTCCCAATCCTGCTCCCGCCTCTGAGGCGCCGAAAGCGCCCCCCCATGGGAAAATCTGTCCTAACTGCGGCGCTCCGGTATCGGAGAGTGCTCTCTTTTGCAATCATTGCGGCGCTTCGTTAAACCAGCCGGCTGCCGCCCCGGCACCTTCGGCTTGCTCCTGCTGCGGTGCTCCTTTAGAGCCGGGCGCGGCGTTCTGCGCACGTTGCGGGACCCAAGTCCCTTCCCAACCCGCCGGAGAATCGGCTCCCTTTGTGGCCCCTCAGCTGGAATATCGGGGCGCTCCCATTTATCCGCAAAAGAGCAACCAGGGTACCATCTCTCTGGTTTTGGGTATCATCGGTATCCTGTTCGCCCTTTTGCTTCCCATTATCGCGTATCCTTTAGGGATCATCGGCATTATTCTCGCTGTCAAAGCCAGAAAGAATAACGAGCCCCGCTCCACTGCCGGCTTGGTCTTAAGCATCATCGCTCTGGTGGTTGCCGCCATCAATTCCATTTTAGGTATCCTGCTGGCTCTTGGAAGCTATTACTGGTACTATTATTGATCTTTTACCGCATGTCAAAAAACGGTCACTTCCAAATGAAGTGACCGTTTTTATTAGTCTTTTACATATTTTCCGGATGCTTCTTCCTCATAGATACCGATCCGGCGGAACCGCTCGTACCGGTTTTCCAGCATACCGGAGATGGAATTTTGCGTGATGACCGCCAAATCGGAAAGCAAAACCTTTTTCAGATCGGCGCACATCCGTTTAAAGTGAGTAAAATCTTCGGGGATGATCCGTTCCGCGACATGGTATTCCACCATGTCCTCCGCGGTGATATGAAGGCATTCGGCGGCATCCGCCACCCGTTTAGCATCCTTCCAGAGAATGGTGGCACAGCCTTCCGGCGTGATCACCGAGTAAACCGCGTTTTCCAGCATATAGACCCGGTCGGAGGCGCAAAGCGCCAACGCGCCGCCGCTTCCCCCTTCCCCGATCACCACAGAAATCACCGGCGTTTTTAACCCCATCATCTCCATAATGTTCTCGGCAATGGCCTGGCCCTGGCCCCGCTCTTCTCCTTCCGCGCCGGGATAGGCGCCTAAGGTATCCACAAAGCAGATCACCGGACGGTTGAATTTTTCCGCCTGTTTCATCAACCGCAAAGCCTTCCGGTATCCTTCCGGTTTAGGACAGCCAAAGTTCTTTTTCAACCGGGAATCCAAATCGGTCCCCTTATCAATGGCAATATAGGTCACCGGCGTATTCCCAAGGTATCCAATGCCGCCGATAATCGCCGCATCCTCGCCGTACCGGCGATCACCGCACAGATCGATCCGGTCGGTGAACAGCTCATCCAGGTAGGCGGCGCCGGTGGGACGTCCGTTTTGTCTTGCCAGCTTTAATTTTTCGTAAGCAATCATAACGCTTCCCCTTTCCGGCCATGGAGCTTGAGTATAGTCCCGATGGTATCCCGCATATTCTCTCTGGGAATAATCTGGTCGATAAATCCATGCTCTAATAAGAATTCGGCGCTTTGAAAGTTATCGGGAAGGGTGGATTTTGTGGTCTGCTCCACGACTCTTCTTCCCGCAAACCCGATCAGTGCCTTGGGTTCCGCCAAAAGGATGTCCCCCTGCATCGCAAAGGACGCGGTGACGCCGCCGGTGGTGGGGTCGGTAAGCACCGTCACATACAGGTTTCCCCCGTTGCTATGGCGCTTTACGGCGCCGCTGACCTTCGCCATCTGCATCAGGGAAACGATCCCTTCTTGCATTCTCGCGCCGCCCGATGCGGTAAAGCCAATCACCGGAAGGTGATACCGAGTGGCATGCTCAAAGATCCTCGTGATCTTCTCGCCTACCGCCGAACCCATGCTGGCCATGATAAACCGGGGATCCATAGCGAAAACCGCTACCGAGACCCCGTCGATCTTACAAACGCCGCAGACCACCGCTTCCTTTTCACCGGTGGAAGCTCTGGCCTTGTTCAGCTTTTCCTCGTAACCGGGGAACTTAAGAAAGTCCACGCTGGTCACGTTGGCTGCCATCTCGGAAAAGGAATCCCGATCGGCGATCAGAGTGATCCGGTCCCGTGCCGGGATCCTGAGATATTTTTGGCATTTGGGACAGATATAATAGTTTCGGATCAGCTCTTTCCGGTCGATCTCCTCTTTGCAGTGACCGCAGGCTACCACACCGTCCTTTGCCGTTTTTAGAAGCTCCCGTACGCCGGGATCAGTCTTTTTAAATAAAAACATCAGCCTTCCTCCTTCATCACGGCAAAGGAAAATTCAGCGCTCACCGCCAATTTTCCGTTTACGTAGCCTTTTCCCTCCGCAAAATAGAAAGCCGCTTTCTTTTTTAGGATCCGACATTCCGTCTCCACCACGTCTCCGGGACGTACCACCTGTTTGAATTTGACATTGTTCAAACCGGTGAACAGCGTGGTGATCTTTTCTCCCGCAAGATCGGAAAGGAGCACACAGGCAGACTGGGCTAAAATTTCACACAGAATCACTCCCGGCACTACCGGATTTCCCGGGAAATGGCCTTTTAAGAAAAACTCATCCCCGGTGATCCGCTTTTTTCCGTAAGCAACGCCGTCTCTCGCCTCTGCTTCATCCAAAAGGAGCATATGATCTCTGTGGGGTAAAATCTGTTTCAATTCTTCCTTGTTCATATTATCCCTCGTACTTCTGAAATGCGATGCAGGCGTTATGTCCGCCAAATCCAAGAGAAGTGGACAAAGCAACTTGAATGTCTTTTTGTACCGCTTTGTTGGGGGTATAGTTCAAATCGCACTCCTCGTCCGGCTCCAACAGATTGATGGTGGGAGGAATCATGCCCGTTTCCACCGCCTTCACAGCGACAATGGCCTCGGCGGCTCCCGCGGCGCCAAGCATATGTCCCGTCATCGATTTGGTAGAGCTAATGGTAAGCTTTTTCGCCTCTTCCTCGCCAAACGCCTGTTTAAACGCCTTGGTTTCCGAGGTGTCATTTAACGCCGTTCCGGTCCCGTGGGCATTGATATAAATCTCGTCGGGAGAAACCTCTACCCCGCGAAGAGAATCGGTAATGGCTTTGGCGGTGTAAACCGCATCGGGAGAGGGCGCGGTCACATGGTACGCGTCACAGGTCGCCCCGTATCCGCAAACCTCGGCGTAAATATGCGCGCCTCTTTGTACCGCATGCTCATACTCTTCCAAAATCAGCGCCGCAGAGCCTTCACCTAAAACAAATCCCGACCGTCTCTTATCAAAAGGAAGGCTGGCGGCATTGACGTCCTCGGCATGGGTCAAGGCGGTGCAGTTGATAAAGCCGGCGATGGTCAACGGATTCACCGCCGCCTCGCTTCCGCCGCAGATCACCGCGGTGAGATATCCGTCCTTGATGGCCCGGTAAGCTTCGCCCACCGCGCTGGTACCGGTGGCACAGGCAGTGGATAAGCTCATGGTATTGCCATGGGCATGAAAACGAATGGCAATCTGTCCCGCAGCAATATTGATGATCATTTTGGGGACAAACAGCGGGCTGACCTTTCTGGGGCCGCCTTTTTCCAAAGCGGCCTGCTCATCGCAAAGGGTCTGGATACCGCCCACACCGGAGCCAAAATAAACGCCAAACTCCTCTTCGGCGACCTTTCCTTCAATGCCGCTGTCCGCTACCGCTTCGCTGGCGGCAGCCAAAGCATACTGGGTATAAAGATCGGTACGGCGCGCCGTCGCTTTATCCAGCACCGTCAAGGGATCGAAATCCTTGACCTCCGCCGCGATTTTGCACTTAAATTCCGACGCATCGAAACGGGTGATCGGCCCAATGCCGTTGACCCCGTTAAGCAAATTCTCCCAAAAATCGTTCGCGTTGTTTCCTACCGGTGTCACCGCGCCGATCCCCGTCACTACGACTCTCTTCATAAAAACCTCCTACATGGCCATGCCGCCGTCGATGCGGATGACTTCGCCGGTAATATATCCTGCGTCCTCGGAAGCCAAAAAAGCCACCAGCTTCGCAATTTCCTCCGGTTTCGCAAACCGCTTTAAGGGAATGGCGTTTAAAAACTCCTCTTTCCCTTCAAAATCCACTGTCATATCGGTGGAGACAAAGCCGGGCGCAATGGCGTTACAGGTCACATTTCTGCCCGCAAGCTCCTTTGCCACCGTCTTGGTCAAACCGATAATCCCCGCCTTGGAGGCGGAGTAATTGGCCTGGCCGGCATTTCCCATCATGCCGGAAACCGAGCTGACATTGATGATCCGCCCGGAGCGCTTGCGCATCATGATCGGATACGCCTGCTTGATGGTGTTGAAAGCGCCTTTTAAGTTCACGCCGATGACACTGTCGAAATCTTCTTCTTTCATGGCCAGAAGAAGCTTATCTCTGGTGATCCCCGCGTTATTGACCAAAATATCCAGCTTTCCCAGATCCTCACCGATCTTTTGAAAAGCTGCTTCTACCGACGAGAAATCGGAAACGTCACAGGAATACGCTTTTGCCCGTCTTCCCAAAGCGGAAATCTCGCTCACCGCCGCTTCTCCCGCCTCGCTGCTTCCCACATCCAGCAAAGCGATATCCGCGCCGTTTCTCGCAAGCTCCAAAGCGATCGCCTTGCCGATGCCGCGAAAGCCTCCGGTTACAACCGCAATTTTTCCTTCCATCATCGCAATTCCTCACATATCTTCAAAATCTGCTCCGGTGTTTCCGCCGAAAACGCCTTGCTCTCCGGCAAAATACGGGGCATCAGCTTTTGCAAAACGGTACCTACGCCGGTCTCGATAAAGGTGTCAAAGCCCTGTTTTCCGAGGGACGAAATGATCTTCTCCCAGTAGACCGGATGGTTGATCTGGTTCTCCAAAAGGGTTTTGCCGTCGTCTTCATAAGGAGCGGCGGTAAAGTTCGAGTACACCGGTATCGCGGGCTTGAATACGGTGACGGTTTGTAAATACCGCCCGAAATTCTTCGCCGCCTCATCCATAAACGGAGAATGGAAGCCGCCGCCCACCTTTAAGGGCAGCACCCGTCCGCCGGCCTCCTTAATTTTTGCTTCAAAAGGCTTTAATGCTTCCTTTTTCAGCGAGACCACAAGCTGGCCGTTGGAATTGTAGTTGACGGGATAGACGCCGTCAAACTCCTTCGCCGCCGCTTCCACCGTCTCGTTGGGAAGCTTGACTACCGCCACCATGGCGGCGTCGATCTTTTTCGCTTCTACGCCCATAAGCTCTCCCCGCTTGCAGGCAATGCGAAAGCCCTCGATGTAGGAATACGCACCGGCAAACGCCAGCGCCGGAATCTCACCAAGAGAAAAGCCCGCTGCCGCCTGGGGAGTGATTCCCGCTTCCTTTACGGCGATCGCCGCCGCCAAATCGGCAAGATACAGGCAAGGCTGGGTATTCTCGGTTTTTTTCAGTTCCTCCTCGTCCCCGGAAAACAAAAGCTCCAACGTGCCGGGACGATAACTTTCCGCCTCATCAAAAAGCGCCTTAACATCGGGCACCGTCTCATAAAACGCTTTGCCCATGCCTACATGCTGCGCGCCCTGGCCGGAAAATAAAAACGCTATTTTACCCATGATGGCGCTCCTTTCAGCAGGTCGACGCATTCGTTCATTACTTCTTCGATGATCTCCTTAGCGGTCTGTTCCTTTTTGACCAATCCGGCGATCTGGCCCGCCATAAAGCAACCTTCCTTCTTATCGCCTTCGACAGCCGCCTTCCGCAGCGCGCCTACGCCCAGGGCGTTGACATCATCTACGGTAGTTTCCGGCGCGTACTCTACCTTGATAAAGTTCCGGCTAAAGGGGTTTTTCAGACAACGGCAGGTGCTGGCGGCAAACCGTCTTCCGGTAGTGAGAGTGGAAATGTCTCCCGCGTCCAAAACCATCTCTTTATAGTTTGGATGCACGTTGCATTCCTTCGCTACCAAAAAACGGGTTCCCATCTGCACGCCGCATGCGCCCAACATCAAAGAAGCCGCCATTCCTCTTCCGTCGGCAATGCCTCCCGCCGCCAACACCGGAATCGAAACCGCGTCTACTACCTGAGGCACCAGCGTCAGCGTCGTCAGCTCGCCAATATGTCCGCCGGACTCCTGACCTTCCGCTACGACCGCCGCAGCGCCTACCTTTTCCATTTTTTTCGCCATAGCCACCGAAGCGATCACCGGGATCACCTTAATCCCCGCTTCCAGCCAGCTTTCCATAAATTTCGCGGGGCTTCCGGCGCCGGTGGTGACCACCGATACCTTCTCTTCCACCACGACCTTTGCCACTTCCTCGGCATAGGGGCTCATCAGCATAATGTTGACGCCAAAGGGTTTTTTAGTTAATTCTCTCGCTTTGCGGATCTCCTCGCGAAGATAATCGGGACCCGCGTTCATCGCAGAGATGATCCCAAGGCCGCCGGCCTCCGAGACCGCCGCGGCTAATGCGCCGTCGGCGATCCAGGCCATACCGCCCTGAAAAATCGGATACTCAATTCCTAAAAGCCCGGTAATGGGCGATACGATATTTCCCATACTTACGCCTTTAATTCCTCGATCTTTTTGACCAGGTCACCAACGGTAGCCAGTTTTTCATCCACTTCCAGCTCGATGCCGAAAGCGTCTTCCAAATCCATGGACATCTCTACGATATCCAAAGAGTCGATGCCCAGATCGGAGAAGCTGGTCTCCAAAGTGATCTCAGACTCGTCTTTGTCGGTTTTTTCCATCAGAATTTCTTTTACTTTTTCGAATACCATAATAAACACTCCTATTTTTTCATAATGTATCGAAACCGGTATCCCGGTTACGTCCTGTTACCAGATGACTAAGCTTGCCGCGCTCGCCAGTCCCCCGCCGAATGCGGTAAAAATAACCTTGTCTCCCCGTTTGAGCTTGCCGCTCCGATGAAGCTCATCCAGCGCCATGGGGATGGAAGCACTGGAGGTATTTCCGTAACGGTCAATATTCACCACAAATTTCTCCGGATCCGCCTTCAGCTTTTTCGCCGCGAAATCGATGATCCGAACGTTTGCCTGATGGGGGACAATGTAGTCGATATCGTCCATACTCAGATGGTTGTTCTCCAAAAGCTCGGTGATATCGGTGCAAATGGAGTTGACAGCGTACCGAAACGTCTCCTGGCCGTTCATAAAGATGTAGGGCACAGGAGTTTCCCTCTCATAAAAGGGCGAGGTCCCGCCAAAGCTCGGGATCTTGATGACCTCGTCGCCGCCTTGTACGTGGATCACAGAATCCAGATAGTTGTCGCCTTCTCCCAGCACCACCGCGCCGGCGCCGTCGCCGAAAATCACACAGGTGCTCCGATCGGTCCAGTCCACGATACCGCTTAAACGCTCCGCTCCCACCAAAAGGACCTTTTTGACTTTCTTTCTCGCAAAATATCCGGCAGCGGTCTCCATTAAGAAGAGAAAGGCGGAGCAGGCCGCGTTGATGTCATAAGCGGCACAGGAAACGCCAAGGGCGTTTTGGATCATACAGGCGACCGAGGGGGAGCGGTCCTCGCCGCTTACCGTCGCCGCCAAAATCAAATCCAGTTCCTCGGGCAGCACGCCGGCATTTTCCAACGCCGCCTTTGCCGCCTTGACTCCCATCTCCGAAGTGGTCTCGTTGACGGATACTCTTCTCGTCACCACGCCTACCCGTTTGCGGATCCATTCATCATTGGTATCCACTAATTTGGATAAGTCGTCGTTGGTCACGATCTTTTCCGGCGCATACATACCGGTTCCCAATATTGTAAAGCTCATATCTGCCTCCGTATTGTATTCTCTGTAAGTTAGTGTTCCTTTTGTCCGTTTGGTTACACTGAAATTTGCTTTTTTTTTCTTTTTTTGCTACAATAACGGTGTCCCCTTTCCTTTTTTGCATTACTGTCGGCATCGACGTTTAGGAGGTGCGCTTTGCAGGAATTTGAGATCATCTATCTTGACTACTATAAACGGGTCTTTTCCTTTCTCTTTAAACTCACTGGCAGCTACGAACTGTCGGAGGAACTGACCCAGGAAACCTTTTATCAGGCTTTTTTATCTTTTGACCGGTTTCAGGGAAAAAGCGATATCTTTACCTGGCTTGCATCCATCGCAAAATTTTCCTACTTTAAGTATCTGCGCAAGCATAAAAAAGGTTTGGAAGCGCTGAGTCTGGATTCCTTAGCCGACGAGCTGATGACCGAAAAAAACGATTCGCCGGAGGAGCGGCTCATCCGTTCGTCTATGGTCAAAGAGATCCGAAAAGCCTTAGAGAACGCGCCGGATAAATACCGGGATGTTTTGCTTCTTCGCATTTATGCCGATTTATCCTTTAAACAGATCGGCGCAGCATTGAACATCAGTGAAAATTCGGCAAAAGTCATCTATTTTCGCGCCAAAAACCGATTGGCAAAGGAGTTAGGCTATGAGTTTGAATTGTGAGATCGTAAAGGATCTGGTTGCCATCTATACCGATGACAGCGCCAGTCCGAAAACTGTGGCGGAGATCGAGGCCCATTTGTCCCAATGTGAGGATTGCACCGATTATTACCGCCAGTACCAGAAAATCAATGAGAAAAGCCCTGTCCTTTCCGACGAACCGTTCGCCGTCCCCCTTTCTTACACAAAGCTGGCGAAACGCCTTCGCATCCGAAGGATCTTAGAGCGAATCTCCTTTATTGCCGCCGTGATCGCGGCGGTCGCCGCCACCTTTCTCTTTTTGAAATGGCTTTGGAAAGCCGGCCGCGCAGACGACGAATAAATTTCAGGAGGCATCCAGATGAACAGACAACCCTTTGTACCTTTCAACGGTATGCAATCCTATATAAGAACACAAAACGCGAAGAAAGCGATTCGCTCGGATATGCTGCGGATCGCTTTGGGGCTTTTGCTCCTTTCGGTTTTATCCAATATCTATTCCGTGGTGGGATTATTTGCTTATGCCCTCTATTTTGCGGGCCGCACCGGCATCTCTTTGCAGATTGCCATGCAGCTTTCAGGGCAAAACGCTATAGGAACCTTTATCACCGGATACCTCCCGGTGATGCTTGCCGATTTGACGGTGATCTTATTGTTTTTTAAGATCCTCTCCTTCCCCTGCCGGGAACGCATGTTCCAAAAGCCCAAAGCGCCTCCCCGGTTTTGGCTTTTTGGCGCCATCGCTACACCGGGCGGCAGCGCCCTCGGCGTTTTGGGAACTTTGGTGATCATGGCCTTTTTTACTGCCTTCGGGCTGGAGGTCCCCGGGCCGGACTTTGCCCTCCCCGAGGATCCGGCCGCCAAAACGCTGATCCTTCTTTACGCCTGCCTTTTGGGGCCACTTTTGGAGGAGATCCTTTTTCGGGGCTTCATTTTGCGACGGCTGCGGCGGCACAGTCCCATTTTCGCGGTGGTGATGTCTTCGATTTTGTTTGCCATGTTCCATATGAACCTGCTGCAATTTTGCACCCCTGTGATCCTTGGGATCTTCCTTTCGGCTTTAACGCTGACCTCCGGTTCCATCTGGCCGGCGGTGTTAGGGCATATGCTCAATAACTGCCTTGCCTTTGCGGTAGATTTTATCCCGGAAACCTCCCCTGCGTTTTACCTTGTCTACTTCGGCTATCTGGGGATCGGACTTGCGCTGTTTATCCTCTTTTTGATCCTCTTTCGAAAGCCCCTTCTTTTCTATCTTCGCGCTAAGATCCCGCCGATCCTTTCTTTAGGGACGCAGTTTTCTTCCGCCCTGCTCAGCGGAGGATGGATCACCTATGGGGTCTGGTATCTGTTCAATCTGCTGGCGCTCTTTTTGATTTACTAAGTTTCGAAGGCAGCGGAAATCTCTCCGCTGCCTTCTTTTATCGCCATTATCACCATATTTTCCCCCATCCCTTGAAACGTTTTCATGTGACCCGCCACTTGTAAAAAGCGCGAAGATTATTGTATAATAAACTTGTATTTTTGAGTTGGATTCTTTTACCGGAAAACGGATGTAAAAAGCCTGTTTTCAAGAGGAGTGCCTTATGCGCGTTGCCTTTGCCACCTTAGGCTGTAAAGTCAACCAATATGAAACAGAGGCCTTGTCGGAGCTTTTTTCTGCTAACGGATTTACCGTGGTGGACGCTTCCGAGGACGCCGACGTCTATATCGTCAATTCCTGTACTGTAACTGCCGTAGGAGATAAAAAATCCCGCCAGACGGTCCGGAAATTTAAAAAGAATCACCCCGCCGCGATCGTAGCCCTGACCGGCTGCTATCCCCAGGCTTTTCCCGATGAAGCCCTCGCCGTAGCGGAAGCCGACGTCATTACCGGCTCCAAAGACCGCGGGGGACTTTTGCGTGCCGTTTTGAAGGCGCTTTCCGAGAAGACAAGGGTGGTTTCTCTTCCTGCCCATATTTCCGGTGAAGCTTTTGAACCCCTTCAGGTATCAGGGCTTCGGGGACGGACGCGAGCCTTTTTAAAGATCGAAGACGGCTGTGAACGGTACTGCTCATACTGCATCATTCCCAAAGCCAGAGGTCCGGTCCGTTCCAAGCCCCTTTATGAGATCGAGCGGGAACTCGCCGCGCTGGTCAGCGCAGGATACCGGGAAGCGGTTTTGGTCGGGATCAACCTTCCCTCCTACGGAAAGGATATGGGGCTGCGACTGATCGACGCTTTGCGGGTGGCGCAAAAATTTCCTTCTCTCCGCATCCGTCTGGGAAGCCTGGAACCGGAGTTATTAAGCGATGAAGACATCGAGGAAATGGGAAAAATGGAAAATCTCTGTCCCCATTTCCATCTGGCGCTCCAAAGCGGCTGCGACAAGACGCTAAAGGCTATGAACCGACATTACGACGTCGCCGAATATCTCCGCATCGTCCAAAAGATCCGAAGCGTCTTTCATAATCCATCCTTTACCACCGATTTGATGGTGGGATTTCCGGGAGAAACCGACGAAGATTTTTCGGAATCCCTAAAAACGGTTCAAAAAATCGGTTTTTTAAAGGTTCATGTCTTCCCTTATTCCCCCCGCAGCGGAACCGCCGCCGCGAAACGCCCAAACCAGATCCCATCCTCTGTCAAAGAAGAGCGAAGCCACCAGATGATCCGCCTTTGCGAAAGCCTTTCGGAAACGTTTTTGCAGTCTCAGGTGGGACAAACGGCCTCGGTTTTGATCGAGACCACCAAAACGCCCTTTGGATACGAAGGATTTACCGAAAACTATTGCCCTGTGGTGGTGGACTGCGACCCGTCTTTTTGCGGAACAGTAGTCCAGGTGAAGCTGATATCTGTATTAAACGGCCGGCTGGCCGGTATCCCTTGTGAATAAATGGAGGTTTGTCATGTCCGTATTTCGCATCTATGTGGAAAAAAAGGAAGGCTTTGCCGTAGAAGCGCAAAAAGCCTTGCAAAACATTAAAGACACCTTCCGCATCCCGTTAAAGGGACTGCGGCTGTTAAACCGCTACGACGTGGAAGGAATCGATGAACAGACATTTGAATCCGCCGCGAAAACCATCTTTTCCGAGCCGGCGGTGGACGTTACCTTCCCCTCTTTGCCAAAAGCGGATCGGATCTTAGCGGTGGAGTATCTCCCTGGTCAGTTTGACCAGCGCGCCGACTCCTGTGAACAGTGCATCCAGATTATGACCCAAAAAGAGCGTCCCAAAGTCAAAAACGCCCGGATCTATCTTTTGGAAGGCGACATCACCGACGAGGAATTTGCGCGCATCAAGCACCACCTCATCAACCCGGTGGAGGCCAGAGAGGCGTCTTTGGAGACGGTAGATACCTTAAATACCGAATACGATGTGCCCCCGGATGTAGCGGTTTTGGAAGGGTTTATCCAAAAAGACAAGGCCGCTTTATCCGATATGATCGCTTCCTACGGTCTCGCTATGGATTTAGACGACATCCTCTTTTGCCAGCAGTATTTCAAAAACGACGAAAAGCGGGATCCTACCTTAACCGAGCTTCGCATGATCGATACCTATTGGTCCGACCACTGCCGTCACACCACCTTCTCCACCATTATCGACCATGTTTCCATCGATGATCCCTCCATCCAAAAGAGCTTTGAACAGTACCTTTCGGAAAAGGGAAAGATCGGCTCGAAAAAGCCTATGACATTGATGGATATCGCCACCATCGGCCCCAAAGCGCTGAAAAACGCCGGACTGCTCACCGAGTTGGATGAGAGCGAAGAGATCAACGCCTGTTCCGTTAAAGTCAAGGTGGATGTAGACGGTTCGGACGAAGACTGGCTTTTGATGTTCAAAAACGAAACCCACAACCATCCTACCGAGATCGAACCTTTCGGCGGCGCCGCGACATGTCTCGGCGGAGCCATCCGCGACCCTCTGTCCGGAAGAAGCTATGTGTACCAGGCGATGCGGGTCACCGGCGCCGCGGACCCTACCCGCCCGGTAGAGGAGACCCTCGAGGGAAAACTCCCCCAGAAAAAGATCGTTACCACCGCCGCCCATGGCTATAGCTCTTACGGCAACCAGATCGGCCTCGCCACCGGCGAAGTCACCGAGATCTATCACCCCAATTATGTAGCCAAGCGGCTGGAGATCGGCGCGGTAATCGGCGCCGCACCGGCGCAAAACGTAGTCCGCTTTGTTCCCGATCCCCAGCCGCTTGGCTACATAATTG
>CALWZB010000074.1 GCA_944385915.1 uncultured Clostridia bacterium | reverse complement strand
GTTTTAAAGCCATCATTGATGGTGAAGTAGACTCTCTCCCCGAGGCTGCCTTCTACAACGTCGGAACCATTGACGATGCCATAGCGAAAGCGAAACAGCTGGAAAGCGAGGCGTAAAAATGAAGCCTTTCCAGATTTCCATCCTGGCGGCGGACCGCCCTTTCTATGAAGGCCCCTGCGAATCCTTAGTGGTCCCCACTGTCACAGGCCAATATGGCGTATTGGCGGATCACAGCAACGCCATTGCCGCCATTATTCCCGGCACTTTGTATTATAAAGTGCCGGACCAGCCGGCCAAGGTCGCGTCGGTTTCCGCCGGTCTGATCAAGATCGAGAACAATGAGGTCCTTGTGTTGGTGGATTCCGCAGAGCGCCCCGAGGATATTGACGCCAATCTGGCCAAACAGGCGGCGGATGCGGCGATGGAAGAGATCCTTCAGAAGAAGAGTATTTTGGAATATCGCTCCGCGCAGGCGCGTCTGGCAAGAGAGATCAGCCGTTTGCGTGTCAAGACCCGTTATACCGAAAGGAAGCAGTAATGCTTCCTTTCTTTTTTACCTTGAAAAAACCGTTCCCGTTCGTAACAACCGTACATAAAGACCTGACGGAACGGTTAAAGGAAGCCAACCCGTCTCTTTACGGCGAGGTCAGAAAGCTGTTGGACCAAAACAAAGAGGAACGGCATATTCGGGGCGGATTGGCAACCAAGCGAAAATACAGTCTGCAAAGGGAATCCAAAGGCAAATAAATTTTTGATCACTCAAAACAGCGAGCCAGCTCTCCCCGCTTGCATCCTTCCTTTTTCGGCCCATGGCAGTAATAGCAGACCTCGTTTTTCAGCGGCTTTCCGGCGAAGAAATCGTCTAAATTCCCCAAGGTGGTCTCGGCGATATTGGAGAGGGCTTCCTCGGTCAGAAACGCCTGGTGCGCTGTCAAAACAACATTGGGACGGGAAACCAAAAGCGCCAGAAGATCATCTTTGATGATCTCTCCGGAGTAATCTTCAAAAAAGAGATCCCCTTCCTCTTCATAAACATCCAAGCCTGCGCCCCGTACCTTTTTATCATTCAGCGCTTCCAGTAGTGCTTCCGTTTCAATGAGAGCGCCCCGGGAGGTGTTGATGATAAAAACACCGTCTTTCATTTTTTGGAACGCCGCGCGGTCTAAGATATGATAGGTGCTGTCGGAAAGGGGGCAATGAAGGGAGATCACATCGCTTTGCTTTAAAAGCTCATCCAGCGAAAGATATTCCAGATCGCTGTCCGCTTTGGGATACAGGTCGTAGGCGATGACCCGCATTCCAAAGCCTTTGGCAATGGAGATCATAGCCTCACCGATCTTTCCGGTGCCAATAATACCAATGGTTTTTCCCCGAAGATCGATGCCGGTCAGCCCTACAATGCTGAAATTAAAGTCACGCGTGCGGTTATAGGCGCGGTGCAGCTTTCGGTTCACCGTCAAAAGAAGGCCGAATGCATGCTCCGCTACCGCGTAGGGAGAATAAGCGGGGACCCGCACCACATGTAGTTTCCCGTAAGCGGCCTTGAAATCCACATTGCTGTAACCGGCGCACCGCATCGCCAGCACCTTGACCCCATCGGCGATAAGGGTTTCCACCGCCTGACGATCAATGGTATCATTGACAAAAGCGCATACCCCATCGCATCCCTTTGCCAAAGAAGCGGTGTCTGCGGTGAGCTTGTTTTCAAAATAATGGATGTCGTATCTTCCCTGATTGATTTTGTCAAACCAGAATTGGTCGTAGGCTTTGGTATCAAAAAAAGCAATTTTTTTCATCATTTTTCCTTCTTTCTTTCCTGTTGTTTTTATTTTACCGCAAAGCGGGAAGAATATCAAAAAAAATCCGCCTTTACCATTGGAATTCAACGGTAAAAGCGGTTCGGACAAGCAGTCCGTAAAGGGAAAGGGAATCTTATAAGGAGTTGCCTGGATTTCAGCATACCAGAAAGGCTTCAAAAAATTTGTCGAAGAAAATGTAAACTTTTTTTATTTTTCATTCCCCTTTATTGGCTTTTCCCTAAAAGAGACGTATAATGGAAATAAACAAGAAAGGAGTGATCGGTTTGAAATTGGTTTTCAGCGGCGCAGCCCACGAAGTGACGGGAAGCTGTCATTATCTGGAACTGCATGGAAAGAAAATATTAGTGGACTGTGGTATGGAACAGGGAGAGGATCTTTATGAAAATATCGACGTTCCCGCTCCCGCTTCGGAGATCGATTATATTCTTTTGACCCATGCCCATATTGACCACAGCGGCGAGATCCCCGTTTTCTATAAAAATGGATTTCGCGGAAGCGTCTTCGCTACCAAAGCCACCAAGGATCTTTGTGAGCTGATGCTTCGGGACAGTGCACACATCCAGGAGTTTGAAGCCGAATGGCAAAACCGGAAAGCGAAACGGTCCGGTGCGGATCCCTATGTTCCTCTGTATACGATGGAGGACGCGGAGGGAGCGTTAAAGCTGTTTGTACCCTGTAATTATGATGAGCTGATCCCGCTTTCCGAGGGCCTTTCCATTCGCTTTTCCGACGTAGGACATCTTTTAGGCTCCGCCAGCATCGAGATCCATGTCACCGAGGGCGACGACACCGAGATCATCGTCTTTTCCGGGGATATTGGAAACATCAATAAGCCTCTGGTCAAAAACCCGGATTACCTGGAAAAAGCGGATTATGTAGTCATGGAGACTACCTACGGAAACCGGCTTCATGGCGATTCCCCCGATTATATCGGAACATTATCCCGCATTTTGAACGAGACCTTCGCCCGGGGCGGAAATGTGGTCATTCCTGCGTTTGCCGTAGGACGGACCCAGGAAATGCTCTATTTTATCCGTTCCATCAAACAAAATCATCTGGTCACCACCTACCCCAATTTTGAAGTCTATGTGGACAGCCCGTTGGCCATCGAAGCCACCGAAGTGTTTTCCCGAAATGAAGAAGCGTGTTTTGACGAAGAATCGCTGGCACTGGTCCGCCAGGGGATCAATCCCATCTCCTTCCCCGGACTGAAAACGGCGGTCACCAGCGATGAATCCAAAGCCATCAACTTTGATAAGCGTCCCAAGGTCATCATTTCCGCTTCGGGTATGTGTGAAGCGGGACGGATCCGCCATCATTTAAAGCATAACCTTTGGCGGGAGGATTCCACGGTTCTTTTTGTGGGATATCAGTCAGCCGGAACCATCGGACGAAAGATTCTGGACGGCGCCAAAACGGTAAAACTGTTCGGCGAAACCATCGAGGTCCATGCCCACATCGAACAGATCGAGGGCATCAGCGGACATGCCGACCAAAAAGGGCTGTACCAGTGGCTTTCCGCCTTGAAGGAAAAGCCCAAACGGGTCTTTTTGGTGCATGGCGATCCGGAATCCTGTGAAACCTTTGAGAAGATCCTGAAGGAAAAGGATTACTGTGTATCCGCTCCCTACAGCGGCTCGGAATTTGACCTTCGGACCAACCAATTTCTCTATGAGGCCCCTCCCACTGCCATCAAGAAAAAGAAGGAAACCGCATCTTCCAAATCGGACCGCCTTTACAAGCGGCTTATGGATTTTGCGGAGGAGCTTTTGGAGATTGCCCGAAGCTACAAGCATGGCGCCAACAAGGATTTGGAATCCTTCGCTTCTCAGATCCAAAGCCTTTGCGACAAGTTCAGAAAGTAACAAAAACGACCGGAAATTCCGGTCGTTTTTTCTTGTTATTTGACATCCTCTAACGCTACCGTAATGGCGTGCTCAGTATCCATTTCCACGTCAAAATACTCATATTTCCATTCGGTGATGCTTTGAAGCTCCTCGTCGCTGGCAGCATAATAGTCGTGGCGAACGCTGGTGACACCAGCCTGGGGATCGATCGTCGAGGATAAAAGTGCGGAGTGAAGCAGCGTAGCCGTTCCGCCATCCTGTAAATTCGTCGCTTCCTCCGCCACCATACTGATCTTCCCATCATCCTGGGGTCTTAAAATCTCACTATAGCTTCCACAATTCCAGCCATAAGGAACCAGATCGTATGAGATGACGCCGTTATGGATGGTAAAATTTTCCACCGTATAGCCGCCATACTGTCTGGTGGGTACCTTGGCGCCATTTTTGAGTTCGTCGGTAGTGATGGTGCGAGTTTTCGAGGTAGAACCGTCTTCATTCGCATAGCGATACCGCATCGGTGTCAGCGTCAGCGAGGTGGCCGACGGGTCGGGAGCGGTCAAATTCAAGGCTTCTCCGCTGATGAAGGCAGCGCGAGAGGAATAAAGCTCTTTCCCCGTGTTGTCCACGATATACAGCATGTTGGCGTCCAGCCCCTCATAGGCATAGGCATCGCTTCCATTAGCGTCAGTCAGCTTTTTCTCGGTTACACTGGTCTTAATCACGCCGCCTTTTGGCCCAAAAGCGAGGTATTCCAGTCCCAGGTCTTTGTTTAAGGTCAGCGTAGAGCCAAATCCATCATAATTCGGATAAACAGCTTCCGGCATAAAATAGGTCCCCGGTTCCCCAACCTTTCCGCCCGCGCGCACCGAATCGCCGTCCAAAGTTACGGTAAAGCACCATTCTCCCGCTTTCCCAAGGGCACATTCTGTCTCATTGAGCTCCACCGTGATCTCTTCGCCCTCCGGCATCTCGGTCAAAAGGTAATGCCGCCAAAGCTTCAAATTGCCCTCTTCGTCCAGATACCAGTCTTCCACGTCCGCCTGCGCAATTTCCTTGCCGTTGATTTTTGCCCAGTAAAAATTGGGTCCGGTGCCGAAAAACCGATTCCAAAGGGGACCGTAATCGTCTATCTCTTCGATGGCTTGCATCGCTTCTTCGCCGGAAATGGTAAGGAAAATATCCATGCTGGAAACATCCATGGAAATATTGTCCAGCGTAACGGTAACGCCGTTATCAGTGACACTCTGTCCCACCGCCGCGTTAAATCCCTCCAACGCCTGTTTCGTCTCGCCGTAATCCCCTCTGGGCGCGCTTAAAGGATCGTTCACATCCTCTTGGGATGGCGCATCCTGGAAAAATCCGATCTTTTCGCTAATCATTTGGATCAGATCCGGACCTACTGCGTAAACTGTCATCGCGCTGGCGCAAAACAGCGCCGCCGCGATCAATCCAACCCGTACCGTCCGGCGCAGCGCGCCCTTTTGCTTTCTCTTAGATTCCATATTCTTCGCCCCTTGTATGTTACCTTGTACCGACGCCGTTTTGGGATCCGCCCCCATCTTACACAGCGCCATCTGACAGATCCGGTCATTTTGATCGGGGGAAAGAGATCCGCCGGTCTCGAGATCTTTTTGCACCAGCTGATGCAGTTCCCACATCAGTTCAGGATACTCCGTGCTGTTTTTCATAACGCCTGCACTCCTTTCCCATTTGTTTCAGATATTCGTCTTTGAGTTTTTTTCGTCCTCTCGCCAAACGAACATTGACCGTATGTGTCCGCATTCCTATTGCCTCCCCGATTTCTTTGGCGGTCTCTAAGCGATAGTACCGCCGAAGAAAGATCTCCCGGTCCGGTTGCGTCATCTGGGCCACCAACGCCCCAATGAGGTCTTCCCCATCGGAAGAAATCGTCTCCACCAGAAAATCCACTTCCTCATTGAGGGGAAGGATCTGTTTTCTGGAAAGCAGGCGGCGCCGGTCGATGGCACGGTTTCGGGCGGTCACCGTCAGCCATGCGCCGAGAGGCTTATGGCTTTGCGACAAAAGAGATGCCTGCTGCCAGGTGGCGACCAGCACATCCGCCGCCACCTCCTCCGCGTCTTCGGGATACTCCGGCAGGATCCGGGATACGATCCGAAAGATCATTTTGCCGTACTGGGATTGCAGCACATAGATCCCCCGTTCGGGATCCTTTTCTAACAGCCGATAGATCTGCTGCTGAGAAAACGCTTCTTCCCACATCCGGCACACCTCCTTACATTCTTTATGAAAGCTTTCACCTATATTAACGAAACAGATCCCCAAACAGTCACAACAAATCGAAAATGGATCAAATTCTTTTTTTATAAGCTCATCTTTGCCTTCCGGGAAAAAGGATAGGATAAACTGTTTTTTATCCATTTTCGCAAAAAGAAAAAGCGGCGAAAGCCGCTTTTTCCCGATTTTACCGACGCCGGTTCTGTCCGATTCGGATCATAAGATTCGTTTTATTATCTTTTGGTCAGGATATCATCCAGGATTTCAGGTTTCCATCCGTTTTTCTCAAAGGCATAAAGAAACAGCCGGCAATGCCGGCTGTTTTCCAATTAGTACATTGGTTACTTCTTTTTATAGCCGCATTTGGGGCAGGCGCCGTTTTCGCTCAACGCAATACCGCAAAGCGGGCAGCGATCAATCTTGTTTTGAGTAGTAAATTCCGCAGAAGCCGCGTTGACGCCGCTGGTGAAAGTGATTTTCGCGATATTCAGTTTGTCCTTGAGCAGATCATAGACGATCTTGATCATTCCCTCTACGGTCATCGTCTCCTTAGTGACAACCAAACGACATTCCGGATAGGCGGTAGCCAGTTCTGTTTGGAAAGCAGGCCCTTTCATCTGATTCTGAGGCGCACCATCGCGAATTCCCTGTTCCTCATACACTTTAAGAATAGCGGGAAGCAGCGGATCATCTTCTCTCAGAATCAATGCGTGATCAAAATTTTTCAACACAGACCAGGCTGTTTTCTGAATTTCGTTGCATGGGAATACCATGTTCACGCCAGGCTCAATGGTATCTTCCACTTCAATGGTCAATACGCCGGTATGTCCATGAAGATATTGGGCTTCGCCTTTGAATCCGTAAAATCTGTGTGCGTACTGCAAATCGAGCGTTGTAATGCTTCTCATAGTAAGAACCTCCTTAAATTTTTTTCAGGCAAATCCGCCTGGGGAAAGAATACATTCCGAAAAAATATTTTAGAATAATTCTAAAATTATTATAACAACGCCATATTTCTTTGTCAAGTATTTTCTGTAAAATATGTAAAAAGTCTGTTGTTTTTATTTATGTTTTCATTTAGTCAAACAGATAATGGGCCTTATAAACATCCGCAAAAAGAAAAAGCGGCTTAAAGCCGCCCTTTCTTACTTCATGGTTTTTTCGTAAGACTCGATCATCTTCTTGACCATCTGACCGCCGACCGAACCGGCCTGCTTAGAGGTCAAATCGCCATTATAGCCCTGTTTCAAATTAACGCCGACTTCGCTGGCCGCTTCCATTTTGAAGCGCTCCATAGCTTCTTTGGCTTCAGGAACCATCACGTTGTTCTTAGACATTCTTGATACACTCCTTTTTTTCTATCAGCGTTTGCAGTAATATTGTGCGTCGCCCTTTTGAAATTATCAATGGTAATTTTTGAATCGCCGAAAAGAAAAATTTCCTTTTCTTTTTTTCAATTCCTGCGAAAAAAGAACCGCTTTTGGTTTTCCCTTTGGGAGATTACAGTCACCCCAACATCTTGTGCTGACGAAAGGAGCTTTTTATGTTATTTTTTGTTGCAGGTATCGCAGTAACCATCGTTTTATTTTTCCTTTTGGGATTTCAAAAAACCGAAACGGGAACCCGCTTTGGCTTTTCCAAAAAACAGGTTGCCAGCCTTTTGGGGCTGGTGATCTGCGCCGGAAGCTGTTTTGTGTCGGTTCCTACCGGCCATACCGGTATTTTGACCACCTTTGGAAAAATCGAAAACGCTACATTGGAAGCGGGTGTCCACTTCAAGCTTCCCTATCAAAAGGTGGTCGTTATGGACAACCGGGCGCAAAAGGCCAGCATCGATATGATGTGTTTCTCTTCGGATATCCAGGAGGTCTCCATCTCCTATTCGATGAACTACCAGATCCGAAAAGAAAACGCCCAGGACATCTACAAAGCCATCGGCGCCAATTACTATGAAGTCATTATGGAACCAAGGATCCAGGAAGCGGTCAAAAGCGTCTGTGCCCAATATTCCGCCGATAACCTTATCGCCCAGCGCGCCAGCTTAAGCAACGAAATCACCGAGATCCTTACCAAAGAGCTGGAAGAATACAACATCATCGTGCTGAATACCGCTATCGAAAATATGGACTTTTCCGACGTCTTTACCGATGCGGTAGAGGCAAAACAAGTGGCGGAACAGGAAAAGCTTAAAGCCTCTATTGAGCAGGAACAGTTAAACATCGAAGCCTCCGCCGCGGCAGAACGGGAAGTCATCGCCGCCGAAGCGGAAGCCGAGGTAACCCGAATTCAGGCGGAAGTCGCCCAATACGCCGGTGAACGAGAAGCGGAAATGAACCGGAAACTGGCGGAAAGTTTGACGGGAGAATTGGTGGAGTATTACTACGCCAATAAATGGGACGGCGCTCTCCCCAAAATCGTAGGTTCCGATACGGTGTTGCCCATTTTGGAATCATCCGCTCCCGCCGAGGAATAGCTTTAAAAAGCGGACAAATGTCCGCTTTTTATTTTTTTCTCTTTTTTGAAAAAACCTCTTGACAAATGTTGGTTTCGCATGTATTATTGTATTAAGAACTTAGTACATTGATACAATACAGTTGTTCTTTCGGAGGTGAGAAATTGGAATGGAAACTTGTAGAAGGTCGTCCCATCTGGATCCAGCTCTATGAGCAGCTCGTCTACGCCATTGTTTCCGGCCGTTATCCATGCGGAAGCCGCTTTCCCAGCGTCAGAGAGCTCGCCTCTCAAGCACAGGTCAATCCCAATACGATGCAGCGGGCATTGAGCCAGCTGGACGCGGCGGGATTAACTTATACGCAGCGAACCGACGGGCGAACCGTAACCGAGAACCAAACCGTAATTGAAATCGCCAGAAGGACTCTGGCAAAGGAGGAAATCTTCCGTTATTTGAACGGAATGAAAAACCTGGGATATGAAAAGGCCCAGGCAGTTGCTATGTTGGAGGAGGAATTAGCGCATGAAGGATGAAATTATTTTAGCCTGCAAAGATCTAACAAAGCGTTTTGGCGCCATCTGTGCCCTGGACAATATGGAGTTGCAGCTAAAGAAGGGACGGATTGTGGGGCTTTTGGGGCCCAACGGATCGGGAAAAACGACGTTGATTAAATTGATTAACGGTCTTTTGTACCCGGATGAAGGACATATCTGGATTGATGGCGTGGAACCCGGCGTTTTTACCAAAAGCATCGTCAGCTATCTGCCGGACAAAATGTATTTTGCCGATTGGATGAAGGTTAAGGATCTTTTGGAATTTTTTGAAGACTTTTATCTGGACTTTGACAAAAACCGGGCGATGGAAATGATCCGCGCCTTGTCTATTGATCCGGAGTTAAAGATGAAGAGCCTTTCCAAAGGAACCAAGGAAAAGGTCCAGCTGGTGCTGGTGATGAGCCGAAAGGCCAAACTGTATCTTCTCGACGAACCTATTGCCGGCGTAGACCCTGCCGCAAGAGATTTTATTTTGCATACCGTCTTGACCAACTACGATCCGGGAAGCACGGTTTTGATCTCTACCCATTTGATCTCCGATGTGGAGCGGATCTTAGACGAAGTGGTCTTTATTAAGCAGGGCAAGAATATTTTACATGATTCCGTCGACCGGATCCGGGAGACGACCAATAAATCGGTGGATGTTTTGTTCCGGGAGATGTTCTCTATGATCCCGAAAGTACAGGATGGATTTGTACGTCCGGGTGATCTTCGGTCCGCCCCCGAGCAGGAGGGCAGCCGTCCCCACCTGGAAAACGAGACGCAAAACACCTATAGGGAGGAAGAAAACCAATGATCGGAAAATTATTAAAATACGAAATGCGGTCCTTAAGCCGCCGCTTTCTGCCCGTCTGGGCCGCCTTACTGGCCACTTCTCTGATTACCGGCTTTCTTTTTACCATCGAGGTTCCTCTCCCGCCGGTTTTAAAACAAATCTTTAGTATGCTGAGCTTTATTCCCCCTATGCTTTTAGTCGCTTTGTTTGTAGCAGTTTTTGTTCTTTCCGTTTTGTATGTGATCCAGGGCTTCTGGAAAGGGCTTTTGGGAGAAGAAGGATACTTGATGTTTACCCTTCCCGTATCGCCTCACCATCTGCTCATCAGCAAGGGATTGACGACGCTGATCCTTCTGTTTCTCAGTACGATCGTAGGGATTCTTTCCATCCTTTGCCTCACCCTTCCATCCGGAGAGATCACCTTCCGCGCCATTTTCCGGTTTTTCCGGGAATTGGGAGAAATGATCGCCTGGGATCCCAAGGTCGTGCTTTTGATCGTTGAGGTGATATTGCTGATCGTACTGGGATGGCTTGCCAATATCTATTATGTGTATTTTGCCATGGCTATCGGCCAGCTGAGCAATAAGCACCGCGGATTGATGGCGGTAGGAGCATATTTTGGGATCAACATCGTCCTCTCCACCCTTATGTCCATCGTACTGGGACTGTTATCCGCTTTCCCGGATACCCTTTATATTTTCTCCGATTACTTGGTTCAAAATGTATTGGGTGCGTCCAATGCGCTTTTAAGCGGGCTGATTGCCTACGAAGCACTGCTTCTCATCGCGTTTTATGTGGGGACCGCTGTGATCCTGAAACGGCGTTTGAATTTGGAATAACCAGAAAAAAGCCAAAACGGAAACTTCCGTTTTGGCTTTTTCCTAAAGGTTCTTCTTGCGTTTTCGGTGCGCAAAAGTTTCTTCCTTCCCAAGAAAAACATGCTTATTTTCGGCATAACGGATAAAAACCAAAGAAAAAACGGCGAAAAGTTTCCCTCTTTTCTCTTTACAAATGGGGAAAAAACAGTTACAATAAAGAAAAAAAGACAACCTTTAATCCGTTCCAGAGAGTGCGGTAAGGCGGTCCGCTTTGATGGGGAAGCCCATATACCCGAAAGGAAGAAGCCGTATTGCGCCTTTTCGCGCGGTACGGCTTTTGTTGTGCTCAAAAAAGGAGATGCTATGATCGAAAAAGCCTTGATTTTAGATGAGAAAGGCATCGACCGGGCGGTGAAACGGATCGCTCATGAAATTATTGAGCGAAACAAAGGAACCAAAGACGTCTGCCTGATAGGGATATTGAGCCGGGGCGCGCCGTTAGCCGGCCGGATCGCCCAAAACATCTTTACCTTTGAAGGTCAGGACGTACCCGTGGGGGTGCTGAACATTGGGGAATACCGGGATGACGGCAAGAAAACCGGCGCCGGAGAAACCAGCGTTCCCTTTTCCGTCGAAGGAAAACGGGTGGTTTTGGTAGATGATGTTTTGTTCACAGGAAGGAGCGTTCGCGCCGCTATTGAAGCGGTCATTGACCAGGGGAGGCCGAAAAAGATCGAGCTTGCGGTCCTCATCGACCGGGGACACAGGGAGCTTCCCATCCGTCCGGATTTTACCGGCAAAAACCTCCCCACTTCCAAAGAAGAGATCGTCAAAGTGTATCTGAAAGAAACCGATCAGCAAGACAAAGTGGTCATTTTATCGAAAGGATGAGCTATGCTTTTACTGAAAAACGGAAATGTGATCTTAAAAGGCGGCGCTGCGCCGAAACCTCTGGACCTTTTGATCGGCGACGGCAGGATCCTAAAGATCGGAGAGGACCTGAGTGCGGACTGTGAGGTCCTGGATCTGACGGGAAAAACGGTGTTTCCCGGGCTGATCGATATGCATGTCCACCTTCGAGACCCGGGGCAGACCCACAAAGAGGATATTTTAAGCGGCTGTGAAGCGGCCGCCGCCGGAGGGGTCACCGCTGTCCTTTGTATGCCCAATACCTCTCCCCCAGCCGATTCTCCCGAGGTGATCTCCTATATTGTGGAAAAAGGAAAAACCGCTAAGGCGCGGGTCTATCCGGTAGGCTGTATCACCAAGGGTATGGAAGGCAAAGTTTTAACCGATATGACGGCATTCAAAGCCGCCGGCGCTATTGCTGTCAGCGACGACGGCAAGCCGGTGGAAAACGCGGCGCTGATGCTAAAGGGGATGGAAACCGCCGCTTCCCTCGGGTTACTGGTCACCTCCCACTGCGAGGACCTTTCCATTATCGACCACGGGATCATTCACAAGGGAAAGGTTTCCGAAGCCTTAGGGGTCAAGGGAATGGACCGGGCCTCCGAGGACATTGTCACCGCGAGAGAGATCGCCTTGGCGGAAAGCCATCATATTCCGGTGCATATCGCCCATGTCAGCACCAAAGCGGCGGTGGATATGATCCGGGACGCGAAAAAGCGGGGTGTTTTGGTGTCGGCGGAAACGGCACCCCATTACTTCTCCCTCACCGAGGACAAACTGTATTCAAAAGACGCCGATTACCGGATGAATCCTCCCCTCCGAGAAAAAGAGGACGTAGACGCGGTGCTTTCCGGCGTTTTGGACGGGACACTGGACGCGATCGTTACCGACCATGCGCCTCATACCCCCGAAGAGAAGGCAGATTTTTTAACTGCCCCCAACGGAGTCGTGGGTATGGAGACCAGTTTTTCCGCCGCTTACACCTTTTTGGTGGACACCGGTCTTTGTCCTATTGAAACCCTCATAGACAAAATGAGCACCACCCCCGCTCGACTGCTGCATCTTCCCTTGGGAGAAATAAAAGAAGGGGGAGAAGCGGATATCGCGGTGGCGGATCTTTCCGCGAGCTATACTGTGGACCCGAACCGGCTCCACGGAAAATCCAAAAACGCGGTATTCAAAGGGATGACCTTGAAAGGGAAAATCGTATGTACCATCTGTCGGGGTCAAATCGTTTATCAACAGTTATCTTAACATAAAGGAGAATTTTTATGTCGTTTCATCGCCTCATCGAAAAAATCAAAGAGACCAAAAACCCTACCGTAGTGGGATTAGATCCCCTCTTCTCCTACCTCCCCGCTTTTTTACGGGAACAGTATATGAAAAACACCGACTCCCCTTTGGAGAGCGCGGCTGCGGCGGTGCTGGAGTTTAATAAGACCCTCATCGACGCCCTTTGCGACATTGTTCCCGCCGTCAAGCCCCAATGTGCTTACTACGAGTACTACGGCTGGGCGGGTATGAAAACGTTAGAGGAAACCATCTCCTATGCCCAGAAAAAAGGAATGTTCGTCATTATCGACGGAAAGCGAAACGACATCGGAAGCACCATGGAAGCCTACGCCGCCGCTCATTTGGGGGAAAGCGACCTTCTCGGCACCACTGCTGAGGCGTTTCATGGAGACGCGCTCACCGTCAACGGATATTTGGGAAGCGATGGTATTACCCCCTTGCTTTCCTACTGCGATCAAAACGACAAAGGAATCTTCGTTTTAGTCAAAACATCCAATCCTTCTTCCGGCGAGCTTCAGGACAAACAAATCGACGGAAAACCAGTTTACCAGCTGATGGGCGAGCTTTGTGAACAATGGGGCGCCAAAACCAAAGGGGAACCCTATAGCGCCGTAGGCGCGGTGGTCGGCGCTACCTATCCCGAAGAGTTATCGAAGCTTCGGAAAGCGCTGCCCCACACCTTCTTTTTGGTCCCCGGCTACGGCGCCCAGGGCGGCGGCGCGAAGGACGTCGCCGGAGCGTTCGACGAAAACGGACTGGGCGCGATCGTCAATTCCTCGAGGGGAATCCTTTGCGCCTACAAAAAGGAAGGCTGCGATGAAAAGGACTTTGCCGCAGCCGCCAGACGGGAAGCCCTTCGGATGAAAGACGACATTGTCAGCGTGATTAACCTGAAATAAGGAGGAACCATTATGCCTCTTCGCAGCGATATCAAAAAAGTATTAGTGATCGGCTCCGGCCCCATTGTGATCGGCCAGGCGGCGGAGTTCGACTACGCGGGCACCCAGGCCTGCCGGGCGTTGAAAGAAGAAGGGTTAGAGGTGGTTTTGATCAACTCCAACCCCGCTACCATTATGACCGATAAGGCCATGGCGGATCATATCTACATCGAACCGTTGACGCTGGATGTGGTCAAACGGGTCATTTTGAAGGAAAAACCCGACAGCATTTTGTCCACTCTTGGCGGACAGACCGGTTTGACCCTCTCTATGGAACTGGCAAAAGAAGGATTCTTGGATGCCCATGGCGTCAAGCTGTTGGGCGCTAATCCGGAAACCATTGACAAAGCGGAGGACCGCCAATCCTTTAAGGACACCATGGAAGCCATCGGCCAGCCCGTTATCCCTTCCAAGGTGGTCACCACGGTAGAGGACGCCGTCGCCTTTGCCGAGGAGATCAGCTACCCGGTCATCGTGCGCCCC
>CALWZB010000073.1 GCA_944385915.1 uncultured Clostridia bacterium | reverse complement strand
TATGCCGTCCGCCTGAGCACATACCGATGACACCGGCTTTTCCGTTGGCGTTGGGCTGGTTCTTCAAGAAGGATAACGCCCCTTTGCAGTCGCCCATGACCGTTTTAACGGGGACGCCGCCCCCTTCTCTTACCTTTAACGAGACTTCCTCCGGCGTTCCATGTCCAAAGCGCTCATAAATGTTGGGGCAAAGCACCATGTATCCGTGCTGAGTAAACCGTCTGGCCGCCTCTCTGCAATATTCGTCCCATCCGGGCATATGAGGGATCAGCACAATGCCGGGGAAGGGACCTTCTCCCAAAGGACGGGAAAAATACGCATGGATCGACTCCCCTTCATCGCCGGGAATGGCGATAGTTTCGGCAATCATGCCCTGATATTCATCGGTTTGAAATTGATTCCACATATAAAAACCTCCTCGTGTAATAATACACCAATACGATTAGAACGGATTTCCCGCATCCATCTGATCCAGTCCGAAGAAAGTGAGTGCTTTTTGGATGAAGATATCCCAAAACCGCCACTCATGGGCGTAACCCGCCGCCTCTTCAAAGGTAATGTCGTAGCCCTTCTCCAGCGCATGGTTTTTAAAGGTGTTGTAGGCTTCCCAAAGGAAATCCTTGTCGCCGCAGCAGAAATACAGCTTCGGCAAAACGCCGGTACCGATTTTTTCGTCCAGGATCTTCCAAGTGTTCTCATAGGAATTCCGGTACGCTTCCAGACCGCCCGCGTTGGCGATGCTGTTCTGGGTCCGGGCGTTTTTCGAGCTGTTGAGCGCGGAAGCATCCAGGTTTTCCATATTATCCATGCACATCGCCGGCGCAGATAAGATCGCCGCCGCCGCAAATTTTTCCGGATGGTTGACCGCGTATTTTAACGCGCCGCCGCCGCCCATGGAAAGACCGGCGATGAAATTATCCTCTCTCTTATCCGACACCGGGAACCATCCGTACACCAACGGCATCAGCTCGTCAAAGAGGTAATCGTACATATTGTAGCCGGTGGCAAAGGTAGGCCAGTTGGAGTAGTTGGAGTTGAGCGCCGAAGGCATTACCACAACCAGATCCTTCTCACAAGCGTAAAGCTCGATCATACTTTTCCGAATCCAGTCGGAATAATCTCCGAAGGTTCCATGCAAAAGCCAGAGGACTTTGTATTTCTCGCCGCTTCCGTAAAATTCCGCAGGGCTTTTGGAACGAGGCTTATCAGGGAGAATGATCCCGACCTCGTGGTTGTTTCCAAGATATTGGCTTTCAAAATTGATGGTGACAAGAGCCATAAACGTCTCCTTCCTTTCATCGATAGACTGAAAAATCTAAACAGCAAAACCAAAGGCGGTATCTGCCGTCATTGTCTTTATTTTACCATGTTTTTTTTTCGGGGTAAACCAACTTTGTAATAAAACTTTTCCCGTTTTTTTCGGTGATTTTGCCAAAAGAAAACGGGCGGAATGCGCCGCCCGTTTGGAATGTTTATTCAAAGTAGCCAAGGAAGGTATCCACATCCGTGCCGTCGAAACAGCTCACCGTGACCAAGCCCACCAAAGGTCCTTCCTCAAACAAAATCATATACTGTGCAAAATCGATCCCGCTGATCGAACCGTACAGAGGAACCAGGATACAATCTTTTCCCCAAAGAGTTCTGGTTTCCTTCTCTCCTTCGGTATACGTCGCGTCACTGCTTCCGGCAGCTTGGGCGTAAACAATATCCGCGTACTCTTCTAACGAAACATCCACCAAAGGAGAGGTAACATCCAGATTTTCGTACATTAAGCTGATATTGTTACCGGTAGCGGTATCGATCGCCATAAAATCGGCAAATACCGCCGCGGAAGCCAGCTCTTTCGCTCCCTCTTCGGTAAATAACGATGCGTCGATGCCAAGATTTTGAGCCAGCTCCTCGTTGCTGTAAATGGTCCAGCTTTCCGGGCATTGGAAGGTAATCCCCGTCGTTTCATTATGGAAGGTATTGCCGTCCCAGCTTCCTACCGCGTAAGAAAAGGTATCTTCTCCGCTGCTCTCCTCGTCTTCACTGCTCTCCGGCAAAGAAGATTCTTCTTCATCCGACGTTTCCGACGAAGGATCTCCGGTAGAAATAACCGCTCCGGAATTGGAGCTTTCATCTAAAGAAGAGCCCTTGTCATCTCCGCATGCCGCCAAGCTTACCGCCAAAACCATCGACAGTAATGCCGCTAACCATCTTTTCATCTTTTTTCCTCCATTCTTTTCCCCGGCAGACCCAAACCTGTGCCGGGAATGCTAAGGACAGTATATCGTCTTTTAAAAGACCTGTCAACAGGAAACAAAATAAAGTTTTAAATCTTATGCTTCTTTAACCAGTCCTGGATCTGTTTGGCTGTATCCGAAAGCGCGCCCTTTTGGAAAGGAGACTGCAATCCTACTGACTCCACCAGCCCTGTGAAGGTGTTACTTCCGCCCTGACGCAAAAAGGCCATATATTTTTTCCATGCCCCGTCCCAATCCTTCATAGACTCCGTCCACATTTGAAGCGCTACCGTCTGCGCCAGACTGTAATCAATGTAGTAAAAGGGATAAAGGTAGATATGAAGCTGCCGCTGCCAGCCGGCGCCCCGCCCGTAAAAGGGGACCCCCTCCATATCCAGATAGGGGCGATACCGTTTTTCCAGTCTGGCCCAGGTTTGGTTTCGCTCCTTTGGCGTCATTTCCGGATGCCGGTAGACCTCCTCCTGAAAATGATCCACCAAACAACCGTAAGGAATGAATACCAAAGCGTCTTCCGCATGGGAAAGCTCATATTTTTCGGTATCCTCTTTGAAAAAGAGATGATGCCACGGCGCCGTCAAAAACTCCATGGACATAGAATGGGTCTCACAGGCCTCCATGGTGGGATTCCTTAAAAAGCTGTGGGAAATCTCTTTTCCGGCAATGTGATCGGCGAAAGCATGTCCCGCTTCATGGGTCAAAACATCTACGTCTCCCGACGTGCCGTTAAAATTGGAAAAGATAAAGGGGCATTGATAGAGAGGCAAACTGGTACAGTATCCTCCGGGCGCTTTTCCTTCCTTGGCCAGGACGTCAAACAGTTCCATGTCGAACATCTTCTGAATAAATTCTCGGGTTTCTTTGGACATTTCCCCGTACATCCGTTTGCCCGCCGCCAGAATCTCCTCGGGCGTGCCTTTGGGCGCAGCATTGCCGTCGGGAAAGCAAAAAACCTGATCCCAATACCGGATATGGTCCACCCCGATGCGCTTCGCCTGGTTTTCCTTGATCGTTACAGTGAGAGGAACGATCTGTTCTACGACCTCGTTCCGATAGATCTCCACATCCTTTGCGGTGTAGCAGTTTCGCATCTGACGGATATAGGAAAGCTCCACATAACTTTCCAATCCCAGCGCTTTTGCCTGTTTGGTGCGGTTTTGGACCAGCTTGTCGTAAATACTGTCAAAAGCGTCCTGATGCTCGTCAAAAAAGCCCCCTTCCGCCTCCACCGCCTTTTTCCGGATCTCCCGGTCGGGATGCTCCTTATAAGCGGCGAGCTGCGCCACCGTCAGCGTCTTTCCCATAAAGGGGATCTTTGCCGAGGCGTAAAGGGTTTCGTATTCCGCCGCCAGGGCATTTTCCTCCTGCATCAGGGAGATGATCTCGGGAGAAAATCCCTTGATTTGCAGCGCGGCGTTTTCAAAAAAGAGGGTTCCGTACTCTTTTTCCAGCCTGCTCCGGTAAGGGGTTTGGAGCAGTGCTTTCAAAAATTCCTGGGTCTTTTCGCTGACAAAGGGGCCGAGATCGTCGTTAAATCTTCGCTCTTCCTGGTAAAAAGGATCTCGCGTGTCAATAGAATTTCGAATATACGCAAGGGAAGAGGCGGTCTCAAATTCTTCCCCCGCTTTTTCGAAGGCTTCCACCGCCGCCAACGCCTCGTCCTCTGACTGGGCTGTTTTCAACTGTTCAATATGATGGGAAAGGGTCCGAAGCAGCGCTTCCCGCTCCACCCGACGATAAGGTATCTCCTTGAATTTCATTTTCTTTCTCCTTTACTGATTGTATGTAAAATACTGACGCTGACTTTCGTCTGTCAAAGCGATATAGCTTTTTCCCACATTCACTTCGAGAGGCGTTCCATCAGCGTTGGTAAAGGTAAAGGGATCGGTAACCCCGCCTTTTTCCCAATGAATGGGGACAATGCTCCCATCGGTCATATAATATCCGTCTCCGCCGGCAAAGCTGACTTCCCGACGTTCCGCTTCTCCGTTATAGGATGTGACCGAAGTAAAAAGCAAAATTATATTCCGATAGGTAAGACATTTCCCGGTATCGGCGTCCATATGATCTTCCCCGTTCCTTTGTTTTTGATACAGTTTACTTTCCTCATCATAGGTAAATCCTGAATTGTAACCGGAAGAAAACCGAATGAAAATCTCTGTTGCCGGCTTTTCCTCGAAGGAGATTTCCTCCTCAGCAAAAGCGAAGGGAGCCGCCGTCTCCCCTTGGATATCAACACCCTTTCCCTCCAAAACGGAAAGGATGCTTTCCCCGTTGATAAAAAAGCTGTGTTCTCTTCCCACTGCGGCCGCCCGATCCATATCCTGATAAAAAACGCCGCTTTGGGTGTACATGCCATCTACGTCATCCACGCCGTATTGACTGATATACTGATACGCCGCCGGGCTGCCCCCAAAATGGACATACAACGCATTCATGGGAAGTGCTATGGAAATATAGTAATGTCTCGCGCTTCGCACCGGCCCCACATAAGGGATGTCATAGGGATCGGCGTACACCGCCATCAAACGGGTGATCCCGCCTTCTACCACCACTTCGTAGAGGATATCCGCTTCAGCGAGCCCCCGCTGGGGGAGCGCCTGGCCAATATTATTGACCATGACCGCCACCGGCCGTTTCCCTACCGCCTCTTCGGAAAAGCCTTCTTCTCCTGTAAGGGGATTGAGGATCTGCGGCTCTTCCGGCTCCGACGAAGATTCCGACGAAGAGGGCTTAGAGAGTTCCAGCTTCTGGATCACCGACACCGTTTCTTCGTCATCCTCTCCCGCCGGTTTTCCGCAGGCAGCCAAAAGCAAAAGAGGGAAAATCATAACGATCGCCAGCCATTTAAGCTTTGTCATCTTGTTCCACCTCCGCGGGGAAAACGATTCCCGCTTTCTTCCGGATCCGCGCCAATACCTCGCTGGTCATAAGGGAAAGGTCACACAATTCCCGGTACCGTTTCTTTTCCTCGTCCCCTCCCTGGACCAGCGCAAAAAAGGTTTCCGCCTCTCCTTTCATCTGTTCCTCTTTGGGGGCGGTGGTATGTAACACTGTCTTCCCGCCGTCTACTCCCACAAAGCGCAGATTGGTCATATGGGAAATGGAGTCGGTGACGACCGTTCCCTGATCTCCCCCGATCTCTGAGCCGATGACACTGCTATCGATTTTCGAATAGGTCAGCACCGCCGTTTGATCCGGATAAAACAAAAGCGCCGTGCCGCAGCTGTCCGCGCCGGAATCCAAAAAACGCGCCCACGCTTCCACCCGTTTTGGCGCTCCGAAAAGAGCGACCATAGGATAGACACAGTAGATCCCCAGATCCATCAGGCATCCGGTGCCCATAGCCGGATTAAAGATATTGGGAAGCTCTCCGTTGAGATAAGCGGGATATTTGGAAGAATACTGGGAAAAATTGATGCGAAGGGTGCTGATGTTCCCCGCCTTTTTGACTGCCTCACAAAAGGACGCAAAGGAAGGCATATGGATGGTGGGCATCGCCTCCATAAAGATCAATCCCTTTTGTCGCGCGAGGGACTGTAAAGCGGCAATTTGCTTGGGAGTGACCGCCGCCGGCTTTTCCACTAATACATGCTTTCCCGCTTCCAAAAACCGCTTTGCCTGGGGAAAATGAAAGCGGTTTGGAGACGCGATATAAACGGCGTCTATAGCTGATGCTGCCATCTCTTCAAGATCGGTATATACCGCCGCTGTTTCCGGAAGATCGCCCAAAAAGGTATTGGCAGTCTCTTCTTTTCTGGAATACAAGGCGCAAAGCTCGAACTTTCCGGTGAGCCTGGCCGCACTAATAAAGCTTCTCGCGATCCAGCCGGTCCCGATGACGCCATAACGAATTTTCTTCATAAATCCAACTCCTTTGGTTTATTGTAACACGTTAACAGGCTTTTTTCAATGGATCCGTCAAAAATCGAGGATTTGCGCAATCATTCTTTGTATGGTATTATGGATTGGGAGGTGTGTTATGAAAAAGATCTCGTGGTTTTTTTGTCTTATCTCAGGAGTTGCTTCTCTTTGGATCATTCGAAACAAACTTACTGCCTTTTTAAACTGGCGCCGGCGGGATACCTTTACCGGAAACGGGACTTTACTTTCTTTTTCCCATTCGGACAAAAGCGCCTTGCTGATCGGTTCGACGAAGACTTTTCCCCATCTTGAAAACCAAAGACACGAATTTCGCCGATAAAAAACGGGCACATAAAGTGCCCGTTTTTGCTATTTTCTCCCGTTTAACAGGGGAGCTAACTTATGGTAAGTAAGAAGGGTGATGACAACGCTGCACATACCCTTGATGAAAGTAAAGGGCATATTAAAGAGGAACAGCGCCTGCCAAAGGGTCTCCACGTTGGGATTGATGACCTGGTACGCTCCCAAAATGGCTTCCAGCGGCATAAACAGCTTCATATACACCGGATAAACCACATAGTAGTTGGTAAATACACTTAAAAGCGCCATCATCAACGCGCCCGAAAGAGAACCGATCACCGCGCCCTTAAAGCCTTTGACCTTCTGATAGATGAGTCCCGCGGGGAATACAAAAAGAGAGCCCAGAATGAAGTTGGAAAGCTCTCCTACCAGCCCTGTGGTAGAAAACATGGCGTTCACCAGGTTTTTCACGAGACAGACCATCACCCCGCTCACCGGTCCCAGCGTAAAGGAAGCGATCAGCGCCGGAAGCTCGGAAAAGTCCATCTTGATAAATCCCGGCATCATGGGAACGTTAAAGCTGAAAAACATCAGCACAGTGGAGATCGCCGAAAGCATGGCGATCATAGCGATTTTGCGGACATCGATCCGCTTTTGAACAGTTGCGTTTTGCATCGTTTTCCTTTCTGCGAAGGGCTGCTTCGCCATTCCAGGGTGTTGCAAACGAAAAAGCGCCCGGGAAATGCTCCCGGGCGCAAACTGCCAAATGGCTCTCGCTTGTTTCTTTCATCCGGACTATACCGTCGGTTTTGGAATTGCACCAAATCAACGCTTTCGCGCTCGCGGACTATACCGCCGGTGGAGAATTTCACTCCGCCCCGAAACATAATATGATTTTTTATTACCACGGGAAAAACCCGCTGTAATCGAAAAGATAAGAAAGAACTTATTCTTCTTCCTCACAGCCGCAGTCTTCCTCATCACAGCCACAATCGCCGATGTCCAAATCGAACTCCAGCTTCTCATGGCAGGAGGGGCAGACCATCTCGCCCTCATCCAGCATCTCTTCATCCACATACAGCGTGGCATTGCAGGAAGGGCAGGTCACCTCGTAAACTTCTTCGTCCTCGTCGTCGCAATCGCAGTCGCAATCGTCACAGTCACATTCGTCACAATCGCACTCGTCATCGTCGCCGAAGATGGCTTCCTCGACATCGCCCAGGTCATGATCCAAGATATCGGTCAGCTCGCAAACCTCGTCCAGCTCTTCCCTCAAACCGACGACCGTCTCGGAAAGATCCTTGACCAGATCCAGCAAAGCCTTGATGAGCTTGACTTCCTTTTTATTCTCGTCCAGCTCCATACCTTCTACCATACCTTTAATATATGCGGCTTTCTCTAACAATTCCATATTCCATTCTCCTTTCACCGAATGAAAACGTCTTACGCCCGCTCCATATACTCGCCGGTACGGGTATCCACACGGATCATTTCACCCTCGTCGATAAAGAGGGGAACCTTGATCTGCGCGCCGGTTTCCAGCGTAGCGGGTTTGGTGGCGTTGGTGGCGGTGTTGCCCTTAAAGCCGGGATCCGTCGCCGTAACCTTCAGCTCTACAAAGTTGGGGGGCTCTACGCCGAACACGTTGCCCTGGTAAGACAGCACCTTTACGATCATATTTTCCTTGACGAACTGGAACCCATCGGGTAAAAACTTCTCGTCGATGACTTCCTGCTCGTAGGTCTCGCTGTCCATAAAGTAATATAAATGCTCATCATGGTACAGATATTCCATATCTTTGCGCTCAATATACGCTTCGGGGAATTTGGCGGTGGGGTTAAAGGTCGTCTCGGTCACCGCGCCGGTAATGACGTTGCGCAGCTTGGTACGGACAAACGCCGCACCTTTGCCGGGCTTTACATGCTGGAACTCAATGACCTGCATCACGTTTCCATCCATATCAAAAGTCAAACCGTTTCTGAAATCACCTGCAGAAATCATGTAGAAACCTCCATCTGTTTTCTCTTTAAACGGCGACAAGCCGCCGCCTTTTTATACACATTACCTATACCCTTGTATTGTACCCTATTTCCCGGTTTTTTTCAAGCCCTAATTCACTTTTTCCCCCGGCTTTTCCGGTTTTTCTTCCTTTTCTACCTTTCCGCTTCAAGCGCCTCATAAGCCGCTTTCATCGATGCGGCATCCACATCCTGGGTTCCTGCGGATTCACAGATGATCCGGGGAGTGAGATCCTTTTCCACGATCAGTTGAATCAACGGCAAATATTCCGGACCGTATACTTCGTCCTGGAAGGTCAAATGGCATTTCTCCCCGCCTTTTTCGGTAAACTGGATCCGGGAAAAATGGGCATGAAAGCTTCGCCCCCGCTCTTTCCCCAAACGGTTTTCCATCTGGGAAAGGAGATTGGAAAACGCTTCCCTGCCGTTAACGGCGCCAAAGGTCCGGGCGTACAGATGCCCGAAATCGATGCACGGAAGCAGCCGTTCATCCTGCTCGCACAGCGTCATCACCTCGTCAAAATCCCCAAGCTGGTTGATCTTCCCCATGGTCTCGGGACAGATGGTGATATGGGAAAGGTGGGCATCCTCGAGGGCCAAAAGGGCGTTTTGCAAGGTGGATGATGCAAGCAAAAGGGCTTCCTGCCGGGTCATTTTGCTGCAGGAGCCGCTATGGACCACGATCCGATCCGCCCCCATCAGATCCGCCGCTTTGGCACTTTGCAAAATATAATCCACACTCTTATCCCGCTTTTCCTTCTCCACCGAGGAAAGGGAGATATAGTAAGGCGCATGAAGGGAAAGGGCGATGCCCTGTTTTTTCGCTTCGGCGCCAAGGTGTTTTACCGCCTCTTCGTTGATCCGAACTCCTCTGCCGCACTGATACTCATAGGCATTGAGCCCAAAATCCATCAAATAGGAAACGGTGTCCTCGGTCTTTTTATATTTTTGATGGAACAGCTCTCCTTTGCCCGCCGGGCCGAATCGTGCGATCATGATCCTTTCTCCTTTCGCATAGACTGGTACCGGCGCAAAAACGGCCGTTCCCAAATCCGCTTGATTTTCAAAAATCCCCTGGTCTCCAACTGATAAGGCACCACCAGCACCGAACAGATCCCGCTGAGATTGCCGCAAAGCATATCGGTGAATAACTGGTCTCCGATGATTGCAGTCTCCTCTTTGGTGGCCTGAAACCGAGACAGCGCCTCCCTGACCCCCTTGGAAAGGGGCTTGGCCGCTTTGGAAACAAACGGAAGGGCGAGGGCATCGGCAAAAGGCTTCACCCGGTCATACCGGTTGTTGGAAAGAATGGAAAAGGAGATCCCCGCCTTTTTTCCCTGTTCAAGCCAATCCGTAACGCCCTTGGCCGGAACCGGGTTATCATGGGTCGTCAGGGTATTATCCACATCCAGTAAAACCAGCCGGATCCCCCTTTGCTGGAAAAAGGAAAAAGGGATCTGGGTGATTTTGAAAAAATAGGCGTCAGGGCGAAATAAAGCCATCCTTTTCCTCCTACCAAACATAATGTATCGGGGATCCTTTGACGGGAAGTGCCGCCGTCTTTGCCAAACGTTCCAAACACTCCATACCAATGGTGACCACGCTTTCAATGTGAATGAAATCCACGGCACTCTTATCAAAGAGCATGTTCGCCTGGGCGGGAAACTCTTCGTCCCCATCCCAAAAATGCACATGCACCGGCATACAGTCAAAGGCCCAAAGGCAAAACCCGTTTTTGGGAAGAGGAGTTGCAGAAAGCCGGTCCGCCGCCTCTTTCAGCGCGTTTTCCTGTCCCGAAAAAGTCGCGGCAAGGGGCTCCACCACCCCTTTTCGAAACGCCGGTGCAAACGGCGCGCCGTTGCGCAAGGAACCGAAATCCACAAACCGGCCGGTTTGTCTTGCGCCTGGCGCCGCGTAATACAATAACGTATAGATGTTCATTTGGGCGATCCTGGAAACGGGCATAAGGTCTTTTGCCAAAATGGCGCCATCTTGCAAAGAAATGCTGTAACTGCGGGCGAAATGGGTAAGCCAGAGCCTTCCCTCCGCTTTCTGGATAAAGGGAAGCCGCTTTAAGATCTCCTCTTTGTCCGCATCCAGAAACCAGGACCGAAACCGCTCACAGGAGACCTCATAATTGGACCGTCGCTCCATATCTTTCCTCCACAAAACAAAAAGCGAGCAAAATATGCTCGCTTTTTCCGAAAACATTATTTATATTTCCGTTTTCTTGCCGCTTCAGACTTCTTTTTCCGACGTACGGAAGGCTTTTCATAGTGCTCTCTCTTGCGAACCTCAGCGAGAACGCCGGACTTCGCGCAGGAACGCTTAAAGCGCTTCAATGCGTTATCCAAAGATTCGTTGTCTTTTACTCTGATTTCTGCCATTCACAATCCCTCCCTTTGCTGTAGCGCAGAGGTTACGACGCCTCAAAGAGGCTTCTCTCCTTGCGGCGTCTATATTCAATATTATACCGGAGAAAAGGTGAAATGTCAAGTCTAATTTGGAAATAAACCTTTAACAAACTGTCGTTATTTTACGACAAGATTGACCAGTTTCCCTTTGACATAGATCTCTTTTACCACCGTTTTTCCTTCAATCTCCGATGCGACCTTTTCGTCCCTCTTTGCCGCCGCGATGACATCTGCGCTTTCCATATCCGAAGGAATCGTCATTTTGGCTTTGATCTTTCCGTTGACCTGGACCGCGATCTCCACCGTATTTTCCTTGCATTTTTCCTCGTCATAGGATACCCAGCTGCAAGAGGTGATGGGACCCATAAAGCCCTGGCGTTCAAAGATCTCCTCGGTGATATGAGGGACAAAGGGATTGAGCAGGATCAGAAGATCCCGATACTCCGCCCGGTTGATGCTGCCTACGGCGGCGATCTGGTTCATTAAACTCATCATCGCAGCAATGGCAGTGTTGAATTTGAGGGCTTCGATATCCTCGGTGACCTTTTTGATGGTCTGGTGGAAGGGTGTCTCCAGCTCTTTGCGGTAGCTGTCCCCGTCTACCACCTTTTCCTGCAAGTTCCAAACCTTATCCAAAAACCGCTTACAGCCACTTACCGCTCTCGGGTTCCAGGGAGCCGAAAGCTGGAAATCGCCCATAAACATCTCGTAAAGGCGCATAGTATCGGCGCCATATTCGGCGACGATCTGGTCAGGATTGACCACATTGCCCCGGGATTTGCTCATCTTGACATGGTCCTCGCCCAGGATCATACCATGGCTTGTGCGCTTGGCGTAAGGCTCAGGGCAGGACACCACACCGATGTCGTAAAGGAATTTATGCCAAAAGCGAGAGTACAAAAGGTGGAGTGTCGTATGCTCCATACCGCCGTTGTACCAGTCTACCGGCATCCAGTAATCCAATGCTTCCTTGGAAGCCAGTTCCTTGTCGTTATGAGGATCACAATACCGTAAGAAGTACCAGGACGACCCCGCCCACTGAGGCATGGTGTCCGTCTCCCGCTTGGCAGGGGCGCCGCACTTGGGGCAGGTGGTATTGACAAAGCTTTCAATGTTGGCGAGAGGAGACTGGCCGTCCTCAGTGGGCTCATAGCTCTCTACCTCGGGAAGGCGCAAGGGCAGCTCGCTTTCGGGAATGGGAACATATCCGCAGTGTTCACATTGGACAATGGGGATGGGCTCGCCCCAATACCGCTGGCGGGCAAAAACCCAGTCTCTCAGCTTATAATTGACCTTCCGGACGCCTTTTTTGGTTTCCTCTAACCAGTCTTCGATCTTAACTTTGGCTTCCTCGACGGAAAGACCGTCCAAAAATCCGGAATTGACCATGATCCCGGTCTCGCAGTCGGTAAAGGCTTCCTTTTCGATATCTCCGCCTTTGACCACCTCGATGATGGGAAGGCGGAATACCTTGGCGAAATCGTAGTCTCTGGTATCGTGCGCCGGTACCGCCATAATGGCGCCGGTGCCATAGCTCACCAATACATAATCGGAAATAAAGATGGGGATCTCCCGGTCATTGACGGGGTTGATGCCCTTGACTCCATCCAATTTTACGCCGGTCTTATCCTTATTGACCTCGGTCCGCTCAAAGTCGGATTTTTTGGCCGCTTCCGCCTGATAAGCCCGCACTTCATCCATGTTCTGGATGGAATCGGCCCATTTTTCAATGAGAGGATGCTCGGGGGAGATGACCATATAGGTGGCGCCAAACAAGGTGTCGGGCCTTGTGGTATACACCGTCAGCGGATCGCCGAGAGTCGTCTGGAAGGTGACCTCCGCGCCGGTGCTGCGCCCGATCCAGTTGATCTGGGTCGCCTTGATCCGGTCGAAATAATCCACCAGCGACAGATCGTCAATGAGGCGCTGGGCATATTCGGTGATCTTTAACATCCACTGGCTCTTTTCCTTATGGACTACTTCCCCGCCGCAGCGCTCGCAGACGCCGTTGACCACCTCTTCGTTGGCCAGCACGCATTTACAGGAGGTACACCAGTTGACATTCATTTTTGCTTTATAAGCCAGTCCCTTTTTGAACAGCTGGATAAAGATCCACTGGGTCCACTTATAATAGGAGGGATCGGTGGTGTTGATCTCCCGGTCCCAGTCAAAGGAAAGGCCCAAGCTTTTTAACTGCGCCTTAAAATGCGCCACATTATCCTTGGTGACGATCTCAGGATGGATATGATTTTTAATGGCGAAATTCTCGGTCGGAAGGCCGAAAGCGTCCCATCCCATGGTGTAAAGGACGTTATATCCTTCCAGTCGGCGCTTTCTCGCAACGATATCCAACGCCGTATAGGAACGGGGGTGCCCCACATGCAGTCCCTGCCCCGAAGGATACGGGAATTCCACCAACGGGTAGTATTTGGGCTTGCTGTGGTCCATCACCGCTTGAAAGGTTTTGTTTTCATCCCAATAATTTTGCCACTTCTTTTCAATAGCAGCAAAATCATATCCCTTTTCTTTACTCATCGTCTTTCTTCCTTCCGTTTATTCTCAGTCTGTCAAAAGGTGGGAAAGATCCACCTGTTCGCCATCGGCCCAAAGCCGTTCCAGACCGTAAAAATCTCTGGTCTCACCGTGGAAAATATGAACGATCACGTCGCCGTAATCCAAGATCACCCAGCCTTCCGACTGGTACCCTTCGATCCTTCCCGGCTCGATCCCCAAAAGTCCCATCTGGTAGTCCACCTCATCGGTGAGCATTTTGACCTGGGTGGAGCTGCTGCCTCCGGCGATGATAAAATAGTCCGCCAGAATGGTCAGATCCCTGACCCGGATGGCCCGGATGTCCAGCGCCTTTTTGCTGTCTAAAATCGAAACGATCTTTTCCAGTTTTTCTTTTGCTTCCATAGGATCTCCTTTACTCGATATAATCATCCACTCCTGTGGTAAGATCATCGTAATAGTCTACGCTGTTTTTTACCTCGATAATATTCAGCTCCTCAGCCGGAACCGGGTCGTCGAAAGGACGGAAATAGGTATTCAGTATCTCGGCCAAAACTTCTTTATGCACCGTCCACACCGAAAGGCCGTTAACAGAACAGGATTCTCCCGGCACGATATGGAAGGTGATGTTCTCCGCGGAAAGCTTTAACGCCTCAAGCCCGATATCCAGAATATTCTTCACCGTCATATCGGTAGTGACCTCGCTCAAAAGCGTGGGAACCAAAGAAGTGATATCCGAAGTAGACAGAGATGTGAATTTCTTAAAGATCGCGGAAAGCACCTGCTGCTGCGCCTGCATCCGTCCGATATCGCCGCCCTGACGGCTGTACCGTTCTCTGACAAACTTACTGGTTTGATAACCAGTTAAAGTCTGAACACCGGGACGGAAGGTGACACCCTCCAGGGTAAAGCTCTCGGTCACATTGATCTCGATGCCTCCGATAGCGTCAATGGCGTTGACAAAGCCGTCCATAGTAATGG
>CALWZB010000072.1 GCA_944385915.1 uncultured Clostridia bacterium | reverse complement strand
CTACCAAAATTACTGCCTTGGGTCAGGGAGCGGGCGAAACTATTTTTCCGACGAAAACGGGAAAAAATGCGACGCGATACGAACGGCGCTGGAAAGTCTGTACCAAAACAAAGAAATCAATGAAAGCCAATACTATTATTTTTTAGCCAGTCTTATCCATTCCATCGACAAATACGCCAACACTGCGTCGGTTTACGGCGCCTTTTTAAAGCATCTCAAGCGTTCGGCGGCGCGGCCGTTCCAGTTAGAGCTGTTGCCCATCGTAGACGGACCTTTGGGAGGAGAGGTGCACCTGGATGACGTGAACCATCTCATCCGAGAGATCGAGGGAGATGTTTTGTATCTGGATCCCCCTTACAACGCCAGGCAGTACTGCGCCAATTACCATGTTTTGGAGACTATTTCCCGGTATGACTCTCCGGTACTTACCGGGAAAACAGGGCTAAGGGAGTCTTCCGCGCAAAAAAGCCGGTTTTGTTCCAAGCGGACGGTAGCCGAGGCGTTCGAGGATTTGGTTTCCAACGCGAAGTTTTCCTACCTTTTTTTAAGCTACAACAACGAAGGGCTGATGAGCCTTGACACCATTCGGTCCATTATGGAAAAATACGGACGGTACGAGGTTTTCACCAAGGATTACCGGCGGTTTCGGGCGGATAAAGAGGAAAACCGAAACCATAAGGGAAACGCGACGGTAGAGTACCTTCATTGTCTCATCAAATAGGAGAAGTCCATGGCGAAATATAATGATTTGGATCCCAAGTGCTGGAAAGAATACGAGGATATTTATACGGACAGCCTGTGGCTGATCCATCGAAGGGACAATTCCGGCGCGCACAGCGCAAGCTACCATGGAAATTTTATTCCCCAGATCCCAAACCAGCTTCTGCGTCGGTACACCAAGGCAGGGGATTGGGTATTGGATCCATTTATGGGGAGCGGGACCACGTTGATCGAAGCCCAGCGTCTTAAGCGCAATGCGGTGGGGATCGAGCTGCAAGAGCCGGTGGCAAGCGAGGCAAAAGAGCATATCCTTCAGGAGAAAAAAGAGGCGGTGACCACTAAAATCTGGGTGGGAAACAGTAAAACGATCGATTTGACCCCTATTAAAGAAAGGCTTGGCATCTCCTCGTTTCAGTTTATCCTTTTTCATCCGCCTTATTGGGATATCATTCCTTTTTCCGACGATCCCAATGACCTTTCCAATTCTAAAACCAAAGAAGCGTTTTTGGATGGCTTGGGGGAAGTGATCGACAATACCTGCGCCCATTTGGAGAAAAATCGGTACTGTGCGTTGGTGATGGGGGATAAGTACGCCAAAGGGGAATTGACCCCGCTGGGCTTTTTGTGTATGAACTTATTTTTGGAGCGGGGATTTCTTTTGAAGTCCATCATTGTGAAAAACTTTGAGGAAACCAAAGCCAAGTCCAATCAACGCTCCCTTTGGAGATATCGGGCGCTGGCCAGTGATTTTTATCTTTTTAAACACGAATATATCATGGTATTTAAAAAAAGGAAGTAGCGTATGCTGCTTCCTTTACTTTTTTTCCTCTAAATGTCTGCGAAATTCCAATGGATCGTACCAAAAACAGCCGATACAGCCGTCTTCTTTCCCCGAATGGACGGGCCCGCCGGCATAGTAGGAAATAGGATATCCCAACTGCTTTGCGTCGTACCGAATACCCGTTTTTTTGCATTCCTTGCAAAATTGCCGTTTGGCGTCATTGGCGGCTTTGCTTAACGGCTGGAAATCGGAAAGCTTTTGCTCCTCGTTTCGCATGACCCGGCTTTCGTTTTTCCGACCGTTTTTATGATCCACCTCCGGGCTTGATGTCCCTAAGATCACACAGCGTTTTTGCCGGATGGCTTGCTTAATGTCGCTTCGGATATGCTGGCTGTAGTCGCCGTCGTTTTTTCCGTTGAGCCGAATTCGGTCAATTCCGTTTCCCGGCGTTATCGACTTATCTAATTCTACTATATATTTTTGCGCCAACGCCCGTTCTTTTCGCGCCCAGGAGGCGCCGTTTCCGAATTTTAATTCCCCGTACTTACCGGTAAATTCCGAAGCGTCGACCCAGCGGCTGACTCCGTTCTCGTCCGGCTTTGCCAGCTCTAAAAACAATTCCGCTTTGGATTTTTTTGCTGCCATATCTGTCCTCCTTTGCTAATGATGTCAAACGACGGACTTTTCTTGCCTCTCTGTTGTAATGCAGCCGAAAGAAAAAATCTACCCCGCATAAAAAGCGGGCGCCCGTTTTGGACGCCCGCAAAGGAGATTACATCAGCATATTGGGATTTTCGTAAACGTATTCCAGCTTTCTGTGGAACTGTACCAGCTCCCGGTCGAAATCGACGCGGGCTTCGCTCTTCTTATCGAAAACCATGGTCACTTCGTTGCCCTTGGTAAAGGGTTTCCACTCCGGCAGATACTCATTGTTGGGGTTGCCGGTGCGGGCGAAGTTGACCCATGCGGAGCAAATCTGGTTTTGGAGCAGCTCAGAAACGCCGGGTTCGTTGCAGACAGCCACCTTGTCGATGTTATGGAAGACGAAGGGGATTTCTGCGCAGTGCCACGCCGCTTTTCCATCGTCGTAGGGGAAGTCGTAAGCGAACATATAGCTGTAGGAATCGGTGGAACCGTCGGAAGCCCGCAGATCCAACAGCATTGTGGTGGTGATCCGGGAGCCGTCGTCCAAAATGATGGCGTCAATGGCGTCATGATCGGGATAGGCCTTGTAGAAGAGATCCAAAAGCTTCTGGCCGTTTTCTTTTCCGAATTTTTCGAAAACATGGGCTTCTTTTTCCTCTTTGGAGAGGTTCTGGCGGCCGGGAACGGAGAAACGGAAAGTTCCCATTTCGCCGATACAGGTACCTACCATCAAAGGCACTTTCTTGGCATGTTCAGTCGAACCATGGAAAATGGTGTTGACATACCAGCCGTTTTCCAGCGGACCCCAGGAGGCGCGCTGTCCCGCAGTAACTTTATTGACCAGTTTCAAAAGGTCTTCCGGAGGCATATTGACTAAAACGGAGAAGTCGTCGGTGCCAAGCTCTTTGAGCATCGCTTCCGCCATAGGTGCGGTGCTTTCATACGTCAGGGAGTTCTCGTTGGGTCCGGAACCGGATTGGATGATGGCTTTCTGGAACAGACCGTCCGCCGCGGGGATCTGCATCAGGGAGGATACCTTCATACCGCCGCCGGACTGACCAAAGATGGTTACGTTTTCGGGATCGCCGCCAAAGGAAGCGATGTTGTCATGGACCCACTGCAGCGCGGCGACCAGGTCGGCCATAGAGCAGTTTTGGGAGTTTTCGTACTCTTTTCCGTATCCGGAAACATCCAGGCAGCCGAACACGTTGAGACGATGGTTTACCGTGACCACAACCAGATTGCCGTATTCGGAAAGGTTGTTGCCGTCGTAAGCGACCATTTCAATAGCGGAACCGTTGGAGAATCCGCCGCCATGGAGCCAGACCATAACCGGAAGCTTGGATGCTTTATCGATGCTCTGGGTCCAGATGTTCAGGTTTAAGCAATCTTCGCTCTTGGGCCAGAAACGATGGGGAACCAGCAAATCTCCGTTGGGAGAGTCGGGGGACGCAGGATAAGTGATGTAGCCATAAGAAAGGGCGTCCTGGATCCCTTCCCAGGGAGTGACCGGCGTGGGCTGCTGCCAGCGCTTGCATTCCGCGTACTTTACGCCGTAAAAATTGTAAGTAGTGCCCAGTTTAAAGCCTCTCAGCTTACCGGCCTTGGTGTCTACGACAGGCTCGGTACTGGTGCAGAGAAATTCTTTTGCCATAGAAAATTGCCTCCTTCGGTTGAATGTACAGATTGTAATAAAACAAAGCGTTCAATGCTCTGAGTTTATTGTATCTGATTTTAAAAAGAAAGGCAATAGGAAAGAATCATTTTTGGCGTTGTGACGAAAAAAGGAGCGTATTTTTGGAAAAGGAGATATGTAGCCGCCAAAGGCGGCGGGGTCACATAATGTGCTCTTCGGCGCAGTTATCCTGAATGAGACTGTCCGGATTTTGCTTGGGATCATGCCAGTCAGCGATGCTGGTCTCGTCAAATTTCGGACAGAGCCGAAGGGCAGGATTGACACGTAAATCTTCGCCTTTACCGCTTGCTTTACGTTTTTTCTTTCTCATTGGATCACCCCATCATAGCATGCCCAAAGAAAGCGGGAAATCAAAGGGCAGCTTTTTCCAAAAAAGAACGGGCAGGTATCGCTGAAATAAAAATCAAAAAAAGAAAAAAGCGAAGGGTTTCCTTCGCTTTTCAAAGGCATTGGATCGTTTGCACCGGTGTCTTTTCAATTTTGATGAAAAATATAACTGTCGTACAGGGCGTTTTCAATATAAAATCGAAGGGCTGCGTAAGCGGCGGGGTGGAATCGCTTCCGACGCCGGAGAAGGGAAAGCTTCTGCTCGATGGTGCGGTAGGAACAGGAATACAAAATGGTGAGCGGGATCACGATCCTTCGCTGCCGTATATGTTCTTTCAGCGAGCGGAACAGTTTCACCAAGGTCGCAAAGGTGATCAAAACCGCGAGGACCGCGGAGACCACCGACGACCATCCTTCGGAAAATACCGATTCCCTCTGGGTGACGAGCAGAGCGACCAGCAAGAAGGATTCCACGATGTCCTTGGAGCTGACCAAAGTTTCTATAACCGCTCCGATACCGCTTTTCAGGCGGTCCGCCCACGTTTTGAAGAGCTTTAACCGAAACCCCAGCAGCCGTTCGTTTTCGAAAGCCTCAATAGCGTTTTGACGCCGGTAACAGATCTCGGAAAAGGTTTCGTCGACCCGCTGTTCGAAAATGATATTGAAGTGCATCCTTCGGGACGGCTTGCTTTGTGCATCCTGCTGGCCGGCTGCGGTGTTTCCGGTCAAAACGACACCGTAGCATGCCCATTTTTCTTCGCGCACTCCCAATCCAAGCTCAGCGTAAGTTTCCCGTTCGATCTCGCTGGAAAAATCGATGCGCATGGCATTCAGGTCGATCGTCGGCGCGTCTGCATAAGCGGAGTACCGGTAAAAAGAAACACGGTGATCCAAAACCTCCGCGTTGCCGTTAGCGCCCGGATATAAGAAGCCGCTGTCAATGGCGTTTTGGCTTCTCTGCGTGAGAAGGAGGATGCCGTCTTTGGTCACGATGTTGGCGGATACGCCGATCTGGTTGACATTATAACTGTCCTTCAGGTACCGGTTGACGGTCTGTAAAGTGGAATCCGAGTAGGCATTTGGGTCGATCGGGGATTCGGCAAGCGTCTTTTTGACCTGGTCATCATGTCGGAAAAACGCTTTCATCCTTTCTCTGCTGCCGGGGTCCAGCGCCGGATGGCCGGTGAGGTCATGATCCAGTGCGTATACCGTGGCGTAGGTAGAGCGTTCGAATACGAACTGGAGCATATCCATGCGGTGATTTTCGTAATGATTGGGAAGATGGACCAGCTGCTGGGGCTTCAACAGCACGCCGGAATAGAACACATCGCCAACTGTGAGCTGAACGTTGCCTGAGTCGGAAAACAGCTCCCTCACCGTGTACCCTTCTTTGGATGTGCACCGGTAACATCTGTCTTCGGTATCGGGAAGAAAGCGGAGAGAAGAAAGCGCCTGCATGACCTCATCCGTAAGGCATCCCTTGATGAAGATGAAGTCTTCTTTTTCCTCGATCATATAGCTTTGGGGATCATATTTTTTCTGAAGCTGCAGCAGCGCATCGCACCGGCGGATCTTCAGCCCATAAAGACCGGCAAGCGTGACGACAGCGTACCTCGCAAAATCCAAAAGGTAAGGCGCCTGGTCGGTGTGCAGCATAAAGTAAGAGGCGTTTTCCCTGATGAAACGGTCTATGCCGCCGTGTCCGCAAAATTCCATGCGGGAAATACAGTCAATGATGAGAGCGCTGTCCAGCAAAGGAGAAATGCCATAGTAGTACGCATCATCTTTTTGTGACAGGGCGGGAATCAGATCGGGACCAAGCACCGCGAAATCGTTCGAGCCGATATGGGGATGGTACTGTGCCACGACCGAAAGATTCCTTTCCAGGGCGAGTTCTACGACCCGGCAGAAATTGAGCGGCGCAGTCATAGAGGCGGCGAGCTCCTTGTTCAATCCGTAAGCAGTGAAATCCTTCGCGTTCATTGTCAGTTCTCCTATTATAATGAGGATTTGATTTTTATTTAGCTGCAAGAGCTTTGAAAAGCGGGGGCAGGCAAAGAAGATGAAAACGAAAAAAGCACCCTGCAACGAAAAAAGGACCTGCCTTCGCAGATCCTTTTTCCTCTGGTGGAGATGATCGGGATCGAACCGACTACCTCTTGAATGCCATTCAAGCGCTCTCCCAGGTGAGCTACACCCCCAACGACAGCTATTATAGCATACCGATTTTCAAAAAGCAAGCCTTTTTTTAAAAATCAAAAAAATTTTTTGTAATGTAAACTGCGGCAATGACGCCCACAAGATTTCCAAATAAAGCGCAGGGAATGACAAAGGGTATTTTCTTTTGGGAAACGGCGCCGGAATAGATGGCGGTTACATAAAATACGGTTTCACCGCTGCTCTGTAAAACCGAAGCCAAAAACCCTTCCGGGCTGTCGGGGCCATACTGTACTAATATATTTTGAAAATAAGACAGGGAACCGCTTCCGGAAAAAGGGCGTAGCAAAATCAAGGGAAGGATCTCTTCCGGGATGTGGAGCCCGTCAATCAACGGCGTTAAAAGGCGACAAAGCAGTGTTACGCCTCCGGTCGCCCGAAAGACACCCACCGCCGTCATCAGGCATAGAACAGAGGGCAGAATTTCCACGGCGGACTGTAAACCTTCCTTAGCGCCCAATGTAAAGGATTCGAAGGTATTGACTCGTTTTCGTATGGCGGCAAAGAAAAGAAAACCGGATAAAAGAGGGATCGCCATATCCCCAATCCATTCCATTATTTTTTCCTCCTTCCAATGAATAGGAAATAACAAAGCCGGACAGCGAAAAGGGCGCTGACTACAGAAAGAAGGGAACAAAGCCAGACGGCGGGAAGGATCTCCATGGGAGCGACAGATCCCGCTTGATACCGAAGAGAAACCACTGTAGTGGGGATCAGCTGTAAAGAACAACAATTCATCACAATGAAGGTGGCAAAGCTTTCGGCAGGAAGTCCCTCTGCGGCCATACACTGGACAGCGCGGAGCCCTAAAGGTGTCGCCGCGTTTCCAAGCCCGAGAAGGTTCGCGGAAAGGTTTAAGGTAACCGATTCTGCTGATTCGCCTTTTATTTTTGGAATCAGTTTTCCGATCCACGGCGTCAGTGCCTTTCCTATGGCTTTGGAAACCCCGCTGTCTTTGGCGATGTGCATCATACCGCTCCAAAAGCACATAGCTCCAGTCAATGTAAGCATCGTTTGGATCGCTAATGAAATTTCCTCTAACAGGGCGTTGGTCATCTGCCCGCCGTCTCCGGAAAAAAGGGAGAGGATCACTGCGGCAAGAAAGAGGAAAGGAAAAAGCCATTTCAAGTGGATACCCCCTATCTTTTTATTTCATATGAAAAGCTCGTCAGAAAAAGAACTTTTTTCAAAAAAGGAGTTGACAAAGGGGTAAGAAAGTGGTAAAGTAAGGAAGATGTCCCGAAAACGGGGAAGCGAAAAGCCAGATCGAAAAAATTTGTCAAGAAAAAAGAAAAAAGGTATTGACAAAGAAAAAAAGATGTGGTAAGATAGAAAAGCTCTCGACGAGAGCGACGGGAACTT
>CALWZB010000071.1 GCA_944385915.1 uncultured Clostridia bacterium | reverse complement strand
CTCATGGCAAAGCTTTACCGCTAAGGCGCTGGCCACAAATTCGTTATGCATCGTCTGGTAAAGATCCTTCGGAGTCAGTTCGCTCATAGGCGTCATAACGCCCGCCGCCATATAAGGGGAATGAAGGACGCAGTTGATCTCATTGAAGGTGAGCCAGTATTTGACCTTATCCTTATATCTGGTAAACACCGTCCGGGCATAGCGTCCGAAAAACTCGATAAGCTTTCTGCTGCGCCAGCCGTCGTAGGTTTTCGCAAGATACAAGGGGGTTTCATAGTGGGAAAGGGTCACCAAAGGCTCGATCCCGTATTTTTTGCACTCGTCAAATACCTTGTCGTAAAACGCAAGACCCGCTTCGTTGGGGGTTTCCTCGTCGCCTCTCGGGAAAATTCTCGTCCAGCCGATGGAAAGGCGAAATACTTTAAAGCCCATTTCCGCCAGCATAGCGATGTCCTCTTTGTAACGATGGTAAAAATCGATTCCGATGAGCTTTAAATTATCGGGGGTGGGCTCGTCGGTGATGGGGCCTTTGATCCCCTTGGGATACACGTCCTGGATGGAAAGGCCTTTTCCGTCCTCGTTATAGGCGCCTTCATACTGGTTCGCGGCCACCGCGCCGCCCCAGAGAAAGTCTTTTGGAAATTGCATATTGTTTCCTCCTTATATCGGTTTCGGGATCTCGTCCCGCCGATATGATTATACAATAAATTGCAAGGGAAGTAAAGGAGAAAAGTTTTCAAAATGAGGAAGGTCGCTTGCAGGGAGGAGGTGACAAAAAAACGCCGGTTTTTTAAGATTTCTTTTTGACAGGCTATGGCTTTTCCCATCGGTTTTCGGTACAATAAGGGTGACGGATTGATCTATGATCTGAACCATTGCTGTAAGGAGGACTTTATATGAAACCGACTCTTTCCTGGCTTTCTGATCCCAAGGTGTTCAAAGTCAATCGGGAAAAGCCCCACTCGGATCACATCTGCCTGATCGGGGGGAAGGAATACAAACAGATGTTAAACGGCAGGTGGAAATTCTTTTATTCCGAGCGCCCCGAGGATCGTCCGGCGGATTTTTTTAGGCCAGGCTTTTCCCCTGCCGACTTTGGCGAGATCACCGTTCCCGGGCATATAGAGCTTCAAGGTTACGGAAAACCTCAGTATGTCAACATGCAGTACCCGTGGGAGGGAAAGGAGGAGCTTGTCCCACCGGCTATTCCGAGGCGGCACAATCCGGTAGGCAGTTACCTTACCTATTTTAACCTGGATCCCGATTTTATGGGAAAAGAGATTTACATCAGCTTTCAGGGAGTGGAGACCGCTTTCTATTTATGGCTCAACGGGGAGTTTGTGGGATACGCGGAGGACAGTTTTACCCCTTTTGAGTTTTGCGTCACCCCTTATTTAAAGAAAAAGGACAATGTCCTCGCGGTAGAGGTGTACCGCTACAGCACCGCAAGCTGGTTAGAAGATCAGGATTTTTGGCGGTTTTCGGGGATCTTCCGGGACGTGTATCTATACGCCGTCGGAAAAACCCATGTGCGGGATATCAAAGTCACGGCGGACTATGACTGGGAGCGTCAAAACGGCATCCTTTCGGTTTCTCTTGACTTGGTGGGAGAGGATGGCGCGGCGCACCTGATTTTGACCGATGATCAAAAAAATGTGGTTTGGGAAAGCGACAGGAATGCGGACCGGGCAGTGATCCCGCATATCAGGCCATGGAGCGCGGAGGAACCCAATCTTTACACCCTTACAGTCCAGGTGAAGGATCGAGACGGCATCCTTTTAGAGACCGCCAAAACCAGAGTGGGTTTTCGCCGGTTTGAGCTGAAGGACGGTTTGATGCGGTTAAACGGGAAACGGATCCTGTTTAAAGGGATCAACCGCCATGAATTTGATTCCAAACGGGGAAGAGCGGTCACAAAAGAGGATATGCTGTGGGATATTCGTTTTTTCAAGCAAAATAACATCAACGCGGTCCGCACCTCCCATTATCCCAATCAGTCCCTTTGGTATCGGTTATGCGATGAATACGGGATCTATCTGATCGACGAGACCAATTTGGAGACCCACGGTACCTGGCAAAAGCCGGATGCCGTGCCATCCCGGATTCTCCCCGGATCCCTCCCTCTATGGCGGGGAGCGGTGCTGGACCGGGCAAGGTCTATGTATGAGCGGGACAAAAACCATCCCAGCGTTTTGATCTGGAGCTGCGGCAACGAAAGCCACGGCGGCGAAAACATCGCGGCGATGGCGGAATATTTCCACCAAAAGGATCCCACTCGGCTGGTACATTACGAGGGGATCGCCTGGGACAGAAAGTACGATAGCATCACCGATATGGAAAGCCGGATGTACTTAAGCCCGGAGAAAATCGAAGCGTATCTTCAAAAGGAAACGGGAAAGCCCTACATCAGCTGTGAGTATATGCACGCCATGGGCAATTCTTTAGGCGGTATGAAATTATACACCGATCTGGAGGAGAAGTACCAAGGTTACCAGGGCGGCTTTATTTGGGATTACATCGACCAGGCGTTAGAGAAAAACGGGATTTTGGCTTACGGCGGAGATTTTGATGACCGGCCCACCGATTACGGCTTTTGCACTGACGGGATCGTTTATGCGGACAGAACCCCCTCTCCCAAAGTCCGGGAGGTCAAACAGCTTTACTCCAACATCAAAATGGAATGGGAGGAAAATAAGCTGCGGATCCGAAACCAAAACCTGTTTGTTGATACCGGAGGATACCGTTTTCGGGTCGCTTTGCGCCGCGAAGGGGCGCTGATCAAAGAAAAGGAATATTCCCTTTGTATTCCGGCAGGGGAAGAGGGGAGCATTTTTGTTGACTGGACGCTTCCAAAAGAGAAAGGGGAGTATACTTTGACGGCCTGGGCCGTTACCGGCGAGGACACCCTGTGGGCGAAAAAAGGGCATCAGATCGTCTTTGCCCAGCGGGTGCTGGGAAGCTGGGAAAAGAAGACCTTTCTGTTGGAAAAGGATGTCCACATCGCGATGGGGAGCTTTGGGGTCGGGGTGAGCGGAAAGGATTTTTCGATGCAGTTTAGCAAGGAAAAAGGCGGACTGACATCCTTGGTATACGGCGGCAGAGAATATATCACCCAGGTTCCGAGGGTCAGCTTTTTCCGCGCGTACACCGATAATGACATAGGCGCCAGGTATCCCTTTGAGCGGGCGCAGTGGGAGATCGCGGGTCAATACGCCAAATACCTGCCCGAAAATACCTGTGTGACCGCTCAAGCCGATTCGGTAATCCTTTCGTTTTCCTATCTGTCCCCCAGTGTTCCGGCATTTACCTACAAGGTAATATACCGCGCTTTTTTCGACGGTCGGCTTGGTATTCAAGTGGAATATCCGGGAGTGGAGGGGCTTCCCGACATGCCGGTGCTGGCCATGGACTTTAAAATGAAGAAGGAATATGACCGGTTTACCTTTTACGGGATGGGGCCCGAGGAAAACTATTGGGACCGAAAGGAAGGCGCTCTTCTTGGCGTGTATGCTTCCACTGCGGAGGAAAATTTTACAAGATACTTAAACCCCCAGGAATGCGGAAACCGGACAGGGGTTCGATATGCAGAGCTGTATTCCAAAGAGGGAACAGGGATCCGCTTTCAGGCGGCAGAGACTCCTTTTGAAATGAGCGTGCTGCCCCATAGCGCATATCAGCTGTGGGATGCGGCGCACCGGGAAGAGCTTGGGAAACCTGAAAACACCTGGGTGCGGATCGCCGCAAAGCAGATGGGTGTCGGCGGGGAAAATTCCTGGGGCGCTCCCGTGTATCCCGCGTTTCAGATCCCTTCCAACCAGGCAATGACTCTCGCTTTCGAGCTTTGCCCTTTGAAACGATAGATTTGCTGCGCAAAAAAGAGACGGCGAAGCCGTCTCTTTTTTATCAGTTATTCTCTTCTTTGTTTACCGCAAAAGCGGGGGCGCTGTTAAAATTCTCCACAAGGAAAGAGATCAATTCCTCGTCGAAAGGCGCCGCCAGGCGGGTGTTGTCGGAAAAGACCATGGTCGCTTTCTGTTCTTTGGTATAAGGCGTCCAAAGGGGGAGATCCTTATGGTTGGGATTGCCGGTCCGCGCAAAATGAACCCATGCGCCGCAGATCTCCTGCTCCAGCTTTTGAGAAACGGGAGGCTGGTTGCAGATGGGAATGTTTTCCGCGTTGTGGAAGACAAAGGGGATCTCGGCACAGTGCCAGGATGTTTTGCCGCCTTCATAGGGAAAGTCGAAGGCAAACAGGTAGCTAAAGGTTTCCGCCTCACAAAGAGAAGCTCTCCGATCGAGAAAATCCAAAATGGAACGCCGTAAAAAGGTATCCAGACTGAGAAGATCGGTGATATGCTTGTCCGGATACGCTTTGGTAAAGAGGGTTAAAGCCGTTTGCGTTTGATCGCCAAACCGTTTTTCCAGAAGCTTTAAGCTTTCCTCTTTTGAGAGCGTATGTTTTTCCGGTACCGAGTAGAAAGAAAACTCCGAAAAGGTACTTCCCACCATCACCGGCTTTTTGGAAGCCGCTTCGGTAAAGGGGTAGTCGATGCCGTCTCCCAAAAACCAGTCGTTGACCTTGGGACCCCATCCGGTGATAACGCCTTGGCTTTGTAAAAGCTCCATGCCGCTGATGCAGGCTTTTTTCAATCGCTCCCAGGGAAGGGTTTGCAGTTCTTCCACCGAGGAAAGGCCTTCCATTTTCATGATCTCTTTGGCAAGCATAGTGCAAGATTCGGTGGTGCCCAAAGGAAGCTCTCCTTCGTGGGAGGTACCCGACTGGGTGATGCCCCGCTGGAACAATGCGTCCGCGGCGGGGATCTGCATCAGATCATGAATCTTGCCGGAGCCTCCGGACTGGCCAAAAAGGGTCACATTATCCGGATCACCGCCGAAAGCAGCGATGTTTTCCTTGATCCATGTCAAAGCGGCGACAATGTCCGCTAATCCTGCGTTTCCCGAATTATGATAGGCTTCTCCAAATTGGGAAAGATCCAAAAATCCCAAAACGTTGAGGCGATGGTTTAAGCTGACGACTACCACGTTTCCGAATTCCGAGAGGTTTTTCCCGTCATAAGCGGGCATTTCTATGGATGACCCCGCCATATATCCGCCCCCGTGGAGCCAAACCATAACGGGAAGCTTTTGGGAAGCATCCAGGCTTTGAGTCCAGATGTTCAACGACAGGCAGTCCTCCGACTGGGGCCAGAACCGATGGGGGGAAAAGAGATCTCCCGCGGGGTTCCCATCCTCTAAAAGAGGCGCGGTATAACCGTAGGAAAGGGCGTCTTTTACGCCATCCCATGGTGTGACCGGCTGTGGCGGCATAAACCGTTTTGCGGTAGCGTAGGTCACGCCATAAAAATGGAAGGTGCTTCCAAAGCGAAAGCCCCGAAGCGCACCTTCCCTGGTTTGGACAACCGGCTCAAAGCCGGTGCAAAGAAAGGGTTTTGTCATTTTTTCTCCTCCTTATGTATCAAGCCGCTTTGCATCAGTCGGTCTTCATATCCCCACGGCGGCAAAAGCAGCGTTTGTAACGTAGAAATTTCCTGTTGGCTGGAATTGATGTATTCGGTGGGAGTCATCTGATAAAATTGAGAAAAGATCCGGTTAAAATTCCGGATAGAACCAAAGCCACAGCTGCTGGCCACATCCGCAATGCTTTGCCGATGCTCTAAAAGGAGAGAAGCGGCGTATTCAATTCGGTACATGTTCAGCAAATAAGAAAAATTGGTTCCAAAGGTTTGATTGATGAAGGATGAAAGGTAATTGTAGCTGTACCCTAACTCCTGCGCCATGGATTTTAAATTGATGTCATCATGGTAATTTTCCTGGATATAATAAATAATGCGCTCCACCAAATCGGTATGGGAAGAATTCAGTTCCACCATTTTACAGTTCTCATAGGCGAGGGCACAGATATGATAGAGGAGAGATTCGATCTCAAAAGTGCTTTTGGCAGACTGAAAGCCTCTTACAAAATCCTTGCCGGGAACGGTGAAAAAAGGATCCTCGAACGTTTTTCCCTGAATTTCCTTGTAAAAGTCGCTCACATAGTCGCATGAAAAAATGCACATAAAGTGGCGGTCGGTCATCGTCTGGTAGCTGTGGATCTGATTGGGGAGCACCAAAACAGCCTGGTTTGGACCAAGCACCGAGGTACTGGAACCCACGGTGATTTTGAGCTGGCCCTCAAAGCACAGCGCAAATTCAAAGCTCTTATGGAGGTGAGAACCGTAGGAATAATTTTCCTTAAATTCGTGGTAGAGATACTTCGTTTTATTAGAACGATGGGATTCGTAAAAGATCATACAGGCCTCCCTTTTGTCAAAAAACCTACAGGAATAAATTTATTATATTAGATTTTTTATGAAAAATCAATCTTTTGTCTAATAAAAAAGATGGGGAAAATAAATTCTGTCTAAAAATGAAAAAATTATTTCTTGCCCCTTTATTTTGAATCAGTTATCATGAAGACACGTTCATCAAGCATGATGAATGGCCTCCTTTCTTGTTTTCATGAAAAAAGGGCAGAATGCAAGGTCTGCCTTTTTTCATGGGCGGAAAGGAAATCTTTTTATGGAGGAAGAAAAATGAAAAAGCTATTGACGTTGCTTCTCGCTCTTTCGATGTGCTGCACGGCCTTTGTTTCCTGCGGCGAAGATACAGACAATTCATCGAACAGCGGTAGCCAAGGCTCCCAGACGGCGGAAGAAGATACTCTCGAGCCCTTGACCGAGATTACTCTTCCCATTTCCGAGGAGCCTATGAGTTTCACTCAGTGGCGTGTTTGGTCCAGCGATTATATGACCAACTACGGAGAAACCGCCGCGATCCAGAAATTGGAAGAAATGACCAACATCCATGTGGATTACACCTGTGTTCCCAGCACTGCCGGCACCGAGAAATACGGTCTGATGCTGGCTTCCGGTGACTTCCCGGATATGATCTACGATGGCGGTACCACCCCTTATCCCGGCGGTGAAGAGGCGGGTATCGATGATGGCGTTTTGCGTGATCTGACTCACTATGTTGAGTACTATATGCCCAATTACAGAAACCTGATTGCCACCAATGAGGATGTAAGACAGGTTGTTGTTACCGACGAAGGCAATAACGTAGGCGCTTATATGATCCGTACCCGTGTGGATGGTGCCAATCACGAGGTCGTGATTGAAAACGAGCCCTGCTGGGCTGGTATGGCGATCCGTCAGGACTGGCTGGACGAGCTCAACATGGAGATCCCCACCACCATCGACGAGCTCCATGATGTCCTGGTTGGCTTTAAAGACAACTTCGGCGGTACCATGGATCTTTACAGCGACGGTACCCTGGGTTATGACTGCATTCTTTCCGCTTATGGCGTCACCTCTGACTTCTATATGGAAAACGGTAAGGTTGCGTATGGTCCTACCACCGATGCTTACAAAGAGTATGTGACTCTGATGCGTGACTGGTACGCCGAGGGTCTTATCAACCCCGACTTCATCACCAACACCGGTTGGTACCTCACCAGCGACAACACCAACTACGCGAACGATGTAATCGGTGTGGGCATTTATCTCCACGGTTTCCTTGGTTCTTACCTGTACGATACCGGCGCTACCGCTAACGAAGACTTCTATCTGTCTCCTATGGTTGCTCCCGTACTGAACGAAGGCGATCCCGTTGTGACCACCTACCAGGCTCTGATCGCTTTGCAGCCGGTATATGCCACCACCTCTGTCACCGACGAGGAGATGCCCTACCTGGCGCAGTGGATCGATTATCATTACACCTACGATTGGGATGTAATGTGCTCTTACGGTCTGGAAGGCGATAGCTACACGGTAGACGAGAACAGCGAGTGGTACTATGTGTTTACCGATAAGGTTACCCATCCGGAAACTCCCGGTATGACCACCACCTCCGCCTTGGCTTTTGTTGCTCCCAGCTTTGACATCGGCTATATGGACTGGAGATCCACCTGGCAGAACTTTGAGCTGTCCGGCAACGACTGGTCTCAGAAGGGCTATGAGACCTGGGGTCAGCAGACCGATGCGATCATGCTTCCTGCCGGCGCTTCCTTTACTGCGGAAGAGTCTCAGGAGTACGATGATATCTTCCTCGATATCGACACCTATGTTCAGGAAATGACCGTTTCCTTCATCATGGGCACCAGAGATATCGATGCGGAATGGGATACTTTTGTCAATACCATCAATGGTATGAACATTGATCGTTGCATCGAGCTCAAGCAGACCTCCGTTGACCGTTACACCGGCAAAGAGTGGAAATTGGCCGACTTGATTGTTGAATCCGGCGACGATGCCACTTCTTCTTCCGAAGTATCTGAGTCTTCTGAATCCTCTGAGTCCTCTGAGGCTATGGAGTCTTCCGAATCTTCTTCTGAGAGCTCCGCCGAGTAATAATTTAATATGTCACAACGTCTGCGTGTCGGGTATTTTACCTGACACGCAGAAAATTTAGAAAATTGAATAACAGACAGACAAAAGACGGTAAATAGGCTTGAGAAGAGAGATTATCTACTTTTTCAACAAAATAAATTACTTAAAGATGTTATTTTGCTGTTAAGTGAACAATTCGAAGTAACTTGTGTCTATAAAGTGGAAAAATATTTCTTGCCGCCGATGATCTCAATCGGTTAAGATGAAATTGTGCTCAAAAAGCACGATTTCGATCCTGTTTGTTTTGTGAGGAGGCAGAAGTGGTTCATTCTGCCTTTTTTCGTAGACAGAGAGGAAATTTTTGAATGGAGGCAAGAAAATGAAAAAGCTGTTGACGTTGATTCTTGCTCTGTCCATCTGCTGTATGGCGTTTGTATCCTGCGGCGATGACACGGGCAGCTCGTCAAGCGGTAGCAGTGGAGGAAGCTCTCAGACGGCGGAGGATACGGAAGAATTGGAGCCGCTTACAGAGATCACCCTTCCTATTACCGAAGAAAAGATGACCTTCACTTCCTGGAGAGGATGGTCCGATGACTATCTTTCCAATTACGGAGAAGTGGCGGCGATCCAGAAGATCGAAGAACTCACCAATATTCACATCGACTATACCTGTGTTCCCGGTACTGCCGCTGTTGAAAAATACGGTTTGATGCTTGCTGCCGGTGAATGGCCGGATATGATCTTTGACAATGGTCAGCTCCCTTATCCCGGCGGTGAAGAGGCTGGTGTCAGCGACGGCGTTCTCTGGAATATGACCGATTACGTCAAATATTATATGCCCAATTACCGTACCCTTCTTGAGGATCGGGAGGACATTCGGCGAATTGTCATCACTGATGAGGGAAACAACGTTGGTCTTTACATGATCCGTACTTATGTTGACGGTCACAACCAGCAGGTTGTAATCGAAAACGAGCCCAACTGGTGCGGTATGGCGATCCGCAGAGACTGGCTTGAGGAACTGAATATGGAGGTTCCCGTGACGGTCGACGATCTCCATGAGGTCTTGGTTGCGTTTAAAGAGAATTACGGCGCCTGGATGGATTTCCATGCTACCGGTATTCTTGGAAACGACTATATTCTTTCTACCTTTGGCGTGACCTCCAGCTACTACATGGATAACGGTAAGGTGGCTTATGGCCCTACTACGGATGGATATAAAGCATACTGCGAATTGATGCGCGACTGGTACGCGGAGGGTCTTATCAATCCTGACTTTACCACCAATAACGGTTGGTATGTTATGAGCACCAACGAGACTTTTGCTACCGAAAAATGCGGCGTTGGCGTTGCGCTTCATGGTCAGTGCGGCAAGGCGTTATATGACCAGGGTTCTACCGATAACCCCGATTTTTATCTCGAGCCGATGTATGGCGTTGTTGCAGAAGAAGGCGACGAGATCCAGGTTACTTTTCAGGCGAACATCGCGCTGCAGCCCACCTATGTGACCACTTCCGTTCCTGAGGAAGAGATGCCTATTTTGGCGCAGTGGCTTGACTGGCACTACACCTATGACTATGATGTGCTCAACGCTTACGGTGTCGAAGGGGTTTCCTACGAAGTGGATCCGGACAGCGAGTGGTACTACGTTTATACCGACCTCATCAAATATCCTGAGGAACCCGGCCGTTCTACCGGCTCTATGGTCACCGCTTACACCACCTGCTATGACGTAGGATTTATGGATTGGAAAGACGGTTGGCAGCTGTACGAGCTCACCGGAAACGACTGGAGCGCAAGAGCCTACGAGATCTGGGGTGAAGAGACAGACGCGATTATGCTTCCCGCTGCCGCTTCCTTTACTTCCGACGAGTCTCAGGAGTACGACGACCTGTATCTGGACATTCAGACTTACGTTCAGGAAATGACTGTTTCCTTTATTTTGGGGACCAGAGATATTGATGCGGAGTGGCAGACCTATGTGGATACCGTCAACGGTATGAACATTGCCCGCTGCATCGAGTTGAAACAAACCTCGGTTGACCGTTTCAACAGCAAGGTTTGGAAGCTCGCTGAATAATTTACTCTGTTGATAAAGCCTGTCTGCCGTAACGCCGTTTTCGGTTCGTTATGTAAGGCAGGCTTTGTTATTGATTTGAATGATCATATGGAAAGGATGAAAAACATGGAAAAAATCAAAGCAGGATTTATCAACTTTATGCCCTTTGGCGTGAAGGGAGAAGAGTATTACAGCTATCTGGAATACTACGGAAAATTGGGCTTTAAAGGCTTTGAAAACGGAACCGCTCTTTTAGACGGCGACGTAAAAGAAAACCTTAAACGGGTCAGAAGCTATGGGATCACCCCTATTGATGTCAGCTATATGAGCTTTCCCGGACGGCCTCCTGTAACGATGGAAGAGCTGGTGGAAAACGCCCATAAGCTGGAAGTGACCCGGGTGGTCGCGTTTGATAACCTGGCATCCGCTTATCGTTTTGGCGCTCGCCCTGAGCCTGCTCCTTACGACGAAATTATGAAAGAGATCGAGGATTTTGAGGCGAAAGCAGCTTTCTTCAAAAAAGAGGGCATCGATCTGATGTATCATAACCATGACGTGGAGCTCAAGCAATGCTATAAAGGCATTCCCCAGCTTCAGCTGATCGCCGCTAACACCGAGGCGCTGACCTTTGAGCTGGACTGCGGCTGGGCGGATTTTGCCGGCGCAGATCCTGTTAAACTGATCCATCAGCTGAAAAACCGGATCTCGGCGCTGCACATCAAGGATTATCAGCCCACCATCGTCAACTATCCCCGGTTTGACAATGTAAAGGTTCCGCAGTTTACTGCGGTAGGCAGCGGCGAATTGGATTTGAAGGGATGCCTCAAGGCGGGTATCGAGGAAAATATTGAATGGGCGATCGTAGAACAGGATTTCTACAATCAGCTTGGACAGAAGGAAAGTCTCACTGCCGCGTATTACAACATGAAAGAAACCGGTTTGATCGAATAAAAAATTTTTGGTAATTGAAGGAGATTATTATGGCACGTTTTACCTGTTCGTTTATTTCCTACTCGTTGGCTCGCACCATTGAGATGACGGTGATTGTTCCCTCTATGACCTGTCCGGAATCTTGTATGCCGGACGCTTCCCATACGCTTCCCAAGGGGAAATATCCTATTTTGTATCTGCTCCATGGCGGATGGAATGACTTTAACGCCTGGACTTCGTACACCAATATTGAATTTTTCGCGGAGGAAGCCAACATTGCGGTGGCGATCTTCTCCGGCGAAAACAAGGCCTTTAAGAACCAGCCCAGCAAGGGCATCGATAAGAACCTCTTCGGCGATTTCCTTACCAAAGAGCTTCCCGAATTTTTAGGCACCTATTTCCCCATTTCCACCAAGCGTGAGGATAGCTATCTCGCCGGCCTTTCTATGGGCGGCTACGGCGCTTTGTATAACGGATTGAACCATCCCGAGCTTTATAAGGCGATTGGCGGCTTTTCCGCCGGTATTCAGCTTCCCGGTACCGCCTTGGAACCGGATGATCCCGAAATGGCGGCCCGCCGGATCGCGGAAGAAAAGAAGGAATTCCCCAAAGTCTTCCTTTCCTGTGGCACCGAGGATCCTCTGTATACCCAGGATGCGGCGTTCCGGGATATGTTAAAGGGACTGGGCGCGGACGTTACCTGGCAGGAAGCGGAAGGCAAAGCCCATGAGTGGCGTTTTTGGAACGATACGGTAGAACAGTTCATTCGCTGGCTTCCCCGCACCGACGCTTACGCGGGCGAGCTGAGAAAAATTTAAGTACGGAGGCCAATATGCAGTATCCTTCGATGAGCGAGCGGGAGATCCGCAACGCGAAGATTGCCCGCAAGGCCGGTTCGGAAGGTATGGTGTTGCTGAAAAACGAAAACCATACCCTTCCTTTAACGGAAAAAACCATTGCGATGTTTGGAAGCGGCGCTGTGCGGACTATCCGCGGCGGCACCGGCTCCGGCGACCCGTTTAACGGCGGCGTCTCCGGCGGCGGAGATGTTTTGGTCAACCAGAGTCCCCGGTACCATATCAACATTATGGATGCTTTTCTCTCCGAGGGTTTTCAGGTCGTAAACCGGGACTCCCTTTCGGCTTATGCGGAAAAATATGATGCCAAAATGGTAACAAACAGCTATAATCCCATGGCGGTCTTCAGTTTTCCCGAATATATGCCTTCCAAAGAGGAGATCGAAAGCTGCGCCAAGCAGACGGACACGGCGATGTATATCCTTTCCCGGAATACGGGAGAAGGGCATGACCGGAATATGACCTATACCATTACCGAAGACGGCGTAGAGTATGAGATGGGCGATTATTGCCTGAGCGCTTATGAAAAAGAGATGATCCGTACCCTTTGCGCTACCTTCTCCAAGGTGGTTTTGGTGCTCAACAGCGGGGGACCGGTGGATCTCAGCGAGGTGTGTGACCTTCCCGGTTTGGGCGCGATTCTTTCTATGTGCCAGGCTGGCCAGGAGGGCGGTTTGGCCCTTTTGGACGTCATTACCGGACAGGTTACCCCCAGCGGCAAGCTGACCGATACATGGGCCAAAAAATACGCGGATTATCCCGCATCCGAGACCTTTTCCAATAATGACAACAATGTTGACGTGGAGAAGTACGAAGAAGGCATTTATGTTGGTTACCGGTATTTCGATACCTTCGGTATTGAGCCGCTGTATCCCTTTGGCTATGGATTAAGCTACACTTCCTTCTCTCTTGGAGAAGTGGACGCTTCTCTCTCCGGGGAGACCCTTTCGATCAAGGTCACAGTGACCAACACCGGAGACACCTACGCCGGAAAAGAAGTGGTCCAGGTTTATGTCTCCGCGCCGGACGGCAAGTTGGAAAAGCCTTTCCAGGTATTGGCGGCGTTTCAGAAAACCCGGCTTCTCACTCCCGGCGAGAAGGAGACACTGACCCTTTCGTTCCCTTTCCGGCGTGTTGCCAGCTACGATTCGGAGTCGGCAGCATACCTTTTGGAAAAAGGGGAGTACAAGGTCCGTTTGGGTGTTTCTTCGAGAGATACGATGCCTGTTTGCCGGGTGAGAGTATTGGAAACGCTGGTCACAGAACAGCTTCGAAACGAAATGCCCTTGCAGATGGAATTAAAGGAGATCAGCAAGGCGGGCGCCAACGGTTATCAGCCTGACGAGGATTTCTTTAGCTGCCCCGCATTTACGCTGAAAGCGGACGCGGTCCAGACTGAAAACCATGCTTCTCCCTACTGGGATGAGAAGGTGACCACTTACACGACCGATCCCGATTACAAGGCAGTTATGCCTTATGAGTCGGTGTGTCTGGTAGAAAAGAAGAAGATCACCCTCAAGGATGTTTATCAGGGCAAAGCGACTCTTGCCGAATTGGTTGCACAGCTTTCTCCTTTACAGCTTGCCACCTTAAACTGTGGTACTGGATGGGGCGTTCAAAACGACAGTTCTCCCATCATCGGAAGCAACTCCGCTACCATCCCCGGCGCCGCAGGTGAAACGGTGGATATGATGGAAGAGTTTGGCATCCCCTCTATGGTGGTAGCGGACGGCCCCGGCGGCGTTCGGGTAGGCCAGCACTTCACCGCTACTGATCTGGCGACGGGGGAAAAGGTGGAGACCTTCCATTTCTGCACCGCCTGGCCGGTAGGTACTCTTTTGGCGCAAAGCTTTGACGAGGCGCTTCTCGAGGAAGTAGGAAAGGCGTTTTCTGAGGAACTCGAGGAGATTGGTATTGCGGTGCTGCTGGGTCCGGGTATGAACATTCATCGTGACCCGCTGTGCGGAAGAAACTTTGAGTACTACAGCGAGGATCCTCTCCTTACCGGAAAGATGGGAGCGGCCATCGTTAAAGGGATCCAGAGCCGGGATGGTATCGGCGGATGCATCAAGCACTTTGCCGCCAACAACCAGGAGACCAACCGCAACAGCGAGGATTCGGTGGTCAGCGAGCGGGCGCTTCGGGAAATCTACCTGAAAGGGTTTGAGATCGCCGTGAAGGAATCCAAGCCTATGACCATTATGACATCCTACAACCGGATCAACGGGATCCCCGCGGCGGATCATTATTCGATGAATACCAATATCGCCAGAGGAGAATGGGGATTTGACGGACTGATCATGACCGACTGGAACGGCGGACGTTCGACGCCTTATATTTCCATGCATGCGGGAAATGATTTGATCATGCCCGGCGGAAGCGCGCGGATCATGAACATTTTGATGGCGTTCCAGACCATTCCTCCCGTGTTTCAGGAAAACGGCGGGATCTCCTATCGAACAGAGCGGATCTTTATTCCCATTTCCGTACCCGAATGGAATTCCTTCCTTCCGGATGAAAAGGGAAGCGATGAGATCACAGCGCCGGTTTTGGCGGACTGCAAGATCGAATTTGTCGACGGGATCCTTACTATCGATGGGGAAGCCCAATACGCGGTCAACAAGCTCCTTTTGACCAAGAACGGGCCTAAATTCCAAAAGGAATTGCCCATCACCGAAAAAATCGCGACGGTAGCGGCGGAACAAAAGTCCATTACCTACCGGGGCATCTGGCAAAACCAGGCCAAGATCTGCGCCGGTGATGTCCAGCGCTGCGCGATAAACAATCTCTCAGTGATCATGCGTTCTTTGGCGATGAAACAGCACTATCCCGACCTTTAATGAAAAAAACGGAGCGGTTTTCCGCTCCGTTTTTTTTGTAATCAAAAAGCCCCGGTAAAGCCGGTTTTTTTTCATTTCATTTGTTTTTAATCAGATACTGCGGGGGCAGAGGAAGGGGATAACGCTTTTTTCACTTTCCGCTTTTCGATCCCCAGCTGGATACGGTACAGTCCCAGGCCGCAAACCAGCAGCAGCACCGCATATCCGTAAAACATGGTGTCATATCCGTAAGAGGTAGCGACCACACCGCCTACAATGGGAGCAAACGCGTTTCCGATATCCTGACCGATGTAACAGGTAGAGCTCGCGACGCCCGCCCGTTCTCTGCCTAAGGTTTTGATACAGTTAGCCTGAATGGAAGGGGAGCCAGCGCCCTGACCAATGGCTTTGAGCGCACCTGCCAGAATAAAGAGCCAAAGGGTGTGGGCGGCGCCGACGATGAGCATGCTGATACTGGCTACAAACAAAGCGGGCACCAGGATAACCGTCAGTCCTCTTCGGTCCAAAATTTTTCCGGTCAGAGGACGGATCACCACGATGGCGATGGAGTAGGCGGTAAAAAACAAAGCAATGTTGGAAATATGCCGTTCATCGCCGATCAAGGCAAGGTAGGTATTCAAAAGACCGTTGCCGCAGCTGAACAATCCCATGATCATCGCGTAGATGATGATCTCTCCGGCAATGAGGTCATGAAAAGAGAATTTCTTCTTTTCGGTCTTTTTGGGGGCTTCGTAGGGAATAATGCACATCATTCCTACCGCGGCTAATGAAATGACAGCGGAAATGGTAAAGCAGACGGGATAGCCAAAGCTCTGGCTTAAAAACAGCCCTAAGTTGGGCCCGATCGCCGAGGAAAGAATGGATCCAAGCCCCAAATACCCCATACCTTCTCCCATACGGTCTTTGGGGATAAACGAGCTTCCAAACGCCATATTGGCCACCCCCATAAAGGAAAAGGCAACGCCATGGACCATCCGCATAACCATCAGAGACGCGGTACCCTGGGCAAAAGAGTAGAGGAAAACCGAAGCAGCGGTTACCAACGTTCCGATGATCATCAAAAGCTTTCGGTTCACCCGGTCGGATACCATACCGGAAAATGGACGGAAAACCAGCGCGGCAATAGACATCATCGAAGCGATGGTGGCGGCAAAGGTCAGCGGCGCTCCCAAGGATAGGGCGTATTTGGAAATCAACGGCGTGACCATTTGGGACGCCATAGAGGTGAATACCCCTAAAGACAGCACCAAAATGTAGGAACGGTTCCAAAGCTTTTGGGGTTCTTGATGGGTGTCGGTCATAGTAATCCTCTTTTCTATATAGTCTACCTTTTATTTTACGACAAAGAGAAGCTGCACGCAAGAAATGGATCGAATTTTTTAATTTATCAGAATAAATCACAAAAATAAAGTATCTTTTTATTGCAAAGTGATAATTTTCTTTATGAGAACCGGTTTTTTTACTGTTTAGTGATGACATTTCTTAACAAAAGTGGTAAAATAAAGTTGATTTATTTAGGAAGGAGTGTTTCAATGGCAGTTATCAAGATGAATTTCCTGTCCCAGTGCCTTGGGATGCAGACCAATGTAACGATCTGTCTGCCTTCGTTTAGCTTTGCCGACATTATGGCGGGTAGAAAGGATGTCTATGTACCGGGGATGAAGTATCAGGTATTGTGGCTTTTGCATGGCGGAAGCGGCGACGACAGCGATTATCTTCATTTTTCTAATATCACCCGTTATGCCGACGAGCATAAGCTTGCGGTGGTTATGCCGGCAAATTACAATATGGCGTATACAGACTGGGAGCACGGCAAGTTTATGACCTATGTGGCGGAAGAGCTTCCCAGGATGTGCCGGGCAATTTTTCCCTTCTCGGACAAGAGAGAGGATAACTTTATTGGCGGCCTTTCTATGGGTTCCGGCGGATGCCAGAAGATCGCCATCCGTTATCCGCAAAATTACGCGGCGGTGCTGGCGATGTCCGGAGGCGGCTTTTGGGAAAAGCCGGGCGGAAATCAGCTGAATCTCGGAATACCGATGCCGCCGAGAAAAGAAGGCCAAATGGAAGAAAGCAGGTTGCTTGCTGAAAAATGGATCAGAGAGGGGGTGCAGACGCCGAAATTTTTTATGACCTGGGGCGAGAATGATCATGTCCGGGAAGCGCATAAACGGTCTACCGATTTTTTGCGGGAGCTGGGTTATGATGTTTTCGAAGAGGTAGTTCCAGGGTATGCCCATGAGTGGGATTTCTGGGATTTGACCCTTCGGAAAGCGTTGAATGAATGGCTCCCCATTCGTCATAGTGTCATTTATCCCGACGACAAAGCATCAGTTTGAATCATCATATAAGGAGGACATTGTTTTATGGCAGTTATCAAAATGAATTTTCTCTCTCAGTGCCTCGGAATGCAGGCCAATGTAACGATCTGTCTGCCTTCGTTTAGCTTTGCCGACATTATGGCGGGTAGAAAGGATGTCTATGTACCGGGGATGAAGTATCAGGTATTGTGGCTTTTGCATGGCGGAAGCGGCGATGACAGCGATTACTTGAATTTCTCCAACATCACCCGTTATGCGGACGACAACAAGATTGCGGTGGTTATGCCGGCAAATTACAATATGGCGTATACAGACTGGGAGCACGGCAAGTTTATGACCTATGTGGCGGAAGAGCTTCCCAGGATGTGCCGGGCAATTTTTCCTTTTTCGGACAAGAGAGAGGATAATTTTATCGGCGGTCTTTCTATGGGGTCTGACGGGTGCCAGAAGATCGCTATTCGCTATCCTCAAAATTACGCTGCGGTGCTGGCGATGTCCAGAGGCGGCTTTTGGGAAAAGCCGGGCGGAAATCAGCTGAATCTCGGAATACCGATGTCGCCGAGAAAAGAAGGCCAAATGGAAGAAAGCAGGTTGCTTGCTGAAAAATGGATCAGAGAGGGGGTGCAGACGCCGAAATTTTTTATGACCTGGGGCGAGAATGATCATGATGTCCGGGAAGCGCATAAACGGTCTACCGATTTTTTGCGGGAGCTGGGGTATGATGTTTTCGAAGAGGAAGTGCCGGGCTACGGCCATGAGTGGGATTTCTGGGATTTGACCCTTCGGAAAGCGTTGAATGAATGGCTCCCCATTCGTCATAGTATCATCTATCCGGATGAAAAGGAATAATTATAGATTGTCAATATCAAGGAGGAATTAATTTATGGCAGTAATCAAAATGAATTTTCTTTCCCAATGTCTTGGGATGCAGACCAACGTAACGATCTGTCTTCCGTCGTTCAGCTTTGCCGATATTATGGCAGGGAGAAAGGACGTTTATGTACCGGGGATGAAGTATCAGGTACTGTGGCTCTTGCATGGCGGAAGCGGCGATGACAGCGACTACTTACATTTCTCCAACATTACCCGCTATGCGGACGACAACAAGATCGCGGTGGTTATGCCTGCTGACTACAATATGGGGTACGCGGACAATGAGCATGGCAAGTTTATGACCTTTGTCGCGGAAGAGCTTCCCAAAATGTGCCAGGCGATTTTCCCCTTCTCGGACAAGAGAGAGGATAACTTCATCGGCGGTCTTTCTATGGGTTCCGCGGGTTGCCAGAAGATCGCGCTGAAATATCCGGAGAAGTACGCGGCGGTACTTGGTATGTCCGGCGGTTCGGTAAGCAAGGTGGAAGCAAATAACGGCCGTAAGCGCAGCGAAAAGGAAAACGCGGTTACCGACGCCAACGTGGCGGCGGCGAAAGAGAATATCGCCAAAGGCGTTCCTGTTCCCAAATTCTTTATGAGCTGGGGCGACAAGGATTTTGTCCGGGATAATCATAAGGACACCTGCAAGATCTTAAAAGAGATCGGTTACGATGTGTTCGAAGAAGAAGTACCGGGTTACGGCCATGAGTGGGATTTCTGGGATCTGACCCTGCGCAAGGCGTTGAATGAATGGCTTCCCATTCGTCACAGCGTTATCTATCCGGATGAATAATAGCAAGGAGGATTTTTATGGCAGTTATTAAAATGAACTTTTTGTCCCAGACCCTTGGGATGCAAACCAATATCACTGTTTGTCTGCCGTCCTTTAGCTTCGCCGACATTATGTCGGGGAGAAAAGACGTTTATGTACCTGTGATGAATTACCATGTTTTGTGGCTGTT
>CALWZB010000070.1 GCA_944385915.1 uncultured Clostridia bacterium | reverse complement strand
TTCTCGCAAACAGTGACGGCAATTTTCGCCGAAACCGTCTCGTTTCCCTTTACGGTGACCGAAATTTCCGCGGTGCCCGGTGACACCCCTACGATCTCCCCTGTTTCCGATACCGAAGCGACCTCTTCGTTATCGGAGCAAAAGATCCAGCTCCATTCCGCTTTGGTGTCCGGCAAAGCAGATACCGAAACGACGGTCGATTCCCCCGGCTCCAGAGAAACCGTACCCGGCTCCACGGAGATTTCGGAAATGGAAGGGTCGAAAGAGGATGCTGTCTCGGAAGAAAGAATGCTGGTCTCTGAATTGGTGATTACAGTAGTGATGGTGCTCTCCTCCTTTGCTTCTGATTCCATAAAAACACAGCCGCAAATCAAACAGATAACAACACCCATCATCAACAATATCATCGCTAAAAACAGCACCGCTTTCGGTTTTAAGCGGCGTCTGTATCTCCTTTTTTGTGCCATCGCTTTGCCTCCCCTGAATACTGTAGTAACAGTATAGCACAGACAAGTTCAAAAGGAAAGCCTTTTTTTGCTGTGGGGCTTGACAAATCTTTGTAATTCTACTATAATAATGAAGCATTCGCCGCTGTGGTGGAATCGGCAGACACGAAGGACTTAAAATCCTTTGATAGCGATATCGTACCGGTTCAAGTCCGGTCAGCGGCACCAGACCTGCGGTCAGCACTTCGCGATCGCAGGTTTTTTTGCTTTTCATCAGTATTGCGCCCGCGCTGTTACAAGTTTTCGATCTTACATTTCTTTTTGGCCTGCGGTCAGCACTTCGCGACCGCAGGTTTTTTGTTTTCTCGTCAGTATTGCGCCCGTGCTGTTACAGATTTTCGATCTTACATCTCTTTTTAGCCTGCGGTCGGCACTTCGCGATCGCAGGGTTTTTGTTTTCTCGCCAGTATTGCGCCCGTGCTGTTACAGATTTTCGATCTTACATTTCTTTTTGGCCTGCGGTCGACACTTCGCGATCGCAGGTTTTTTACTTTCTACCAAATCACGTTTTTTGCAAGACGGATGTTTGCGGCAAGGTTCGGCGGCATTTCGCCGCTGATGAGTACACACCTCATTTTTTGAGGTGCGTTTTCCTTTGCCCGTTTTGGGAAAAGGACCTTTTTTATTCTATGTCACGATCATTCGGGAAAACACTGTGTAAAAAAAGAAACAGCCAAAAATTTTAAGGTCTTTCCGCTCCTTCGCCCCTCGGGAGAACTTTCGGCGACCGCAAGCTGAAAATAGAAAATCCCTATCTTTCCTTTTTTCTCAGGATGCAAAAACGCCGGGCCTATAGTTTCAGGCCCGGTGTCTTTTCCTCTTACTCTTTTTCCTTTGCAAATTCCCCGGTAAGGCAAAACGCATGGGCCATCGGTCCGCTTCCCTTCCCAAGATCCAGCATCGCGGCCAAAGCCCCCGACAGATACCGTTTTCCTCTTTCCACCGATTCCGCCAAGGAAAACCCCTTGGCCAAATTGGAAGCCATAGCGCTGGAAAGGGTACAGCCGGTTCCATGGGTATTGTCGGTTTGGATCCGCTTTCCCTCAAACCATGTCATCTTCCCATTTTCACACAACAGGTCGTTGGCATCGTTGATGCTGTGGCCGCCTTTGAGCAAAACGGCGCAGCCGTACCGTTCCCATATCATCTTTGCGGCAGCGATCATATCTTCCTTTCCCGCAATGGTTTTCCCGGAAAGGACCTCCGCTTCGGGGATATTGGGCGTCACAATCTCCGCTAACGGGAGCAGCCGCTCTTTCAAAGATGCCACCGCCTCCGATTCCAAAAGGCTGGATCCGGAGGTCGCCACCATCACCGGATCCACTACAATGTGTTTTGCACCGTAAAAGGTAAGCCGGTCGGCGATCACCTCGATCAGCGGCGCGCTGGATACCATACCGATTTTGACTGCGTCCGGATAGATATCGGTAAAGATCATATCGATCTGCTGTTTCAAAAATGCGGGTGTCGACTCGAAAATCGCGGCGACCCCGGTGGTGTTTTGCGCCGTCAGCGCCGTTACCGCGCTCATAGCATACACCCCGTTTGCGGTCATAGTTTTAATGTCGGCCTGAATCCCGGCGCCGCCGCTGCAATCGCTGCCGGCAATGGACAATGCTGTCTTCATCATTTTCTCCTTTCTGTGTTTCCTTTTCTTAAAGAGCTTTTCTTCCCTTCTAAAACGATCTTTCTTCCACCTTCCGGAAGAAAGAAGCGGTGTCAAGATAATCAGCAAGGAAAAAGTCCGCTGTCTTTTGAAGTGTCTCCTGGTTCCTTTCGTAGCGGTCGTACACCGCTGTCACCAAAAAATCCGCCGCCTTCGCGGTTTGTACAGCATGACTGGCGTCCTCGAAAATCAAGGTCTCTTCCTTTTTGGTGCCCAAAAATCGAAGTGCCGCCTCGAAAACGTCGGGGTGATCTTTTCCGTACCCGATCTCGGAACAGGTAAAGATCTCGGAAAAATAACAATCCAGTCCGCACCGTTTCAGTGCCGCTTCGATCTGGTACCGGTCGGTGACCGTCGCTATACAAAGGGAAACGCCCCGCTCTTTCAGTTCCTTTAAAAAGGCTTCCACCCCGGGTTTTGGCTGGACCTCGTAGAAATAAAAGCCTTCCACCACCCGGTTGATGCCGTCGGCAACCTCTTCTTCCGTTTTCTCCAAAGCGTACCGTGTTTTCAGATAACTTGCCGACTGCTGCAAGCTCATATTCTCCATCTCCCGGCGCAGCCCCTCTTTGGGTTCCCGTCCGATGGACTTAAGATAAAGGATCCCGGCGGCGTCCCAAATATGCATAGAATCAAACAGGGTGCCGTCAAAATCAAAAATTGCTCCTTTGAGTTTCATCCGTTCACCATCCGTTCCGAAAGGCTTCTTAATTCTTTACAAGCCGTTTCAATATCCTCGGCGCTGAAAATGGCGCTGACCACCGCGACGCCGTCTACGCCGCTTCCCGAAAGGGACAAAAGATTTTCCTTCCCGATCCCGCCGATCGCCACCACGGGAATGGAAACCGACTGGCAGATACGGGAAAGCATAGACAAGGAAAGGGGCTTGGCATCGGATTTGGTAGAAGTCGCGAATACGGCGCCCACCCCAAGATAATCTGCCCCATCCTGCTGGGCTTTGATCGCTTCCTCTACGTTATGAGCTGACGCGCCGATAATCATACCGTCCCCGACCCGTTTTCGAACCTCTGAAACTGCCATGTCCTTCTGTCCTACATGGACCCCGTCCGCCTGACAGCGCAAAGCGATCTCTACGTTATCGTCGATCAAAAAGGGGACGCAGTAGCGTCTGCACAGATCCCGAATCGGGATCGCTTCCTCTAAAAATGCTTCCTCATTCAGATGCTTTTCCCGAAGCTGGACACAGGTCACCCCGCCCTTGAGCGCGGATTCCACCTGTTCATATAAGCTTTGCTTTCCCACCCAGCTTCGATCCGTCACCGCGTAAAGACGCATACAGGTTTTATCGCATTTCATATTTTGCACCCTCCTCTAACTGTTCGGGAGTCAAACGATAGATCCCGTCAATGATGTAATTCCGATAGGATCCGTTTCCATCCAAAGGCTCAAGCCTCCGGTGCGCAATCTCTCCGGCAAGCCCCATAGCGCATACGGCGGCTGCCGCAGCCAAAAGAGGGTTATCCGGATTTGCCGCAGCAAAGGCAGCGGTCAAAGCGGAAAGCTGACAGCCGGTACCGGTGACCGAGGACATCATCGGATGTCCGTTTCGGATGCAGTACGCCGTTTTTCCGTCTGTAACTACATCCGTCGCCCCGGTGACCGCCACCACGCATCCCATTTTCGAAGCAAAGTCTTTTACAAAAGAAACTGCTTCTTCCAATATGGATTCGGTGATTCCATCCGCCGGCGCCGCGTCTACCCCTTTTCCCATGCCGGTCCCCAAAGCCAGCACCCTGATCTCGGAAATATTGCCCCGGATCACATCGAAGTGAAGCTCCCTTAAAAGGGTTTTTGCCGTTTTGATGCGGAAAGCGGATGCCCCCACCCCTACCGGGTCAAAAACCACAGGGATATTTTTCCGGTTAGCCGCCTTTCCCGCAATAAGCATAGAAGAAACGGTGCGCTCGTTTGGCGTACCCAAATTGATCTGCAACCCGTCGCAGGCGCCGGTTATTTCCGCAACCTCTCCCGGATCATCCGCCATAACAGGCGACGCGCCGCAAGCCAAAAGGATGTTGGCACAGTCGTTGGCGGTCACATAATTGGTAATGGCATGGATCAGCGGTTTTTTCTCCCGCACATGAAAAAGAACAGAGGAAAACATAATTTCTCCTTTACGCAAAAATCAAAACAGGGCGCCGCCTTTCGGACAACGCCCCGCCCATACGTCTTTTCTATGGCTTCCTACGGCGGCATGATCCGCATCAGGTGAAAGGGTCGAAGTTTCCTTCCTCTCAGCCTGACAAGCAGACTCCCCTGCTGTTTTTCATTATACCCTCGTTTCTCCCGTTTCGCAAGGGGGTTGCGTCGGTTTTGGAATATGGAAAGGGAGATTGGAAGCCGGGATCAAAAGCTGAAAATAGATAATTTACATAAAAATATTGAATTATTTTTTAAAATATAGTATTCTATGGTTAGCTTTACCAATTTATTCATAGAATCACGCTGAGAAAGGAGAGCCATATGGAAAGGAAATATGCTGTTTGGATAAGTGCGGCGGGTGCCGTCATGATCATTTTCCTTGTTCTGTGGGCGGTTCCATCGAAGGTCCCTTATCTGAAATATGACGAAACCACCCAGGAATTCAAGGAAAGCGGCCGTTTTTTCTATACCTCGGTCCGTGAACAGGATACCCATTGGGGCGGCGATCCCGACGGGGAGTTTTGGTATGTGGCGAAAGGCGAATCCTTTATTCGTGACCGGGTCACTGTCACCGGTCACGTTCATTTGATCCTTACAGACCAAAGCGCCCTCACGGTAGTAAAAGGAATACAGGTAGGACCGAAAAGCCATCTTTCCATCCATACCCAAAGTGCCGCAGAAAATCAGGGCTCTTTATTAACTTACGGAAATATTGGCGGTTCCACTAACGGCAACGGCGGCGACGCCGGCACCATTACCATTTTCGGCGGCACGATCACAGCAGAGGGAAATATCGGCGGCGGAGTCAGCGACGTGTTTGGCGGTGACGGTGGAAACAGCGAACGGATTGAAATTTTCGGGGGTAGTGTATCAGCTGAAAATATTGGCGGAGGCAATGGCAGCAGCATCGGGGGAAACAGCGACGTTATCCTGATCGCCGGCGGCACCGTCACAACGCGTGATATTGGCGGTGGCGGCAGCGGCGGCAACTCAAAACGAGCCGACGGAGGCGACGGGGGTGAGATCTTCATCTCGGGCGGCACCGTTTTTGCGCGTTTCATTGGCGGAGGACGCGGCAATATTGATTACGGCGGCGACGCCTCCATTACCATCTCCGGCGGAACGGTATCCGCCCAAAGCATAGGAGGAGGCCCCGGCGGCAACGGATGCGGCGGCAGCGGCGCTGTGGTGATCTCCGGTGGGACCGTTGCGGTAGAGGAAAATATCGGCGGCGGAAAAGGCGCAAACGGCGGCGACGCCGGCACCATTACCATTTCGGGAGGCACCGTCTCTTCCGGTTCTATCGGCGGAGGTATCAATACCGACAGCAGAGGTGATGCAGGCGACGGAGGCTTGATCACCATTTCCGGGGGCACGGTCACGACCGGATCGATCGGCGGCGGAGTGGGCGACACTTACGGCTACCGTCCGGGCGGAGGCGGTCACGGCGGCGACGGAGGAACCGTCATCATTTCCGGCGGAACCGTTACCGT
>CALWZB010000069.1 GCA_944385915.1 uncultured Clostridia bacterium | reverse complement strand
GCAGCGTGCTATAGCGCCGCATGTTCGAGGGAAGATGGCTCAGATCATGTTTTCGGCGCTCCATCATTCGGTCGATACCGGACTGGTTTTTGGTCAGAAGATAGATCACCATATAGGCCAAGAAGGTGGGAATGGTGGCGGAAGCGCTTAAAACCTGGTCCACGGCGCCTAAAAACGCGCAGTAGACAATAAACGCAAGATAGATCCCCACCGTCAGTCCCAGGATCTTTACCGGGTAGTACTTTCCGTATGACAGATAATAAAATTTGGCGCCTACGATACCGGAAAGCGCTAAAGCAGGGATCAGGGCTACCGAAAGAGGCGGACCTACCAGAGACTGGGACAGGAAAAAGACAGCGATGATCGCCGCAAGAAGACAGACAGCGGTCAAAGTTTTGGAAATCAGGTTAAAATGCTTTCTTTCCCGGAAATGTTCTCCCATAAAGGAAAGGAAAAAGCCAAAACAGCAAAACAGGATCGCCACGCCGGTTCCTATCAAAGAGAGACGGTCACACCATACGATAGGGTCCAGACCGCCGGTAGAAATATCATTTTTTGCGGCGGTAAACAAAACGGCGAAGAAGACAGGGTACAAAAAGAGGAAAAACCCTCCCAGCGCCAGAAAACGGACGGTGGTTCGGATGGTCAGCTTTTTCAAATCGCTTCCTCCTTTCTTTCCCGGAAAGTATCAGCCAGAGAAAAGACCGCATATCCCCCGGTATCCAGATTTTTGGGGAGCTCATCAATCACAAAGGTACGCACCGAGGTCCCGTCATAGGATTTTCTTTGGATAAATTCCAAAATGGGTTCGCTTAAGTAAGGTGTTACCAAAACAATATCCGTCGAAGTGACGTCATGGTAAACGTCGTTTAGATATTTTCCGAAGTCTTCGGTAGACGCCATATTGAGACGGGCAAGGAGGACAAACAGGTTTTCCACAAACTCCCGTCCGAAATACTCTCCCGTCACTGTTGGGACGCGGGAGTCATTGTCGTTGCCGTTTACCATAAACCGCATGGGCATACCGGTGGAAAGGGTGCTGTCGAAGACACCGGCTGCGACCCGAATGGCGTTTTCCACCGCATCTTTGTCGATGACGGAAAACTGTTCAAACTCCCGGGATTGCATATTCAAGATCACCGTTACGCTTTGGCGGGAGGTATAGTCGTTTTGGTAGACCATCAGGCGCTGGGATTTGGCGGTAGCTGCCCAATGGATCTTATTCATAGGATCCCGTTCGGTATATTCCCGCACGCCGGAGATGTAAAAGGGATCTTCTAACAGATGGCGCTTTACGATCACGTCGCCGGAGAGGTACCGGGGACTGACGGTAGGGGTGGTCATTTCCACGGGACGGGGGAGGATCAAAATCTTACTTTCCACCGCGGGGGCCGTCGATACGGAAGAATAACCCAAAAGGTCGGTAGAGACCAGCACCACCTTATCAATGGCGTACTCCCCTCGTTTTAAACAGGTCACCTTCCATTTCCGCGTTACCTTCTGGTAGCTTTTCACCATAAAGAAGCTGGGGACAAAGCGGCTTTTATCCGAAACGGTGGATTGGGCGCCGGCAAAGTCCAGGTAACGGGACGCGGTGATCTCGGATTTGAGCCATGGCAAGGGAAGCCATTTTTTGTTGACTACCGTTTCGATGAGCTCGATCTCGTCGCCTTCAAAAGCGGTATGGGTGCTCAGGGTACAGCTATAGTCCAAATTTTTCAGCGCGTATTTCCGGTAGATGATGTTTTGGATCCAGATCAACCCAAAAACGATCAAAACCAGGCTTAGAAACTCCATACTCTCGCCTTACCCTTCCACATAGTAAGAGCTTTCTGTCGGCACTTCGGTTTGGCGCAGCAGCATATCGATCAGTTCGTAGGATGCGGCAGAGGATTGCGTCAGGTTGTAGCCTTTACAGATGATCCGGTGGTTTAACACATCGGGGGCGACGCTTTTGACATCGTCGGGAGTAACATAGCTTCTTCCGTCCATAGCGGCTTTGGCCTGAGACGCGCGCATCAAACTTAAAGTGCCTCTGGGGCTGACGCCAAGTCGGATCTTATCGTTATTTCGGGTCCCATTGACCAGGCGGACGATATATTTCTTTACCGAGTCGGCGACGGTAATACTCCGGACATAGTCCTGGGCGTCGATGATCTCTTTGGCCGTACACACCGGAGTCAAGGTATCAATAGGATGGACGTCGATCAAATTGGAGAGCATTTGCGCCTCCGCTTTTTCATTGGGATAGCCCACCGAAAGCTTCATAAAGAACCGGTCCAGCTGAGCCTCGGGCAGAGGGAAGGTACCCTGGATCTCGATGGGGTTTTGGGTGGCGATGACTAAAAAGGGGGATGCTAAGGAGTAGGTTTCTCCGTCTACAGTGACCTGGTACTCCTCCATACACTCCAAAAGGCTGGATTGGGTCCTCGGGGTGGCGCGGTTGATCTCATCCGCCAAAAGGATATTGGTAAAGACGCTTCCCTCGCGGAAAACGAAATCCCCTTCCTTTTGGTTAAAGAAATTGATTCCCGTCAAGTCCGAGGGCAAAAGATCGGGGGTAAACTGGACCCGCTTAAAACGGCAGTCAATGGATTTGGACAGCGCTTTCGCCAGAGTCGTTTTTCCTGTTCCCGGGATATCCTCCAATAAGATATGACCGGCGCAAAACAAAGAGAGGATCACCTTGTCGATAACCTCTTCTTTTCCCACGATCACCTTTTCCATATTATTCCGCAGTGCGGCGGTTACATTTTTCATTTCTGTACCATTCATAGACAAGCAACCTTTCCAAATTGAATTTTCCGAAAAAAGGATGCATTTATTGTAGCATATAGGAAATCGTTTAATGTTACAGAACTATGAACATGGTAAAATATGATATTTTATATGATAAATAATAGAAAAAACTATAATAAATAGATAAAAATGTGTAGAAAAATAGAAATACCCCAATAGGGAGCGAAAGAAAAAATCTGTACAATAAACGGTACAATATCATAGCGATTTTTCAAAAATCGGTTGGATTTCATAAAAAAACGCTTGACAGGCAGAAAAAAGCCCGCTATATTGGAGCCACAAGAAAAGAACAAATGTTCGTTTTTAACAAGAGCGGGATGCTCTCGAGGAGGAAGGATGGAGGAGTATCAAATTGAAATTTATCGGTTTGGAGAACGGGTCAAGGTTTTTTCTACCACGGATTTCTTGCAGGCAAAACGTTTTTACCGAAAATACACCGATCGGGAGGACTGTTCCACCGAGTTATTGATCAATGGGGTCCGGCTCAAATACGGACAAGCTTGGGATCTTATGAGCCCAGGGTACTTATATTTGGATTTCCGTTCGGAAAAACGAAGGCGGCAAGATGCAATAGGGCATCTTTTGATATCGGAAAAAACGGACACCGGTAAAGGAGGGCATTGAAAAATCGTGGCGGAAAGGGAAAAAAGAAAAAAGGGCTCTCTTTCCCTTCGGCAGGAGCGGTTTTTACAGGCGTACCTATCGGGACATACACCGGAGGATGCGTATCGTCTCGCCGGCTATCGCGGAAAGGATGCCCGCAAATCCGGCGCGGCTATTTTGCATTCTCAGGGGATCCAAAGAGAAATAAAACGCCTTAACGGGCAGACCAAAACCTATAAGAGACCGGATGTTTCCGATATCAAAACGAGGACGCTTGAGGAGATCGCGGCGATGGCGTTTGCGGATCTTGGGGATTATTTACAGTATCACACCCAAAATAAGGACGGCAAGGAGCAGGTCGTTTTTTCTTACCGGGACAGCGAACAGGTGGATACTAGAAATCTCGCTTCGGTCACTGTCAGCGGCAATCAGCTTAAGATCAGCCTTTATGACAAGCAAAAGGCGCTTTTCAAGCTGTTTGACCGGTTTTATCTTCGGGGCGAGGACGTCAAAGAGGATCCATCCAAGGAAATACTCGACGCCCTTTTGCAGGCGGCAAAAGAAGGATTTTCAAAGGAGGATGAGAAAGATTTTATTCTCGAGAAAGCAGATCCAGGTGATGAGCTGGTGGACGGATCCCAAGAGAAAGAGACGATATGACCTTGTGATTGCGGACGGCGCCGTTCGGGCGGGAAAGACCTTTGCCCTTTCTCTTGGGTTTTATCTTTGGGCGATGGAATCCTTTTCCGGAGCCAACTTCGCCTTTTGCGGGCAAAGCGAGAAGGCGGTTCTTCGAAATGTTATCGTCCCGCTGCTTCGTGCGGTAGGAGGACTATATCATCCCACCTTTCATCGGTCGGATGGATATTTTTCCGCAGAAAAAGACGGTAAGGAAAACCGGTTTTATTATTTCGGCGCCGGAAACGACAGCCGTGCCGGTTCTATACAGGGGCTTACGCTGGCGGGAGCTTTATTTGACGAAGCCACCTTGTTTTCGGAGGCGTTTTTCCGTCAGGCGATCGCAAGATGCTCGGTGGAAGGGTCCAAAATCTGGATCAGCTGCAATCCGGAAAGCCCCAACCACTGGCTGTACCGGGACTGGATCCAAAAGAAAAAAGAAAAGCACATCCTCTATCTCCATTTCCAGATGAAGGACAATCCGTCCCTTTCTAAGGAGATGATCTTTCGGTATCAGAGGATGTTTACCGGCGATTTTTACAAGCGGTATGTATTGGGGCTTTGGACGGCAAAACGGGGGCTTGTATATCCGAATTTTTCCCTCAAGGCGCATGTTTTTTCGGAGGATCTTTCCTTTCCCTTTTATTTTGTCTCCATCGATTACGGGACAAAAAATCCCTGTTCTATGGGGCTTTGGGGGGTAAAAGACGGAGTCTATTACCGGGTAAAAGAGAGCTATTATGACGGAAGGGAGAGAGGAGAACGCACTGATGAAGAGCATTACCGCGCGCTGAAAGAGCTGATAGGGGAAAAGACGGTTTCGTTTATTGTTATTGATCCTTCGGCGGCAAGTATGATCGCGCTGATTCGGGGGAAGGGGGAATACCCGGTCAAAAAAGCGGACAACCGGGTTTCGGAGGGGATTTTGCGGGTCAGCGAATATCTAAGCTTAGGGAGGCTGAAGATCCATCAGAGCTGTAAGGATTGCATCCGGGAATTTTCGCTGTACCGGTACGATTCGGAAAGCAGCGGAAAGGTAGTCAAGGAGTATGACCATGCCATGGACGAGATCCGGTATTTGCTGATGACGGCGGGAGAACAGAAAATCGGATTTTTTACAGCATCGTAAGGAGGGAAAAGCTTGAGTCAAAGAAAAAGTCCTGGAGGCTTTTTTTCACCGGAACGAGAAATACTCACCCGGGAGGAGATTTTAGCGGAATATGTAAAGGATTGGTTTTTATCCGAAAAACGGCGGGAGATGGGAGTCGGCAGACGGTATTATTTTAATCAGAATGATATCAAAGAGAGAAAGCGCTTTATGATCGGCGGCAGTGGAGAGCTGATCGAAGACCGAAGCGCCAATAACCGAAGGATCTCTCACAATTTTTTGCGGAAGCTGATCGACCAGAAAGCCCAGTACCTTTTCGGGAGGGATTTCAGTATTGTTGCGCAAAATGAGGCTTTTGCCAAAACGTTAAACGGGATTTTTGATCCCGCTTTGCGGGCGACGATGAAAAATGTCTGCAAGGAAGCGGTAATGAAAGGGGTCAGCTGGCTTTTTTGTACGGTTGAGGATGGAAAGATTCGGTTTCGGAAGCTTTCGTCGGAAAATATCATCCCCATCGAGGATCGGGGAAAACTTACCGGCGTGCTCTGGCTGTATCAAAAGGAATGGTATCAGGGCAAGCAGAAAGAGAAAAAGACCTTCGCCGAATACTGGAGCGAAGAAGGCGTCGAGACCTTTCTTTACGAAAACGGCAAGCTGATTCCCGACGTATTCACCGAGAAACGTCCTCACTTTCTTGTCAACGGGTCAGGGTACAATCTTCCCTCTCTTCCCTTTATCTCTTTTCCTTATAATGAGGAGGAGGTCCCGCTGATCCACTTTATCAAGGATCTCATCGATGATTATGACCTTTTGAAATCCGAGGACACCAACACCTTATTGGATAATCCCGGCGCGCTTTTGGTGTTAAAAAATTACGATGGCACCGATTTAGGGGAATTTCGAAAAAATTTAAGCCGGTATAAGATCGTCAAGGTATCCGATGACGGCGGGATTTCGGTAGAACGGACGCCCAATGCGACCGATGCGGTTTTGGCGCATCTTTTGGCAGACCGCAAGGATATTTATGAGCTTGGACGGGGGGTAGATACCCAAAATGAACAGCTTGGCACAGCGAGCGGCGTTGCCATGCGGTTTTTATACACCGATCTGGATTTGGATTGCAGCGGTATTGAAAGCCAGTTCAAGGCGGGATTTTCCAAAATGGTGGATTTTATCGCCTTTTGTTTGCAGATTTTCGGCGAAGGAGATTTTATGGGAGAAAAAGCGGAGATTTTGTTAAACCGGGACATGATCTCCAACGAAGGAGATGCTATTGAGCAATGCTTACAGTCTCAGGGGTTATTGTCTTTAAAAACGGTGCTTTCCAATCATCCCTGGGTCACCAATATTGAAGAAGAGCTCAAACGGCTCCAAGAGGAAAAGGCACAGGTTTCGTTGTAGCGGATGTTATGGCTTCGGACGTTTCCAAACGGGCGACGTGATCGAAAAAAGAAGGGGAAACCGTCCCGAAGCCATCAAATAAAAAGGAGGGGTCATTTTGGGAGAAAACTACGCTTTGGATGTTCCAAAAGAGGAGCATCCCGGCAGAGACGAAGAAAAACAAAAGCTTTTGCTTCAGCTTTTGTTTGCCAGGGAAAAAAGCAGCGACGACGAATATTTAGCGTATCGGTTTTTGTCTCAGGCGGTTTTTGATGAGCAGGGAGTCTTACAAAACGGGGAGGCACTTTTACTGGACGCGAAGGAAAAATACCCCCGGTTTTTTAAGCCCGAGGTTTCTTTGACATCGCCGGCTTTGTACCAGAAGGAAACGGTATCACCGGGAGAAAAGCCGAAGCTGAGCTATCAAGAACGGGTCGCTTTGTATGAGAGAGACAGAGAGACCTATCGAAATTATTTCCAGCGTTAAAAGGAGAGAAATATGGATCATTTGAATGTAGTAAACGAACTGATCAACCCTGTGGTGATGGGGGATCTGGTTAATGAGACTTTGGAAGAAAATATGCAGTTTTCCGCTCTTTGCAAAATCGAGGACACCCTGTTTGGGCGGTCCGGAGACACCATTGTGGTTCCCAAATACGCGTACATCGGGGATGCCACTGAGGTAGAGGCCAATACCGCTATTCCTCTGGTGGATTTTGCCGCGGAAAATGAGAGCATTACCATCAAAAAGGCGGGAAACGGCGTTACTTTAAGCGACGAGAGCCTTCTTTCCGGATATGGGGATCCGGTGGGAGAAGCGGTCAAGCAGCTTTCCCGGTCTATTGCGCAGAAGGTAGACGGGGACGCCTTTGCCGCTTTAGAGGAGATCTCCGAGGCGATGACTGTCACCCTTACCACCACCCTTTCCGCAGACGGCGTAGCAGACGCGTTGGTCAAATTCGGCGAGACCCAGGGGGAGAAGATCCTTTTCGTGTCGCCGGAGCAAATGGCGGCCATTCGAAAGACCGAAGAGCGGATCAAGGAAAGCGATAACTTCGAGAAGCTTTCTTTGCTGCATGGATGCCGGGTCGCGGTATCGGAGCGGATCGTAAAGGACGCGGAGGACGGCACCTACACCGACTTTATTGTGATGCCCGGGGCTCTGGCGCTGTATCTTGCAAAGGATACTTTGGTGGAAGCGGATCGGGACATTGTCAAAAAGAGCACCATCATCACGGCAGACAAGCATTATGCCATTCATCTGGCAGATGAGAGCAAGGCGGTTAAGCTGGTATGCAAGGCTTAGAGCGGTTTTTGCAGGCGGTGATGATCCTGTCGCCGGATCAGGATCGTCAGGAAATCGCAGCGGCAGCAGAGCTGTACTATCAAATGGCATCAGATTATATCGGAGAAGATCCTCTTCCCGATGGGCTTTTACTGGCGGCGGCAGAGGACTTTTTGGCTTTCCTTCAAAACGGCGGGGATCTTTTCTCCGCCGTCAAGGCGGGGGATCTTTCCCTTTCCTTCAAGGACGGGCAGACCGCCTTTCAAAAAGCTGCCGCTCATTACCGGAAGGTGCGGTGGTAATATGGCGGATGGTGCGCTTAGGGCGCTGTTTCGGGATAAGATGACAGTACTCGTTTATCAAAGGGAGAAAGAGGAAGGACGGACGGTAGAAAAAGAGACGGTGTTTGCCGAAGGGATTCCCTGTTATTTAAGCTTTCAAAAGGAATCGGTACAGGAAGCGGGGCTTACTTTTTGGGGGCTTACCGGGACGGTTTTTTATCCTTTTGGCATCCATATACCGGAAAACAGCCGGATCCTCGTCCAAAAGCAAGGGGAAGAATACGCGTTTTCCCTAAGCGGAAAGCCGAGGCAATATTGGACGCATGGGGAGCTGACCGTCAAAGGAGAGGAGGCGCTTGCGAATCGAGACGATCCAAAGTAACATCCTTTCTGCTTTGGAGGCTGCTTTTGTGGATATTCCATGTTTTACCGAGACGGTGAAGCAAAAACCGGCGGGACCGGTGTTGGTTCTTAAAACAAAGGAAACCAGACGGGAAAAGGAGCTTGGAAAACGGTATCGGTTTTCCACAGAGTATGAGGTGACTCTCTTTTTGGAAAAGCGGGATCATCTGGCGGCGTTCAAGCAAGGGGAGACGCTTTTTTCGGTTCTTGCGCCCCTTGCGGCAGGGGAAATCCGGATAGAACCAAAGGAAGATCAGGTGACCGCTTTATTTACCGTCAATGGGATCGGATGGATCCAGACAGAGGAGGAAGACGGCATTATGGAGCGGGAGAAAATTTTAGTGACCGTAGGTCAAAGAAAGGACGGATAGAGTTGGCGGGCGGAACCTTTTTGACTCAGAATAAAATACGCCCCGGCGTATACATTAACTTTTTGTCTCAGGAAACACAAAACGTCTTCAGCGAACGGGGAACCGTTTTACTTCCCTTATCTCTTCCCTTTGGGCCGGAGAAGACGATGGTATCCATTGATCGGGATACCGATGTGTTTGGGCTGCTTGGGATTTATGAGAGTGATCCCGCGTTGTTTTTACTTCGGGAAGGCGCGAAAAGGGCCGGAAAGATCCTTCTTTACCGGCTGAACACCGGAGAAAAAGCTGTGGGAACCGAGGGAGACTGGACAGCTACGGCGCGGTTTAGCGGCAGTTACGGCAATCGCTTTTCGGTTTTGATCCAGGAGGGCGAGGAAGGCTTTACCGTGTCGGTACTGTTGGACGGCAAAGAGGAGGAAAAGCTTAAAGCAACCGATCTATCGGGCTTACACAGCGCTTTCATCGATTTTTCCGGCACCTTATCGGCGGGGAGCGTTACCCTTTCCGGTGGAACTGACGGTGAAGAGGACTATGACGGATTTTTTGACCAGGCGAAAACCGCTTCCTTTGATACCTTCGCTTTGGTTTGTGATGACGCCAGTGTCAAGGAACAGGCAGTCGCTTTCGTCAAGGAGATGCGGGAGACCGAGGGTGTTAAGATCCAGGGTGTTCTTCCGGATATACAGGCGGATTATGAGGGCATCATTTCCGTCAAAAACGGCGTGATCCTATCGGATGGAACCGTTGTTTCCAAGGAAGAGGCGACCGTTTATTTTGCGGCGATGACGGCGGCGGCTCAGGTCAATCAATCCAACACCTACGATGTCTACGACGGTGCGGCGGCGGCTTACGGGGAGTTTACCGGCTCGCAGATCGAAGACGCTCTTCAAAAAGGGCAGATCGTTTTTGTCGGAAAGGGAGACCGGGTGGTAGTGGAAAAGGACATCAACACCTTTACCTCTTTCACTTCGGAAAAAGGGCAGATTTTTTCCAAAAACCGTCCGCTGCGGGTGTTGGACGGACTAAGCAAGGATATTCGTACCATTTTTGAAAACGGGTATATTGGAAAAGCCCACAACACGCCTGACGGCAGGCGGTTATTGAAAGCGGATATTCTTTCCTATCTTCGTACTTTGGAAGAGCTTGGTGCGGTTTTGGCGGTTGAGGAAGAGGATATTTCGGTTCTTGAAGGAGAAACCG
>CALWZB010000068.1 GCA_944385915.1 uncultured Clostridia bacterium | reverse complement strand
CATCGATTATGTTATTCGCCGGTACGGGTCGGATCGGGTCGCCCAGATCGTCACCTTTGGAACCTTAGCGGCGAGAGCGGCGGTGCGGGATGTAGCCAGAGCCCTTGGCATCGCTTATCCCAAAGCGGATCGGGTGGCGAAGCTGATCCCTATGCGGCTCAAGATCACCGTCGATATAGCGTTAAAGGAGGTCAGGGAATTAAAAGCCCTTTACGAGGCTGACCCCGAAGTCAAAGAGCTTTTGGATACGGCAAAAAAGGTGGAAGGGATGCCAAGGCACGCGTCTATGCACGCGGCGGGGATCGTCATTACCGCCGAGCCGGTGAGTCATTATGTGCCGTTAGCGAAAAGCGACGATACCGTAGTTACCCAGTATACTATGACGGCTTTAGAGGAACTGGGGCTTTTGAAAATGGATTTTTTGGGACTGAGAAATCTTACGGTGATCCATCATTGCGAGGAAGAGGTGCGAAAGCGGATCCCTGATTTTTCCATACAGTCTATTTCTCTTGAGGATCAGGGGGTTTTCTCCATGTTTTCCAAAGGGGATACCACCGGCGTATTCCAATTTGAGTCGGCGGGTATGCGCCAGGTGCTGATCCAGGTCCGCCCCGAAAGCATCGAGGATCTGACGGCGGTGACCTCTCTTTACCGGCCGGGACCCTCCGATTCCATCCCCACCTATATCCAAAACCGCCGGTATCCTGAAAAGATCACCTATTTGACGCCGTTATTGGAGCCAATTTTAAAGGTGACCAATGGGTGTCTTATTTATCAGGAGCAGGTCATGGAGGTCTTCCGGCGGGTCGCCGGGTATTCCTATGGAAGAGCGGATCTGGTGCGAAGGGCCATGGCCAAAAAGAAAAAAGCGGAAATGGAGGCGGAACGGAACCGTTTTATCTACGGGGAGGTCAAAGAGGACGGGACGGTAGAATGTCCGGGCGCAGTTCGAAACGGCGTGGATGCGAATACTGCCAACCGGCTGTTTGACGAGATGGCGTCTTTTGCTTCTTATGCCTTTAACAAATCCCATGCCGCCGCCTATTCGATTGTATCTTACCAGACGGCGTATCTAAAATACCATTACCCCAAGGAATATCTGGCGGCGCTTTTGACTTCGGTTTTGGATCATACATCCAAGCTGATGGAATATATTTCCGAAGCAAGAAATAATCATATTCCCATTCTTCCTCCCGATGTCAATCGAAGCGAGGGACGTTTTACTGTGGAAGATAAAGGGATCCGGTTTGGGCTGCTTGCCATCAAAGGGTTAGGACGTTCCACCATTGACGCGGTAACGGCGCAGCGCAGGGAAAACGGACCTTATAAGGATCTGAACGATCTTTGCCGCCGGCTGTACGGAAAAGAGGTAGGACGAAAAAATATCGAAAGCCTGATCCGATGCGGCGCACTGGACAGCTTTCCCCATAACCGAAGGAGTATGTTTACCTCTTTGGAACAGGTCATGGATGCAGCTGCCTACGCGGGGAAAAACCAGGCGGCGGGGCAGATGGATCTGTTTTCCTTAGGACAGCTGGAGCGGCCGGAGCCGGAGATCACCCAGTGTGAGGAATACCCGTTAAACGAGCTTTTGCGGTACGAATATGAGACCTTGGGCTTTTATCTTTCCTCCCATCCGTTGGACGCTTATGAAGATATTTTGGAGCGGTATTCGGTGGATCCCCTTATGGATATCGTTTCAGAGGAAGGAAAGAAAAACCGGGATAAGATCCCGGTGCGGGTGTTTGGAAATATCATAAGTCAGAAATCCATCCGCACCAAAAAGGGACAGCCTATGGGCTTTTGCACCTTGGAGGATCAGACCGCTTCAGCGGAGCTGGTGCTGTTTCCCGAGGTGTATCAGACCTATGCGTCGATTTTACAAAAGGAAGAACCGGTTTTGATCGAAGGGACGGTTTCAGTCAAAGAGGAGGAAGCGCCTTCTATTTTGGTGACCCGGATCGCGGCAGCATCCTCGCTCCCTCGAAGCCAGCCGGTAAAAACGCTGTTTATCAAGATCCCCTCTCAAACCGACAAAAGGATCCAGCCTCTTTTGGAGCTGGTGAAAAAAAGTCCGGGGCGGACGGAAATCAAGGTTTATTTTTCCGATGAGCAGAAGTACCGCTATCTGCCGGGAAATCCGAAGATAAAGCTGGACGCGAAAACGAGAGGGAAATTGGAAAAGCTGTTTTCCCGGAAAGAATTGGTATACCGGTAAGCGCTTGAAAACCCTTTTCAAATTTAGTATAATGACAGAAAGGACAAGTTAGGGGGACGGAATATGGAATGGAACGGTCAGTTTAAAAAGACGGCCTTTGGCGGCTTTGACCGGGAGGACGTTTTGCGTTTCTTTTCTCAGTATGAAGAAGAAGCTAAAAAGCAAACCGATGCCCTTTATGAGGAGAATCGGCTTTTGAAACAGCAAATGGAACAGCTGACAGAAGAAAAACAGTCTCTTTCGGATGCTCTCGCCGAGGCGTCTCAGCGGGAAGAAGAGAAAAATGCCGCTTTGGATGGGCTGCAAAAGACGCTGGATCAGACGCTTCAGGCGTTAAAGGACAGCAAGCTGGAATATGAGGTCCTTTCTCGGGAGATGGTAGCGGTCAAAAGCCAAAACAGCGAATTTGCCATGAAACGGAATGTTTTGGAACAGCATAATAAACGGCTGATGGAAGAAGTGGAGACGTTAAAGAAAAAGATCTCCTGTGAAGAGCTTTCGGTCACGGTGGGTGAGATCGTCGCCGAGGCGAAGGTGCTGGCTGACGGCGTTGTGGGGAAGGCGGTGGAAAAAGCGTCCGAGATCGAAAGGACCATCCTCTCCGAACGGGTCAAGGTCAACGATGCCTTTGAGCGTGCCCAAAGCGAGCTGAACGCTTTGATTTCCTCTTATCGGAGATTGAGCGAGGAAGTAGTCAACGAGGTAGACGCCATCCAAAAGCAGCTTACCGTTGCCAGAGAAGAGATCGGTACCCACACCCCCGCGTCCCCTGCCGAGGGGATTTTAGCGGCACTGAAAAAGGAGCAGGATCATGAAAACGGTGTCTGTTGATGTAAAGGATCTGAAAAAGGTGATCCCGACCCTTCATGCTTACGATAAGGTACTTCTTTCCGGAACGGTCTACACATCCAGAGACGCCGCCCATAAACGGATCATGGCGGCGTTGGAAAAGGGCGAAGAGCCCCCTTACCCCATCGAAGGCGCGGCGGTCTATTACGCCGGTCCCACCGAAGCGAGGGAAGGGATGGCGATCGGGTCATGCGGCCCCACGACATCGGGAAGAATGGATGTATTTGCGCCCGACCTTCTGGATCGGGGACTGCTTTGCATGATTGGGAAAGGACCGAGAAACCAGACGGTGACCGACGCCATTTGCCGAAACGGGGCGATCTATCTTTGCGCTTTGGGCGGCGCCGGCGCGTTAGCCTGCCAATGTATCACCGACTGCCAGGTGATCGCTTATGAGGATCTGGGCTGCGAGTCGGTGAAAAAGCTGACTTTTCGGGATTTTCCGTTGGTAGTGGGGATCGACTGTGAAGGAAATTCCGTCTTTGGAGGCAAAAAATGAGAAAAAAAGAGCGGGCAGACGCGGTGATCAAAGGACTGGAAAAACTGTATCCGGACGCGATTTGTTCTCTTACCTATCAAAAGCCCTATGAACTTTTGATCGCGACGAGGCTTTCCGCTCAGTGTACCGACGCCAGAGTCAATTTGGTCACCAAGGTATTGTTTTCCCGGTTTCCGTCTTTGGATGCGCTGTCTCAAGCGGATGTGGGCGAGATCGAGGAGATCATCCACCCCTGCGGGCTGTTTCGGACCAAGGCAAAGGACATTAAAAACCTTTCCGTGATGCTGTTAAATGAATATAACGGCGTGGTGCCGGATACCTTGGAGGAGCTGATCAAGCTCCCCGGTGTGGGAAGAAAAACCGCCAACCTTATTTTAGGGGATGTGTACGGAAAGCCGGCAGTGGTGGCGGATACTCACTGTATCCGTATCAGCGGCAGGCTTGGCCTCACCGATGGGGAAAAGGATCCCTATAAGGTGGAGATGGCGTTAAAAAAGATTTTGCCGCCGGAGAAAAGCAGTGACCTTTGTCACCGGCTGGTGCTTTTTGGTCGGGAGTATTGCAAAGCCCAAAATCCCCGCTGTCCGGAATGTCCGTTAAAAGAGATCTGTAAAACTCCGGTCAAATAGGAAAAAGTCCGCCCTTTTAGGCGGACTTTTTTAGCTTTCCATCTGCTTTCCGATAAACGCGGCGGCAGCCTGCGCCAATTTGACCTGAAGGTCGCTGACGGAAGCCTGGTTTTCCGATAACAGCATTACGCCTCCGGTCACGTCGCCGTCAGCAATGATGGGACAGCAGACAGCGGCATAGCGGTCAACGCCTTCTACTGCCCGGACGTGTTTGTCCTTCAGCAAAGAGACCGGCTTTCTGGATTCGATGATCTCCTCTAATGCGGGGGTGATCCTCCGTTCCAGCACTTCCTTTTTGGGCATTCCTGCGGCCGCGATAATATGATCCCGGTCGCAGATCACGGCGGGAAGGCTCCCCATTTTATACAAAACGTCGGCGTATTCGGCGGCAAAGGTCGCCATCTCTCCCACAGGAGAATATTTTTTGAAGATGACCTCTCCGTCGCTTCCGGTGTAGATCTCCAAAGGATTTCCTTCCTTGATCCGCATAGTGCGGCGAATTTCTTTGGGGATCACGATCCGTCCCAATTCATCTACTTTTCGGACAATGCCTGTTGCTTTCATGTATCTTTCCTCCATAGTTTACAATTTCCTATCGCAGTACTATTGTCTGTCAAAAGCGAAGCAATATGCACCATCCTTTTTGATAATAAAAGGGAAATCCTTTCTCTTTTTTGGCCATTTTCCGGAAAAAAGGAATTGACGCCTTTTCTTTTTTGCATTACACTGAAGGGGAAATTAAAGAGAGAGGGAAAAGTATGTGGATCGTATTATCATGTCTATCCGCCCTTTTCGCCGGATTGACGGCGATTTTTGCCAAATGCGGTATCAGAAAAACCGATTCGGACGTGGCGACTGCCCTTCGGACAGGGATCGTTTTTGTCTTTGCATGGCTTATGGCGTTTCTTTCCGGCTCCATTCCCACGCTTAGGCAAACGGATGCTCAAACCTTCTTATTTTTGATTCTTTCCGGTTTGGCGACCGGCGCATCCTGGATCTGTTATTTTAAAGCGCTTTCCATAGGGGAAGTGAATAAGGTAGCGGCAGTGGATAAAAACAGCACGGTGCTCACCGTTATTTTTGCGATTTTGATTTTAGGTGAAACTGAGCATTGGCTGTTTCGGATGTTTTGCATCGTCCTGATCGGTGCGGGAACGTTACTGATGATCGAAAAAAAGGAAAGTATTTTGGAAAGCAGCCGGAGAGGGTGGCTTATTTACGCCGGTCTTTCGGCGGTGTTTGCCGCGCTGACATCGGTGTTATCCAAAATCGGGATCGAGGGTGTGGAATCCAATCTGGGAACCGCTGTGCGCACATCGGTAGTATTGCCGCTGGCGTGGCTTTTGGTGTTTCTCAAGGGAAAAGGTCCTAAGATCCGGGATATCGCTGTTAAGGAGCTTTTCTTTATCTTTCTTTCAGGAATCGCGACAGGGGCGTCATGGCTATGCTATTACCGGGCGATCCAGCAGGGGATCGTCAGCATCGTAGTGCCTGTTGATAAGCTGAGTATTTTGGTAACGGTGGCGTTTTCCTGTCTCTTTCTAAAGGAGAGGCTTACGAAAAAAAGTGCAGCAGGACTTGTACTGATTACCGGAGGCACCCTTTTGATGACGGTGTTCGGGTAAAAGGAAAAGCCGGTTTCCAAACGTTTGGAAACCGGCTTTTTGATTTTCGATTAAAGCTTTTCCACGATCTCTTTGGTGTCTCTGGCGATAAGAAGCTCTTCGTTGGTGGGAATGACCCAGACCTCGGTCTTGGAACCGTCGGCGGAGATCGCCTGCTCCTTGGAGCCTTTGTTTTTCTCCGGATCCAGTTTGATTCCCAAAAATTCCATATTCTCGCAAACCTTCTCCCGGATCACCGCATCGTTTTCGCCGATACCGCCGGTAAAGATAATAGCGTCCACACCGCCCATTGCCGCGGCGTAAGAGCCGATAAACTTCTTGATCTGGTAGACGAGAACCTCGATGGTCATAATCGCCCGGTCATTTCCTTCTTTCGCGGCATTTTGGATATCCCGGCAGTCGCTGGAGATTCCGGAAAGGCCGAGGAATCCGGACTTTTTGTTGAGCATATCCGACATTTCGTCGGGGGTAAAGCCTTCCTTATTCATAATGTAGGTGACGACAGAGGGATCGACCCCACCGCTTCTGGTGCCCATAATAAAACCGTCAAGAGGCGTCATACCCATAGAGGTATCCACACATTTTCCGTCTTTGACCGCAGAGATGGAGCTTCCGTTTCCAAGGTGGCAGGTAATGATCTTGGTGCCCTCTAAGCCGCCTTTGATCTCGCCGTAACGCTGGCTGATGTAGCGATGGCTGGTTCCATGGAAGCCATAGCGGCGGATGGAGTATTTCTCGTAGTACTCGTAGGGAACACCGAAAAGATACGCCTGTCTGGGCATAGTCTGACCAAAAGAGGTATCGAAGATAGCTACGTTGGGAACGTCCTTGCCGAACACTTCCTGGCACGCTTTCATCGCGGTAGCCTGGGGAGGATTATGTAAGGGGCCTAATTCCCGGAAAGCGAAAATGTCTTCGATGACTTTATCGGTGACCAGGGTAGAGGATTTGTAAACTTCGCTTCCGTGGAGGACCCGGTGTCCTACCGCGGAGATCTCGCTGACGCTGTCGATCACTTTGCCTTCACCGTCAGTAAGGACCTTGACGACCTCCATAAAGGCTTCCTTATGGGTGGGGAAGGAGACATTGTATTTGATCTCTTTTCCATTGGCCTTATGGGTGATCAACCCATCGATGCCGATGCGCTCGCAGTTTCCTTTGGCAATGACCGACTCATTGTCCATATCGATGAGCTGATACTTCAAAGAAGAGCTGCCTGCATTGATGACCAGAATTTTCATTTTCATTTCCTCCGTTTGGCATTTTTATAGAAGCGGTTTCCATAAAATGTAAAAAGATTGTAAAGTTCTCAACAAAAAACCGCTTCCGGGGCGCAAACCCTTGTTTGAGGCTTGACTTTGAACCAACTACAATATATAGTAATATAATAGATGCGGAATTTCAAGAGGTTTTCCGAGCTTTTTATAAAAAGCCGGAATTTTTTGTCATAAAAAAGCCTTACAAAAGGGGGAAACTATGGAGGTTGCCGCCATAATCGCCGAATACAACCCGTTTCACTCGGGACACCAATACCAGATCCGTGAAATTCGGAAAGCGGGTTTTGACGCGGTGGTCGCTGTGATGAGCGGGAATTTTGTGCAGCGTGGCGAAACGGCAATTTTTTCCAAATGGATTCGCGCCTCTGCCGCGGTTTCCTGCGGTGTGGATCTGGTGGTGGAGCTTCCGGTCCCATATGTCCTCTCTTCGGCGGAGGGGTTTTCCTTTGGCGCCGTTTCCCTGCTCAAGGGCATGGATCTTCCTTTTACCTTGTGCTTTGGAACGGAAATAGGGGAGGCGGAAGATTTTTTTGCCGCCGCAAGAGGATTTTCGGACCCGGGGATCCAGGCGCTGTTCAAAGAAAAGCAAAAGGAAGGAAAATCCTACCCCCGCGCCTGGTTTGAAAGCGCCAAGGCGTTTTTGCCGGATCCGATCTGGCGCCTTTTTACCTATCCTAACAGTCTGTTGGGCGTTTTGTATTGTAAACAGCTTTTGGATATGGGGCTTCCTGAAAAGATCCTTCCTTTAAAAAGGAAAGGGGTCTTGCATCACGATGAGGGGGAAAACGAAGGGATCGCTTCGGCATCTTTTCTCAGATGGTGCCTTCGCAGCGACGATTTTTCGCTGGTTTCCCGCTGTGTGCCCAAAGAAACGCAGCCGCTTTATCAAAAGGCAGCAGACGAGGGGGCGTTTACCGATCCGGCTTTGTTAGAAAAGACGATTTTGTATCTTCTTTCTGTCATGCCGGATGATGCGCTGTCCCGTATTCCCGGTGTTTCGGAAGGGTTAGAGCATAAGATCCGGCGGGATGCGGGGCAAAGCCTTTCCCTTTCGGAGCTGGAACAAAGGCTCAAATCCAAGCGGTATCCTTTAAGCCGGCTAAGAAGGATTTTCGGCGGCGCGCTGGTGGGGATGGATGCTTCCCTTTCGGCGGCGCCGGCTCCGTACATCCGGGTTTTGGATATGAATGAAACCGGTCAAAAGCTGTTGAGAGAGATCAAAAAGCGAAACGCGCTTCCGGTTTACCACGCGTTTTCCCGTTTAAAAGAGGATTTTCCCGATTTCGGAGAAAAAGAGGAGCAGGCGACCCGGGTGTTTTCCCTGGCGCTGCGCACTCCTTTTTTGGAGACAGAATATAAAGATTTGCATCGATACACGGTCAAACAACGTTTCATGGAGGAAAAGTTATGATTTCAGTAGCAATCGACGGACCCGCCGGCGCGGGCAAAAGCAGCATCGCCAAAGCGGTGGCCAAGGAACTGAACTATATTTATATCGATACAGGAGCATTGTACCGCGCCATTGGCCTGTATGCCGTAGAACAGGCGGTCACTACCACCAACCGTGAGGCGGTTGCAGCCCTTCTTTCGGAGATCGACGTTACCCTTCAGCATATAGGCGGCCATCAACATGTATTTTTAAATGGAAGAGATGTGTCCGAGCGAATCAGAAAACCGGTGGTAACGGTAGCGGCGTCCCATGTTTCCGCACACCCCGAGGTCCGTACCTTTTTGCTCTCCCTTCAGCGGAAGTTAGCGGAGGAGAACAATGTGATCATGGACGGCCGGGATATCGGTACGGTGATTTTGCCTAACGCGGACGTGAAAATTTATCTGACGGCATCCGCCAAGGAACGGGCGCGCCGCCGGTATAAGGAGCTGTTTGACCGGGGTGAGGACGTTCATTTTGACACCGTGCTCAAGGAGATCGAAGAGCGGGACTACAATGACAGCCATCGGGAGATCGCGCCGTTAAAACAGGCGGATGACGCGGTGTTGGTGGATACCACCGAAGACGATCTGGAAACGGCTATCCAAAAGGTCAAGGCAGTCATTCTCAGCAAGATCGGTTAAAGGCTATGGCGTTTTACGAGTTTGCCCGTGCCGTGGTCACCGTGGTGCTCCATATAATGTATCGGGTCACTTTTTCGGGCTTGGAGCATATTCCAAGCGACAGCAGGAGAGGCTTTATCCTTTGTTCCAACCACATTTCCCTGGTGGATCCCATATTTGTCGGGGTCAAGGTCAAGCCCCGAATTTATTTTATGGCAAAAGAGGAATTGTTTCACAATCGCTTTTTTGGAGCGCTGATACGAAAGCTGGGAGCGTTTCCGGTGGATCGGAACAGCGGCGATATGGGGGCGATCCATCATGCTGTCAACATTGTAAACGACGGATGTGTTTTGGGGATCTTCCCCGAAGGCACCCGAAGCCGCACCGGAAAGATGGGGCGGATCATGCCCGGTATTACGCTGGTAGCGGCGCAGACAGGGGCGGATATCCTCCCCTGTATCATTAAAAAAGGAAAGCGCCGCTTCCTTCGAAAAGAGATCACCATTTCTTACGGAGAGATGATCCCTTTTGAAACGCTTCAGATCAAGGGAGCGGAGAAAAAGATATCCGCTTTGCGTTATGGAACCAAAATCATTTCTGATCGGATGACGGCGCTTTGGGAGAAGGTATGAAACAGATTCGACTGGCGAAGACGGCGGGTTTTTGCTTTGGAGTAAACCGGGCGGTCAACAAGGCCTTTGAAATCGCAGGCACCGGGGAAAAAGCGGCAACTTTAGGGCCGATCATCCATAACCCGGAGGTTGTAGAGCGCCTTCGAAAAGCGGGGGTCTTGGATAAATCCCTTTCCCAGCTTGAGGAAAACGAGACGGTGATCATCCGTTCCCATGGCGTCGGAAGAGAGGTTTACGAGGCGCTGGAAGGGCGAAAGATCGTCGACTGCACCTGTCCTTTTGTAGCGAAGATCCATCGCATTGTGGCAGACGAGTCCCAAAAGGGACGAAGGATCCTCATCATCGGCGATCCAAATCATCCGGAGGTGCAGGGAATTTTAGGACACGCTTATGGTCCGGCGGTCGCGGCGGATCAGCAGGATGCCCTTCTCACTTTTTTGGAGAAAACGAAAAAACAAGGGGAGCCGCCTCTTTCAGTAGTCGTCCAGACCACATTTCAGAAAAAAAGTTGGATAAAATTTCAACAAATGATAAAAAAGCTCTATACAAACGTCTTATTTTTTGATACAATATGTAATGCGACCGCTTGTCGCCAGCAAGAGGCGGAAAAGCTGTCCAAAGAATCGGATTTGATGGTTGTCATTGGTGGAAAGAGCAGCTCCAATACCCAGAAGCTGTACCAGATTTGCCGCCAGTACTGCGAGACGATTTTGATCGAAAATAAAACAGAACTTGACAATTATCCGATTTTACGTCATAATAGAATTGGCGTAACTGCCGGCGCATCCACTCCGGCAGATATCATCAAGGAGGTACTAAATACCATGAGTGAAATTCTGGAAAAACAGGGCGAGGAGCTCGAAACTAAAGAGGAGGAGCTCGATTTTGCCCAGCTTTTGGAGCAGTCTCTCAATGAGAAATTATATACAGGCAAAAAGGTAAAAGGCATTGTTACTACCGTCGCTCCGAATGAGATCCATGTTGATGTTGGGGCGAAGCAGGCCGGTATCGTTCCCGCTTCCGAGTTGAGCGATGATCCCAACTTCGACATCGCCGCTAATGTGCATGTCAACGACGAGATCGAGCTGATCGTGTTAAAGGTCAATGACCAAGAGGGCATTGTGACCCTGTCCAAAAAGCGCTGCGACGCCGAGCGGGGCTACGACGAGATCTGCAAGGCTTACGAGGAAGGTACTGTGATGGATGGCGTCGTCACCGACGTTGTCAAAGGCGGTATCTTAGTGCTTTGCAACAATATGAAGATCTTTGTTCCTTCTTCTCTGGCTTCCGATCGGAGAGTAGAGGATCTTTCCACTCTCTTGAAAAAAGAGGTCCAGTTTAAGGTGATCGAGATCAATGAGCGCCGCCGCAGAGCGGTAGGCTCTATCCGTGCGGTCCTTAACGAAGCGAAGAAAGCGAAACAAGAAGCGTTTTGGAACGAAGTCGAAGTGGGCAAGGTTTACCATGGAGAAGTCAAATCCATCACCTCTTACGGCGCTTTCGTCGACTTGGGCGGTGTGGATGGTATGATCCATATTACCGAGCTGTCCTGGACCCGGATCAAATCCCCCGAAGAGGTGGTTAAGATCGGCGACACGGTAGAAGTGTATATCAAAGACATTGATACCGAGAAAAAGAAAATTTCTCTTGGCTATAAGAAGAGCGAGGACAATCCCTGGGAGATCTTCAAACGGGATTTCGCTGTGGATTCTGTTGTCCCCGTCAAGATTGTTTCCATCACCAGCTTTGGCGCTTTTGCCCAGATCATTCCCGGTGTGGATGGCTTGATCCATATTTCCCAGATCGCCAACCGCCGGATCGATAAGGTCTCGGATGTGCTAAAGGTAGGTGACGTAGTGGACGCCAAGATCATCGAAGTGGATTACGAGAAGAAGAAAGTAAGCCTTTCCATCCGCGCCACTTTGGAAGAAGAGAAGCCTGCTCCTGTTGAGGAAGAGTCCGAGGAGACGGTTTCTGATTACGCTGCGGACCTGGAAGGGGTCGAAGGCGTTACCGTCGAATAAGTTGCAATAAAAAACACCGGAAAGTACGCTTTCCGGTGTTTTTTTGCTTTATCGCCTTTCTTTTTTTGGGGGAGGGGAATATCGTTTTCCCTGGTATCTGTCTCTTCGCACTAATTCCTTGTCGATTTCATTCATGACTACAAATTTTTTTAAGCTCCATAACGGTCCCAAAAGACTTTCGCTTTCCCCGTCTCCGGTGA
>CALWZB010000067.1 GCA_944385915.1 uncultured Clostridia bacterium | reverse complement strand
GAAACGATTTCTGGGGAGGTCTTCGAAACAGTAGAAGTCTCACAAACCGGAGGTGTAGACGGGGATTATATTATTTATCCGATTTATGGCGCCCCCTTAATGGAAATCGGGGACGAATATATCCTTTGTTTAACCGACCCTGACGAAGAAGGGGTTCGGTGGATTGCCGCCGGGAACCAGGGAATTGGAAAAATCGTGCGGGACGGAGACGAAAAAACCATCCTTCCCTTTGGCGAAGAAGACGGCCGGAAGCTCTTAGGGGTAACTCCTGAAACGGAAAGGCTGTCATAGAATATTTCGCCCAAACCATTCATAACTTCAAGTTGCAAGCGAACCATCCATCCTAAATAGAAATTAAGCGAAAAGGAGAGATTTTTATGGCAAAGTTAAAAGCGGCAATGATCGGTACCGGTTTTATTCCGAGAGATATTGAAGATCCCTTTGATCTCTTGAAGAAATTCGCGGATATCGGCTATAAGGGCTTTGAAGTCCCCGATATGGCGGCGAGAAATATGATGGGCGCTTCTTTGGATGAACTGAAAGAAGCGGTGAAAAAGCTGAGAGATTTAGGGCTTGAGCCCCTTTCCACCATCGCGTTTGCCAATCCTTCGGTGGATACCGATACCCTCATCAAAAATATCGCGGAAAAAACGCTGGCGTACGGCCTGACCCGCACCACCTTTATGGTGAGCGAAGTGGCGCAGTATCGTTTCGGTCAGTATGAAGAGCCGCTTACCTACGATGCGGCGATGAAGAATGTGGAATTGATGGAAACGGTCGCCGCTGCTTTGAAAAAAGAAGGCATTGTGACCTGCTTCCATAACCACGACGAGGAATTCCTCACCTGCTATAAAGGTGTTCCTTTCTACTACCTGATGGCTGCCAACACCGATGATTTGAAGTTCGAGCTGGACTGCGGCTGGGCGACCTATGCCGGCTTCAATCCGGTGCAGGTTATGAAACAGCTGGGCGATCGTCTTTGCGCGGTCCACATCAAGGACTTTGCGGAAGGCGGCGTAGAGCAGGAGCGCAAGACGCGCACCATCGTGATGCCTCGGTTTACCACTCCCGGCACCGGTAAGCTGGATCTGAAGGGCTGCCTGCAGCAGGCGTTGGATATGGGTATCGATTACGCCATTATCGAGCAGGACTTTATGTACAACCTGGATCCGCTGGCGACTGTGACCGCCGCTTACTACAATATGAAAGAGACGGGCTTGGTGGAGTAATTTCTGTCCAAAATAAAAAAGCTGTGCCGCAAAAGCGGCACAGCTTTTTGACTGTAACAAAAATCCCTTCGCATTTAGCGAAGGGGAGACGTTTATTCGAAAATCACATAGTCCGGCAGCCCGTTTTTTCCATAAAACCGGGGCGCTTCTCCTTCGATCAAAGGGAGAAGGTACTCGCAGATTTCCTGCTTCACCGCAGGGGAATCCAGATCCCACCAGCGCTGTGGCACATAACGGGTCTGGTTGGCGCATTGACCGACATCCAATGCGAACAGCTCGGTTTGATAGGGATGGTTTTGGATCCGCCGGATCCCCGCCATAGTTCCCTGCTTTCCCTGACACGCGAGGGAAACCGCAAACTGTCCCAAAGAAAAGCCCTCATCCAGGTCGGTGGCGGAAGCGAGAAGCCCCGAACAGCGCTGCATCAGGCTGATCTCAATGGAACGGACCTTGCATCCGATCCGCTCTTTCACCAAATGCTCCAGATACTTTCCCGCACCGGCGAGGTAGCTGTGTCCAAACTGGTCTACGGCGCCGCTTTGGGCGGAAGCACCAATATAATTGCCGTCCTTATCCCGGATCCCTTCGCTGACCGCGATCACCAGTCCGTTTTGCGTTTGGTGCAGGCGGCGAATGGTGCAAAGCATCTCCTCGGGATCAAAGGGCACCTCGGGAATAGCGATGATATCCGGTTTGGCGCCACCTAAAAAACGGGGGAGTCCGGCAGCTAAAGTGAGCCAGCCCGCGTCTCTTCCCATAATTTCTACAATAGTGACCGATTTGACGGCATAAATGGAAAGATCCCTGCATAATTCTTCCATAGTGAGAGCCAAATACCGGGCGGCACTTCCAAATCCGGTGGTGTGATCCACACCGGGAAGGTCGTTGTCGATGGTTTTGGGCGCACCCACGATCACCGGCGCGTCCGGTTGATCCCGGAAAAAGGCGGAAAGCTTTTTGACGGTATCCATACTGTCATTGCCGCCGATATAAACAAAGTACCCGACATTATATCGGGAAAAAACATCAGCGACCCGCTGGTAGACGGAGCTTTCCGGTTCGGCAGGAAGCTTGAACCGGCAGGAGCCCAAAGCCATCGCAGGCGTAGCCTTGAGCTTTTCTTTTTCAGAAAAGGCCGTCAGATCCACAAACATTTCGTGGAGGACGCCCTCAATCCCATGGCGGCATCCGTAGATCCGGTCGATATCCGGGGAAGCCTGAGCGGCGTCAATGACCCCCGCCAGGGTAGCGTTGATAGCGGCGGTGGGTCCGCCGGATTGGGCAACCATGAGGGTTTTCATAACAATTACTCCTTTAAAAAAACCGGAAATAAATGGATCTGCTTATTCAAAATCCCTGTCCCAGTCGATCTCTACGGTATGGTAATCGGTTTTTCCCGCGGCTTTTCGGTTTTTTACCGAAGAAAGGACATGGGCCAAGAGGGTAATGCCGCATAAGAAACAGACAATGCCAATGCACCACCATAAGAACATGACCTTGCCGTCATCGGTTTGGAGCATGACCACCATTTTTCCTAAAAAAGCGCTGTGGCCGGATACCGTGCCAATGACCTGGATCTCCCCCGCGTCCAGCACCAGTTCCTCACCGGCGCCGTCAGTGAGGACTAATTCGGTGCCGTCCACCAAAAGCAAGGTGCGGATACCGATATACTCTTCTTCACCGGCCTGGTAATAAAAAGCGATGTCGTCGCCTAATTTACAGTTTACCAAGTCCTTTTCCTTAATAAAGAGGACATCATTTTTTTCGTAATCGGGCATCATCGCCTCTGTTTTATTCAGATACAGCGAACAGCCAAAAACCGAAAAGGTCCCCGTCCTTTCGGCGTTTTTCATTCCCACAAGCAACGTAATTGCCGCAAAGATCCCCACTGCAAATAAGACCAGATTGACGATAGAAACAACGGCGGCAAAACGTGACGGTTTCGTTTGATTCATGCCTGTCTCCTTTCTTTTTGACCTTTTTCGTCAATATTTTCAGTATACCGCAAACGGCATGGAAAAGCAAGTTTGGGAAATCAAAATTTTTTGAAAAAAGCTATTGACAAACCGAAGCACTGTGTGTATAATGATATTCGTTCACTTCGTGTGAACCAAAAGGCAAAGAGTCGGGGGTATAGCTCAGCTGGGAGAGCACCTGCCTTACAAGCAGGGGGTCACAGGTTCGAGCCCTGTTGTCCCCACCAAATGGCCCGCTAGCTCAGTTGGTTAGAGCGCTAGCCTGTCACGCTAGAGGTCGTGGGTTCGAGCCCCATGCGGGTCGCCATTTTGCCTCTGTAGCTCAGTCGGTAGAGCAGAGGACTGAAAATCCTCGTGTCGTTGGTTCGATTCCGACCGGAGGCACCATTGCGGATTTAGCTCATCTGGTAGAGCGCCACCTTGCCAAGGTGGAGGTAGCGAGTTCGAGCCTCGTAATCCGCTCCAGATGTTTATGTCGCTCCCGGCTTTTTGCTGGGAGTGTATTGTCTAAGGCGTCATAGCCAAGTGGTAAGGCGTGGGACTGCAGCTCCCTGATCCCCAGTTCAAATCTGGGTGACGCCTCCAGCGAAAGCTCTCCGAAAAACGGAGAGCTTTTGTTTTTGCAATAGAAATTTGTTTTTATAATAGAAAAAATGCCATAAGCGGGAAGAGGGGAACCTCGACCCGCTTTTTTTATTTTCTGCGCCCCGATAAAGACAAAATCAAAAAAATTTTTTCCATCGACTGTTTCGGGCAAAAAGGGCGGCTGCTTTTTTCTACACTAAAAGGAAGGATGTTTCCATAAACTCCATTTGTCTTCCAAAAAAGGCAGATTTCAGAATGGATAAACGCTTTCCTTTTTCATAAGGTAAAAAGGGAGCGAAAAATGAAAGGAAATGAAAACATGGCAAAAAAGATCACAAGGACAGCCGCCCTTTTTCTCTCTTTGGCTACGACGGGAATTATGGCGATGGTCTGGTATCTAAACGGTGTGCTGCCGGATCGGTTTTATCTCTCCGAGGGGAGCGAGTTTTCCTGCCATCCCTATGAGCATCTGACGGCAGAGTGTCTGGGACAATCCCTCTCATCCGAACGGGAGATCCGCCTGTTTGGCGTTATTCCGGTAAAGACCGCGACAGTGACGGAGGTGTCCACCCGGTATTTGGTTCCCTGCGGGACGCCTTTTGGATTAAAGCTTTTGGCTCAGGGCGTCATCGTGGTGGGCTTTACCCCTATTGAAACCCAATCCGGGACATACAGCCCTGCCGAGCGGGATGGATTAGAGGTAGGAGATACCATTGTCGCCGTCAACCAAACGGAGATCTCATCCTTTGAGGAGCTGAAAGAGGAGGTGGCTGCCTGTAAGGGGGAAGCGCTGACGATGACGGTATATCGGGATGATGAGCAAAAACAGGTCACCATCCTTCCTCAAAAAGAGCTTTCCACCGAAAGTTATCAAATTGGCGTCTGGGGAAGAGACAGCTCGGCGGGAATCGGGACCATTACCTTTTACGATCACGTGACCGGGGAGTTCGGAGGATTGGGGCATGGTGTCTGTGATGCGGATACCGGAACGTTGCTACCTTTCCAAAGCGGCGAAGTGGTTCCAGTCGCCATACTGGATGTGAAAAAAGGGGAAGCGGGCGCTCCCGGTGAGCTCCAGGGAACCTTTACCACACGCCGTGCATCGGGAAAATTGGAGAAAAATACCGATACTGGCGTATATGGTACCTTGAACAGCTGTCCGGTGACAGACGCGGAGCCCATACCGGTGGCGGCATCCTATGAGATCACCGAAGGGGCGGCTACGCTGATCACTACGGTGGAAAATGACGGACCCAAGGAATATGAAGTCAATATCGAAAAGGTAAACTACGGCGGTACCGGCAAAAAAGATATGGTGATCCAAGTAACCGATCCGGAGCTTATGGAGCGTACCGGCGGTATCGTCCAGGGCATGAGCGGATCGGTGCTGATCCAAAACGGAAAGATCATCGGCGCCGTCACCCATGTATTTGTCAACGACCCTACTCGAGGCTACGGTATTTTTATCGAGAATATGCTTCAAAACCTGTCGGACGAGAATGAATGGCACGCCGCAGGGTTCTAAACAAGAAGGAAGGCTTTTGGCCTTCCTTTTTTGTTGTCCAGATTTCATACGGATTTTCATGCTTTTTCCTTTCTTCATACATTTTTCTTCCTTCCGTCGAAAAAAGACTGAAAATGACGAAAAAGAGATTACTTTTATCGACAAAAACACACTTAATTTCACTGAAAATCCTTATATTTTACGAATGCCAATTAAATTTGAATATAATTCGACAATTTTTTAATATAATAAGGTATTTACTCTAAAAATCAACAGATTTCGACAAAATACTTTGATTTTCAGTTTGCTAATTTGATTTACTTATTACAAAAAATGGGGCGAGAGATGTTACAAAGAGCCGAACTTTTCCGTTCTTACAAGAATCGACTTGCAATCATTATTCCAAAATGATAAGATATATTCACAATTATTGCTAAAAAATACATATTTGGGAGGCGTTCTCTTTTGAACAGTCAAAAGACTATCGTGATCAGCGAAGATTCCGCAGATATTGGGGCTTATTATCAGGAACAGTTGACACAAAAGGGATATCGGGTCATCCTTCGTCGTCGGGACGGGTTTGAGGTTCTTTCGGCGATTCGGGACTACCATCCGGATGTGGTGGTTATGGATGTTCAGCTTCGGCATACCGACGCGATGGGTGTGCTGGAAAATCTAAAAGAGGAGGAAATGCCCCGTTTTATCATCACCTCTTCTTTTATCAATCCCTTTGTGGAAAATATGGTTGCCCGCCATCCCCACTGCTATTTTATGCTGAAACCTCTGGAACATTCGGTGGTGCTTCGCCGCATCGAAGCGTTGGCGGGGGATGAGCTGAGCGCGCATAAAGAGCAAATGTATGAAAAAGCGGAGGTCGTGGAAGAACTGGAGCTGAAAGTGACGGAGATGATCCACGAGATCGGCGTTCCGGCTCATATCAAGGGATATCATTACCTGAGAGAAGCCATTCTTTTGTCAGTGAAGGAAAACGGGATCATGACTTCGGTCACCAAGCAGCTGTATCCCGCGGTGGCGAAGAAATTCGAGACGACGCCTTCGAGAGTGGAACGGGCGATCCGCCACGCGATTGAGGTTGCATGGGATCGAGGCGACGTGGATGTGCTCAATTCTTATTTTGGCTACACGGTGCAAAACAATCGGGGCAAACCCACTAACTCGGAATTTATCGCGATGCTGACGGACAAACTAAAGATGCAGCTTCAGTCGGCGAAGCGGAAAAACGCAGCGGTTTAATGAAACCAGGAAAAACCGGAGAGCCTTTCTCCGGTTTTTGTGTTTTTTCTCATTTCTCGGTAGAAAATAATTTTTTTTTGAATAATTTCCCGAAAAATTGCTTTTTTGGTTGCAAAACCACTTGGATTGCCTTATGATAAGGACGATTTTCGGAATTTGAGGGAGGCTATCTACTATGCTTGCGGTTTTGGGATTTGTTGCGGTGATTTTGCTTTTGGTTTTGGTTATGACCAAAAAGATGTCGCCTACCGCAGCTTTGATCGGAGTCCCGGTGGTGGTCGGCGTTATCGCCTGCTTCTTTATAGAAGGAGAAGACGGCACGATCAACGTACTGGAAAACGTAAAGGCGCTGGGCGGATATATTACCGGCTCTTCAGGGATCGGTTCGGTTGCGGCGACCGGCGTTATGTTTATTTTTTCCATTTTGTTCTTTGGCGTTTTGACAGATGCCGGTACCTTCCGGCCGATCATTCGCGCCATTTTGCGGCTGATTGGTACTTCGCCGGTCAAAATCGCCATCGGTTCGGCGGCGCTGGCGATGCTGGTCCATTTGGACGGAAGCGGCGCGGTTACCTTTTTGATCTGTGTTCCGGCGCTGATCCCCATTTATGACGCGGTGGGAATGCGGCGTACGACGCTGGCGACGGTGGTAGCGCTGGCTGCCGGTGTTATGAATATTCTTCCCTGGGGCGGTCCCACCATTCGCGCAGCCACCGCTATGAACATCGACGTCATTGAGTTCTTTATGCCTCTCTGTATTCCAGTCATCTGCGGCTTGATCTCCGTCTTTTTGATTGCCGGACTTTTGGGAAAACGGGAAGCGATGCGAATGCAAAAGGAAAACGGCGGCGCGGCGACGATCGGACTGATTTTGTCCTTAAATGACGAGGAGCTTTCTGAGGAAGAAAGAAGCCTTCTTCGCCCGAAGCTGTTTTTGGTCAATGTGGGCCTCATCTTTTTGGCGATCGTCGCTTTGTTGTTTTCCGGTTTTGCTCCGGCAGTGATTTTTATGATCGCCTTTGTGCTGGCTATGGCGATCAATTACCCTCATCCTGACCAGCAGGGTGAGCGGGTCAACGCCCACGCCAAGGAGGCGCTGATGATGTGCTCGGTGCTGTTTGCCGCCGGCGCGTTCACCGGCATTATGAAGGGGACGGGTATGATCTCGGAAATGGCCAACGCACTGGTATCGGTGATCCCTGCGTCCCTTGGAAAATTTTTCCCAGTAATCGTAGGTGTGTTGGGTATGCCCGCATCCTTGTTGTTTGATCCCGACTCTTTCTACTATGGGATCCTTCCGGTGCTGAGCAGTACGGCGGAAGGACTCGGTACCTCCGGGCTGGATGTGGCGCGCGCCGCGGTTTTAGGCCAGATGACCACCGGCTTTCCGGTATCTCCCTTAACGGCATCCACCTTCCTTTTGATTGGATTAGCGGGTGTCGAGCTGGGCGAACACCAGAAAAAAACCATACCTCTGGCCTTTTTGGTCACCATTATTATGCTGCTGATTTCTCTTTTGATCGGCGCTATTCATATTTAATGAAACGTCGGATATCGGCATAAACCAAAATAGCTAAAAAACAAAGGGAGCAAAGGCTCCCTTTTGTTTTTTTCACCCTTTTTTCAAAAAAAGGATTCCCTTTACGCGTTTAATGTAGTAAAATGAAAGGACCGAAGCGAGACTCTGGAGGAAAAGCTATGGAAAAGGATCGTTGGATCACCATCATTACCGGGCATTACGGAAGCGGAAAGACCAATTTGGCGGTCAATCTGGCGCTGGACGCGAAAAAATCGGGACAGCCGGTAACGGTGATCGATTTGGATATTGTGAATCCTTATTTTCGCACCGCCGATTTTTCCAAGCTGTTTTCGCAGGAAGGAATCGAGATCATTGCTCCGGTCTACGCGAACACCAATTTGGATATTCCCGCCCTTTCCGGCGCCGTGGACGGCGTGCTGCGGCAAAAGAAAGGCGTCATTATCATCGACGTGGGCGGCGACGACGCGGGGGCGATTGCCCTTGGCCGGTACAGCGAAGAGATTCGCGATGTTGGTTACGAGCTGATCTATGTGATCAACTGTTACCGGTATCTGACCAAAAACCCCGAGGACGCCCTTACCGTGATGCGGGAGATCGAAGCGGCTTCCGGTTTGCGGGCGACGAAACTGTTTAACAACTCCAACTTAGGGAAGGAAACCGACGGTGAAACCGTTTTGCGGTCCATCCCCTTTGCCGAGGAGTGTGAGACGGTTTCCGGCGTTCCCCTTTGGGCTACTGCGGTAGAAAGCCGTTACGCGGACGAGTTATCGTCTTATTCCATTTACCCTGTTACTATTTACGTCGGACCGAATTTTTAACGGTGACGGAAGAAAGGATGTGCCATATGGCCAAAGTAACCATTGACGAAGAAAAATGCAAGGGCTGCGGCCTCTGTGTCCATTTTTGCCCGAAGAAGGTTTTGGAGCTGAAAAAGGAACTGAACCTGAAAGGCTACAACCCGGCGGTTCCTGTCCGGGGAGAGGACTGCATCGGATGTGCGATCTGCGCCACCATGTGTCCGGACTGTGTCATCACGGTAGAAAAATAACCTTTGGAAAGGATTGGATCAAATGGGACAGAAATATTTAATGAAGGGAAACGAAGCCATTGCCGAAGCGGCGATCCGCGCCGGATGTAAGCACTTTTTCGGTTATCCGATCACCCCACAAACTGAGGTTGCCGCATATATGGCAAAACAGATGCCGAAAATCGGCGGTACATATCTTCAGGCGGAGAGCGAAGTCGCGGCCATCAATATGGTGCTGGGCGCTGCGGCGGCCGGTGTTCGGGCGATGACCTCCTCGTCTTCCCCCGGAATCAGCTTGAAAACCGAAGGCATTTCCTATATTGCCGGATCGGATCTTCCCTGTGTCATCATCAACGTTATGAGAGGTTCGCCCGGACTGGGCGGTATCCAGCCTTCCCAGGCGGATTACTGGCAGGCTACCAGAGCGCTTGGCCACGGCGATTTCCAGGTTATTGTTTTCGCCCCCTCTTCGGTCCAGGAGATCGTAGACCTTCTGGGCAAGGCGTTTGATCTGGCGGAAAAATACAGAATGCCCGCCATGATGCTGGCGGACGGTATGCTGGGCCAGATGATGGAGCCGGTGGAGTTCCCGGAGACGGAGCCCAAGATGGCGGAGAAACCCTGGGCGGTCACCGGACACAACAATGAACGCCCCCACAACATCATCAATTCCCTTTACCTGACCCCCTCTGACCTTGAGGAGATCGTCGTCAACCGGTTCAAACGGTATGATGAGGTCAAGAAAAACGAAGTGATGTACGAAGCCTATCAGGCTGAGGACGCGGAGTTTGGTGTGGTTGCTTACGGCGCTACCGCGAGGGTGGTAAAGAGCGCTGTAAACCAGGCGAGAGAAAAAGGAATCAAGGTTGGCCTTTTGCGGCCGATTACCGTTTGGCCTTTCCCTGAAAAAGAAGTTGCCGCTTTCGGAAATCAGGTCAAGAAGCTTCTCTGTGTAGAGATGAGCATGGGCCAGATGATCGACGACGTCAAGCTGGCGGTCAACGGAAGCTGCCCCGTCGAATTTTACGGACGGACCGGCGGCGTTGTTCCCAGCCCCGCCGAAGTGCTGAAAGCCATCGAAGAAATGGCGAAATAAGAGGAGGGAACGACTATGGCGATTGTATTTCAAAAAACCAAAGAATTAACGGATAAACCCACCCATTACTGCCCGGGCTGCACCCATGGCATCATCCATCGTCTGGTGGCGGAAACCATCGACGAGCTGGGCGTGGGCGGAAAGACCATTGGTATCGCGCCGGTTGGATGCGCGGTTATGGCCTACGACTATTTTTCCTGTGATATGGTTCAGGCGGCGCACGGCCGCGCACCGGCGGTAGCCACCGGTGTCAAGCGCGCCCGCCCCGACAATGTAGTATTTACCTATCAGGGCGACGGAGACTTAGCGGCGATCGGTACCGCCGAGACGGTCCATTCCGCGACCCGCGGCGAGAATATCACCATCATCTTCGTCAACAATGCCATTTACGGTATGACCGGCGGTCAGATGGCTCCCACCTCTCTTCCGGGTCAGGTCACTCAGACCACTCCTTACGGACGGGATGTAAGCTACTCCGGTTTCCCGGTTCGGGTATGCGAGATGCTTTCTACTTTGAGCGGCGTCGCTTTTGCCGAGCGGGTCGCGGTGAATAATCCCGCCAACGTCCGGAAGGCGAAAGCGGCCATTAAGAAAGCTTTCACTGCCCAGATCGAAAAGAAGGGCTTCTCCATTGTGGAGATTCTTTCCACCTGCCCCACCAACTGGGGATTGACGCCGGTGAACGCGCTGAACTGGTTAGAGGAAAATATGATTCCTTACTATCCCTTGGGTAACTTTGTAGATAAAACGAAAGAAGGGGTGAGGTAAATGAGCTTGAATCTGTTGATCGCCGGATTCGGCGGACAGGGCGTCCTGTTTATGGGAAAGGTCGCCGCTTACACCGCGATGGTGGAAGATAAGTATGTTTCCTGGCTTCCTTCTTACGGACCGGAAATGCGCGGTGGTACCGCCAACTGTTCGGTATGCATTGATGATAAGGAGATCGGCTGCCCGCTGATCTCGGAGCCGGAGACGCTGGTGGTATTGAACCGTCCGTCTTATGACAAATATGTAAACGCGGTGCTTCCCGGCGGACATATCTTTATTGATTCGACGCTGATCGATGTGACCTGCGAGCGGAAGGATATCCATGTCCACTATGTTCCTTGCACTCAGATGGCGCAGGACAGCGGCATGAAACAGCTTGCCAACGTAGTGATGCTGGGCAATGTGCTGAAGGAGACCGGTTTTACCACCTTTGATGTGCTTTGCAAGGCGATGGAACAGTGTGTTCCCCCAAAAAAGAAAGATCTTTTGGAGCCGAACCTGAAAGCGCTGAAGCTGGGTTACGAATATCAGGGATAACAAAAGGGGCGCGTTGCGCCCCTTTTTTGCGGAGGATCATTTGAACAGAGAAAAAGAAGCCGCTGTTTTGTCGGTGCGCGATGCGCTTATAAAATGGTATCAAAGAGAAAAGAGAAGACTGCCATGGCGGGAAGAGGTTTCCCCCTACCGAGTTTGGATTTCGGAGGTGATGCTCCAGCAAACCCGGGTGGAGGCGGTGATCCCGTATTTTCATCGCTTTTTGAAAGCACTTCCTGACTTGGACGCATTGGCGAAAGTCGATGACGATTTTCTTCGAAAACTTTGGCAAGGGCTTGGTTACTACAATCGCGCCGCCAATTTGAAAAAGGCGGCGGTGCTGGCAAAAGAGCGGTATGGCGGTCTTCCTTCCGATTACGAAAGCCTTTTGTCCCTTCCGGGATTTGGCGAATATACCGCCGGCGCGGTGGCGTCTATTGCTTTTGGCCAGCCGGTCCCCGCAGTGGATGGAAATGTAATTCGGGTGCTGAGCCGTTTTTTCGCCGACGAGGAAAACAGCGCTTCTTCGGCGTTTCGAAAAAAATACCGCCGCCTTCTTTTGGAAACCATTCCCCACGATGTGCCCGGCGCGTTTAACCAAGCGCTGATGGAATTGGGGGCGACGGTTTGTATCCCAAACGGCGCGCCTCACTGCGACTGCTGTCCTTTAAAGGAAGGCTGTCTCGGAAGAGAAACGCCTCTTTCCTATCCGGTCAAACCGGAGAAAAAGGAAAAAACGACGGAAAGTTATCTGGTCTTACTCTATTATAATAGAAAGGGACAGCTTTTGATCCGGCGCCGTCCGGAAAAAGGGCTGTTAGCGTCCCTTTGGGGTTTTCCTATGGTGCCGGGGGATACGCCTTTGGCTTTTCTGGAATCATGGTCAGAAGAAAACGGAAAGCCGGCTTCCTTTCGGGGGATCCTTTGCCGGCACCGTCACATCTTTACCCATAAGATCTGGGAAATGAGCGGAGTGCTAATGGAATTGAAGGAAGACGGCGCCGGGGAAAACGAGGTGCTGGCAAACTTTTCGGATATTCAAACAGGGTATCCGGTGCCTTCCGCATTTGCTCCGTTTTTAAAGGAAACGGAATCCTTTTTTGTTCATAAAAAGTTTACAATTTAAGGAAGAAAAAGGCTTGCCAAACAAAGGAAAGCGCGGTATAATCACTATTGCGTGACTGCGACAGATATGCGATGAAGCGAGAGGTTGCTGCCAAACGGCAGGGAATTTTCGCGGAGTATGTCCGATTTCAAACCGGGCGACAAAAGTGAACACATATTGTGGGTTTCGGGGGCGTCGATTACGACCCTTATGAAGTGCCTTTGCAAACTGTGCCTCTTGAGGCGATAAGTGCGAAACAAATCTTCCGCTAAGGAATGGAAATTGACCCGAAAACGCGATGAATTTCCCGGAAAAACGAATAAGGAGTTTTTTCGGTTTTTTCATGTCAGAGCGCGAAACACACGGAAGCGTGTTCAACTGTTGTCTTGCCAAATCAAATAAAATCAGGAGGCGATGACAAGTGGCAGTCAAAGAAAAAATTCGTATCAAACTGAAAAGCTACGATCACAATCTGGTGGATACCTCTGCGGCGAAAATCGTTGAGGTAGTCAAGAAGACCGGGGCAAGAGTTGCGGGTCCCATCCCCCTCCCCACCCAGAAAGAGGTCGTGACCATTTTGCGGGCGGTCCACAAATATAAGGATAGCCGCGAGCAGTTTGAAATGCGCACCCACAAGAGACTGATCGATGTGCTGAGACCGGCTCCCAAAACGGTGGAAGCGCTCCAGAGTCTCGAACTTCCCGCCGGCGTCGAGATCGAGATCCAGCTGTAAGACGCCGTCGCCTCGAACCAATGTCTGCGGACAAGTTCGGAGGTCATGTTGGCGAGAGCCAACCAATAGCCTAAAGGAGGAAAAAGCAAGATGAACAAAGGTATCATCGGAAAGAAAATCGGTATGACCCAGATTTTCGACGAGAGCGGAAAAGTGATCCCCGTTACCGTCGTAGAAGCCGGGCCCTGCGTCGTTGTTCAGAAGAAGACCGTGCAAAACGACGGTTACGACGCGATCCAGGTAGGGTATGGCGATGTGAAGCCCCAGAAAGTCAACAAGCCTATGAAAGGGCATTTCGATAAGGGCGACGTCGCTGCCAAGAAGACCCTTCGGGAATTCAGAATGGATGATTGCAGCGGTTACAACGTAGGCGATATCATTAAAGCCGACGTTTTCGCTCCCGGCGATATTATCGACGTTTCCGGCACCAGCAAAGGTAAAGGCTACGCCGGCGCCATCAAACGTCACGGCAACCACTCTTTGAGATCTTCTCATGGTACCGGTCCTGTTGCCAGACAGCCCGGTTCTATGGGCGCCATCTCCGATCCCTCGAGAATTTTCAAGGGCAAAGGAATGGCCGGACATATGGGCGCCGAAAAGGTGACAGTCCAGAATCTGGAAGTCGTCAAAGTCGACGCGGAAAACAATCTGATCGCCGTAAAAGGCGCGATCCCCGGCCCTAAGGGCGGCGTCGTCGTCATCATCAACGGCAAGAAAGCGTAAGGGAAGGAGGAATTAACATGCCTAAAATTTCTGTTTATGATATGGCCGGAAAACAGGTTTCCGAGATGGAGCTTTCCGACGCGGTATTTGGAATTACTCCCAACCAGGCAGTGCTGCACCAGGCGGTGGTTACCTACCTGGCGAATCAGCGGCAGGGCACCCAGTCCACTTTGACCCGCACTGAGGTCAGAGGCGGCGGACGCAAGCCCTGGAGACAGAAAGGAACCGGTCACGCGAGACAGGGCTCTATCCGCGCTCCCCAGTGGACCCACGGCGGTGTGGCGATCGGCCCCAAACCCCGTTCCTACCGGCTGTCTCTCAACAAAAAGGTGAAGAGACTGGCGCTCAAGAGCGCCTTCTCCGCGAAGGTTTTGGACAATGATATGATCGTCGTCGATAAAATCGTCGCCGAGGAATACAAGACCAAGACCATGGTCAATATGCTGAAAGCGCTGGGCGCTGACCGCAAAGCGTTGATCGTACTTCCCGAAACGGACGAAAAGGTAGTCAAGAGCGTCGCCAACATTCCCGGCGTCGCCACGGCGTATGTCAATACGCTGAACGTGTACGACATTCTGAAATACGATAAATTCATCGTGGCGAAGGATGCCGTATTGAAAATCGAGGAGGTATATGCGTAATGAAAAAGCCTCAGGACATTATCTTGAAACCCATCATTACCGAGCGTTCTATGACCGGTATTGGGGAGAAGAAATACACCTTCCAGGTGGCCAAAGACGCCAATAAAATTGAGATCGCGGAAGCGGTGAAAGCCCTCTTCGGTGTAGATGTGGTAAAAGTGAACACCGTAAGCTGCAAGGGCAAGCTCAAAAGAATGGGCCGTTACGAAGGCTACAGACCCGATTGGAAGAAAGCGATTGTTACCTTAAGCGAATCTTCCAAGGGCATCGAGTTCTTCGAGGGCATGATCTAAACCATCTTTTGAGGGTGATGTATGGGGGTAAATCCCTCGCTAAACCAAATAGGAGAGTGAAACAAAATGGCGATTAAGACCTATAAACCCACTACTCCCGCCAGACGGCAGATGACCGTCACCGATTTCTCCAATCTTTCCAAGGTCGCTCCCGAAAAGAGCCTTTTGGAGCCGATGAAGAAAAAATCGGGCCGTAACAACTACGGACGGATCACCGTTCGTCACCACGGCGGCGGAAACAGAACCAAATATCGTATCATTGACTTTAAGCGGGACAAAGTCGGTATGGAAGCCGAAGTTTTGACTTTGGAATACGATCCCAACCGCTCCGCGCATATCGCCCTCGTTCAGTACGAGGACGGCGAGAAACGCTACATCGTGGCTCCCAACGGCCTTGCGGTGGGCGATAAGATCGCAAACGGCCCCGATGCGGATATCAAGCCCGGCAACGCCCTTCCGATGAGCGCGATCCCTGTTGGTACCTTTATCCACAACATCGAGCTGTATCCCGGCAAGGGCGCCCAGTTAGTCAGAGCCGCCGGCAATATGGCGCAGCTGATGGCGAAAGAGGGCGCTTACGCGATGGTGCGTCTCCCTTCGGGCGAGCTTCGCAACATCCCTGCTGAGTGTATGGCAACGGTAGGCCAGGTCGGAAACATCGATCACGAGAACGTTTCCATCGGTAAAGCCGGAAGAAAGCGGCATATGGGCTGGCGTCCCACCGTCCGCGGTTCGGTTATGAACCCCAACGACCATCCGCACGGTGGTGGTGAAGGTAAGTCTCCCATCGGCCGTCCCGGACCTGTTACCCCCTGGGGCAAGCCGACTCTGGGTTACAAGACCAGAAAGAAACATCACCGCTCCGATAAATTTATCGTGAAACGCAGAAACGCGAAATAAGGAAAGGAGACGGTTTACACCATGGGTAGAAGTGTTAAAAAAGGCCCTTTCGTCCAGGAAGTGCTTTATAAAAGAGTTTGCCAGATGAACGAGACCGGCGACAAAAAGGTGTTAAAAACCTGGAGCCGTGCCTCCACCATCTTTCCCGAGTTCGTTGGTCACACCTTCGCGGTGCATGACGGAAGAAAACACGTTCCCGTTTATGTGACTGAGGATATGGTCGGTCATAAGCTGGGTGAGTTCGCTCCCACCCGCACCTTCAAAGGTCACGCCGGCTCGAAGACGTCGAACAACGGTAAGAAATAGCCGAAAGGAGGAGTTTTGAATGGAAGCGAAAGCTTACCTGAACAATGTGCGTATTTCCCCTAGAAAAGTGAAGATCGTTTTGGATCAGATCCGGGGCAGGGACGCGGCTTACGCGATGGCAGTGTTGAAACATACTCCCAAAGCAGCCTGTGAACCTTTAGCGAAGCTTCTGAAATCGGCTATGGCCAATGCGGAAAACAACCACAACATGGACGTCCACAACCTCTATGTTTCCGAGTGTTTCGTCGCTCCCGGACCGATTATGAAACGGATCCGCCCCAGAGCGCAGGGCCGCGCCTTCAGAGTACTCAAGAGAACTTCGCATGTAACCCTTGTATTAAAGGAAAAGGAATAAGCTGAAAGAGGAGGTAGACTATGGGACAGAAAGTAAATCCCCACGGCCTTCGTGTAGGCGTTATCAAAGATTGGGACTCCCGCTGGTTTGCAAATAAAAATGCTTTCGGCGACATCCTTGTTGAAGATTACAAAATTCGTACCTTTATCAAGAACGAGCTGAAAGCGGCCGGTATTCCCAAAATCGAAATCGAACGCTTTAACGACCAGAAGGTCAGAATTCACATTCATTGCGCGAAACCCGGTATGGTGATCGGACCTGCCGGCGCGAAAATCAACGATCTTCGTCTCCGCCTGGAGAAAATGATCGGCAAACCCGTTCATATCAACATCGTTGAAGTGAGACAGCCCGATTTGGACGCGCAGTTAGTCGCGGAGAATATCGCGTCTCAGTTAGAGAGAAGAATTTCCTTCCGCCGTGCGATGAAACAATGCATCGGCAGAACCATGCGTCTTGGCGCGAAAGGAATCAAAACCACTGTCAGCGGACGTTTGGGCGGCGCTGAGATCGCCAGAAGCGAGAGCTACAACGAGGGAACCATTCCTCTGCAAACGCTTCGTGCGGATATCGACTACGGCTTTGCCGAGGCGGATACCACCTACGGCAAGATCGGCGTAAAGGTTTGGATCTACACTGGTGAGGTTTTAAAGGGAGAGATCTCCAAGAAACCCGCGAGAAACCAGAGAGACAGAAATGACCGTCGTCCCAGAAGACCGAGACAGGAAGGAGGTAACAAATAATGCTTCTTCCGAAGAGAGTAAAATACCGTCGTCAGCAGAGAGGACGGATGAAGGGTAAAGCCACCAGAGGCAATTTCGTTGCTTACGGTGATTACGGCCTGCAGGCTTTGGAGCCCTGCTGGATCACTTCCAACCAGATCGAATCCGCTCGTATCGCGATGACTCGTTACATTCGCCGTGGCGGTCAGGTGTGGATCAAGATTTTCCCCGACAAACCGGTTACCGAGCAGCCTGCCGAGACCCGTATGGGTAAAGGTAAAGGTTCTCCCGAGTACTGGGTGGCCGTCGTGAAGCCCGGAAGAGTCATGTTTGAGATCGCCGGCGTTTCCGAAGAACTGGCCAGAGAGGCGATGCGTCTTGCGGCCCATAAGCTTCCGGTAAAATGTAAGTTCATCAAGCGTGAAGAAGTCGAGACAGGTGGTGAGCAATAATGAAAGCAACAGAAGTCAGAGAATTATCTTATGTGGAGCTGAAGGATAAAT
>CALWZB010000066.1 GCA_944385915.1 uncultured Clostridia bacterium | reverse complement strand
TTGTATTTGAATGAAAAATACTTGATTGGAAAGCAGTATTTTGAAGCAAGAAAACAGCCGCAAACCCTTGCAGCGCAAGGAAAAACCCGCTATCACTGGGATAGCGGGTTTTAGCTCTTTTGGTGGAGGCGGCGGGAATCGAACCCGCGTCCGAAAATCCATCCAGCCGGCTTTCTACGAGTGTAGTTTATCTACTTAAGGCTTCCCGGGAAAGGCGCAGGTAAACAGGCTCACTTACCCGGTAGTTCCGAATACGGCGAAAAGACGGAACAGTCCTCTTCGCTGTTGACCGCTAATAGGACCGAGGGACTGCGCGCGGTGAGCAGCCGTCGGTTGCAGCTAAAATTAAGCCGCGAAAGCTAAGGTTCTGTTATCAGATTTAGCGTTTATTTTTTTTTGCGACGTTTATAGAGCTTTCGCCCGCTCTACTCGCTTACCGGCATTCAAGATCCCCGTCGAAACCTTGACGCCCCCATATTAAGACCGGTTTCGATTTTTCAAAGCCCGGTCAATTTCCCGTTTTGCGTCCCGCTTGGCCATATCCTGGCGCTTGTCATGAAGCTGTTTTCCTTTGCAAAGTCCAAGCTCCATTTTGACCCGGTTATTTTTGAAGTACAGCGACAAGGGGATCAGCGTCAGCCCCTCCTGCTTTACCTTTCCAAACAGGCGCATGATCTCCTTTTTGTGCAGCAAAAGCCGCCGCACCCGAAAAGGATCCCGGTTAAAGATATTGCCTTTGTCGTAGGGACTGATGTGCATTCCCTTGACGAACAGCTCGCCGTCATCCACGCTGCACCAGCTGTCTTTTAAGTTGACGCCGCCCTGGCGAAGGGACTTCACTTCGGTTCCTACCAGCTCGATGCCGGCTTCAAAGGTCTCCAGCACGAAGTAATCATGCCGCGCTTTTCGATTGACAGTAATGACTTTTCCACCAGGCATAACGGCGCCTCCTTTCTTTGAGTGTTGCCAGAAAATTACATATCGATACGGTTTTCCAACGCTTTATTTAACGTTACATTGTCGGTATATTCCAGCTCGGCGCCAATGGGGATCCCAAACGCAAGACGGGTCACCTTGATGCCAAGAGGTTTGAGTATTTTGGAAAGATACATGGCGGTAGCCTCACCCTCGATAGTGGGGTTGGTGGCCATGATAATTTCCTGAACCTCGGTTTGCTGTAACCGCAAAAGAAGCTCCTTGACTTTGATCTGCTCCGGGCCAATGCCGTCCAAGGGGGAGATGAGTCCATGAAGCACATGGTATTTTCCCTTGTATTCGTTCAATCGCTCAAACGCCAGCACGTCCTTGGGGCTTTCCACGACGCAGATGGTACCGCCGTCTCTCTGAGGAGAGGCACAGATGTCGCAGATCTCCTGATCGGTGAGATTCTGGCAGATCTTGCAGTGATGAATGGTGCGCTTGGCGGTGAGCATCGCCTCGGCAAAGCTTTCTACCTGTTCCCCGGGAAGGGAGAGCAGGTAAAAGGCAAGGCGCTGGGCGCTTTTCTTCCCGATGCCGGGAAGGGAAGCGAAATGCTCGATCAGCCGGGTCAGCGGCAGGGGAGTGGATGCCATTAGAATACTCCCGGAATGTTCAGCCCGCCGGAAATGGCGTTCATTTTCTGTTCCGAATCGTTTTCCAGGTTGCGGAGGACTTCATTGACACCGCTTAAGATCAGGTCCTCTAACATTTCCACATCCTCGGGATCAACGACCTCCGGCTTGATCTTGATTTCCTTGAGCACCTTATCTCCGGTCATCATGATCTCCACCGCGCCGCCGCCTACCGTGGTCCGGTATTCGGTGACGTTGAGTTCTTCCTGAAGCGCCGTCATTTCCTCTTGCATCTTCTGGGCCTGTTTGATCATGCTGTTCATATTCTGGGGGCCTCCGCCGAAGCCCTTGGGAAGTCTTGCTTTCATCGCTATTTTCCTTTCTTTTATCAGTGTACTTCTGTTTCAATATGCTGTTCTCCGGCTTTTTTCAGGATGTCGGAGAATCCGGAGTTTTCTTCGATGGATAAGCTCTCTTTTTTCGCAATGCGCAGCCGGTGCCGGCTTCCAAGCTTTCGCTCGATCTCATCTGCCAATTTTGCGCCGATGTTATCGGTGAGCAGCAGGCTTTTTAACATGGTGTTGGGAGAGTCGATAATGATCACTTCGCCGCTTTTATAGGCGGTGGAGTCTAAAAGCATCGCATGTAAGGCAGGCTCGTTTTGCCGCAGCTCTTCCAAAAGCTCACCCCAGCATTCCAAAACCGTCGCCTTTGCAGGGATGGGTGCCGGTTCCGACGGCGGATTTTTCCGCGAAGGTTTTTGGGCGGGCGCTCTTTGCTGTTCCGAAAGAGAAGCGAGCATTCGTTCCAATTTGGAGACACGCTCCGATAAAAGCGCGTATTCCGCATTGGACGAGGGAAGGGGAGCGGGGGAATCAGACGGTGCCGCCTGGGATACTCCGGCGCATAAGCAAACGAGGGTCATCTCCAGCTCGATCTTCTGGTTTTTGGTCCGGGAAAGCCGGATCAGGGATTGTTGAAGCTCGGTGATGACGGCAAAGATACCGGAAAGGGTAAACGCCTTTGCCTGCTGCCTGCGGCGGTCGATCTCATCAGGGGGAAGAAGGAGAAAGTCCTCTTTGCCTCCCGAGGACTCCAACAGCATCAGATCCCGGAAATGAGAAATAAGATCATCGGCCAGCCGGTCGATGGCTTTTCCGTTTTCATACAGGGTGGAAACCAAAGAGAGAGCCTTTGCCGTGTCTTTGGTGCGCACCGCTTCGGCAAGCTCAAATATCTCGTCTTTTTCGGCAATGCCCACGGCAGAAGAAACCACCGATTCATCAATGGTATCCGAAAAAGCGGAGGTCTGTTCCAAAAGGGAAAGAGCGTCCCGCATGCCGCCGTCAGAGAGACGGGCGAGCAAAGACGCGCCGCCGTCGGTCAGCGTAAACCCTTCCGCCGCGGCGATCTCTTTTAGCCTCGCGGCAATATCCGTTTCCTTGATCCGCTTAAAATCGTACCGCTGACAGCGGGACGCGATGGTCGGCGGGATCTTATGGACTTCGGTAGTAGCCAGGATAAAGAAAACATGAGCAGGAGGCTCTTCTAAAATTTTGAGTAGGGCGTTGAACGCGCTGTTACTCAGCATATGGGCTTCGTCGATAATATAGACCCGATACCGGCAGACCGAAGGAACAAAGTTCGCTTCCTCCCGCAAAAGACGGACGTCCTCCACACCGTTGTTGGAAGCGGCGTCCATTTCGGTAATGTCTAAAATGGATCCGTCCTCGATCCCTTTGCAGATCTCGCATTCCAGACAGGGATTCCCGTTTTTGGGATGCAGGCAGTTGATGGCCTTGGCCAAAATCCTTGCACAGGTGGTTTTTCCGGTGCCCCGGGAGCCGGTAAACAGGTAGGCATGGGCAAACGAGCCTTTTTCCACCTGATGCTGTAAAATGGTGGTGATATGCTGCTGGGAAATGACGTCGGAAAAAAGGGCAGGACGCCATTTTCGATATAAAGCGAGATGCATTTTTTCCTCCTCATAAGACAACCCCGGCCGTAAGACCGGGGAACAAACCGGTCGTGCGCTTTGGTATACAGGAAAGAAGGCTTTGCCGCATCACATAGGGGATCTCGCTTAATGCTGCTCGGTTCCCCGCCTGACATGGTTCACAAGTCCCTATCGCGCGGGACCCGCTTTCCTGCATAAAAAAGCGCACGCAATCTTCCTATATTATACACGAAACCCTTTCAAATAGCAACCCCTGAAAGCGAAAATTCCAGCTGGCAGTCAAAAGGCTCTCTTTTTACGGCAGCAGGGTCATATTCTCTGGCCTCGACACATCTCATCGCCCGGTAGAAGGCTTGCGTCTCTACGGCAGAATGGGAGGAAATATAAAGCGCTTTTGCGTTTTTTCGCTTCGCCGCCTGTGCCGCCATTAAAAAGAGGGTTCGCCCGATCCCTTTTTTTCTCATATCCTTGGAGACATGCAGAGAGCTTAACTCCAAATATTGAGCTTTGGAGCCAAAAAGGAGATTCTCCAAAGAGGCGAAGCCCTTGAGCCGGCCATGGTAAAACGCGCCGAACACTGTGCCGCCGGTTCGAATGGTCCTTTTCAAACATTCCGTCAGATACTGGTATTCTTTTTTCCCCCAGTCTTCGGTAAAGGAGATATCGCGAACCACAAAAACGCCGTTGACTTTCCGGAAGCACCGGCGTACCGTTTGACGGCGGATAAAAGAAGAAAAGAGAGATGGTGTCAGCTCCTTTGGAGCCAGAGTGCGGTATTCCATAAAATCACCTAAGAAAGCCGCGGCTTTTGACCGCGGCTTTTGCATATCAGCTTCTGGGGACAGTAGGTTCTTCAAAGCGGCCGTGGCATTTTTTGTATTTCAGTCCGCTGCCGCAGGGGCAGGGATCGTTGCGCCCTACCTTTTGGACCTTCACCGGCTGTTTTTTCACCGTGCGGTCGCTGTCTCCATGGATGGCGACAGAAGGCTTCATCACCTGTTCCCGCTTGACCTCCTCTTCGGTGCGGATACGTACCGTAAGGAGCATCCGGACGGTGTCCTCCCGAATGGCGGCGACCATACCGTCAAACATATCGTAGCCTTCCATGCGGTATTCCACTACCGGATCCTTCTGGCCGTAGGAGCGAAGACTGATCCCTTTCTTCAGTTCGTCCATATTGTCGATGTGATCCATCCATTTGGTGTCCACATTCCGGAGCAATACCACCCGCTCCACCTCGCGCATTCTTTCGGCGCCGTATTCCTCGTCCTTTTTCGCGTACAGGTCGAGGGCTTTTTTGGTGAGCAGTTCGATGATGTGCTCTCTGCTCTCGTTGGCGAGGGCATGGACATCTTCATATTGAAGATCGGTCTCGTCGGTCAAAACGCCGAGGAAATGGTTGCGAAGTCCGTCGATGTTCCAGTCGTCATGGATCTCTTCGTTTTGAAGGTAGGTGGTAACCGTCTCTTTGATATACTCCCGGATCATACCTAAGATCTGGTCGTGGATATCGTCTCCGTTTAGTACCTTGGCCCGCTGTTCATAGATGACCTCGCGCTGCTTGTTCATAACATCATCGTACTGCAAAAGGGTGCGGCGGATGTTGAAGTTGCGGCCTTCTACCTTCTTTTGGGCGGACTCGATAGAGTTGGTCAAAATCTTGTTTTCGATAGGCTGATCCTCGTCCACCTTGAGCGCTTCCATCATGTTTTGGATCCGTTCGCCGCCGAACAGGCGCATGATATCATCTTCAAGGGAGAGGAAAAACCGGCTTTCGCCCGGGTCTCCCTGACGTCCGGCACGGCCTCTAAGCTGGTTGTCGATACGGCGGGATTCATGCCGCTCGGTACCGAGGATATATAAGCCTCCCACCGCTTTGACCTCTTCCGCTTCGGCGTCGGTGACCTTTTTATACTTGGCCTCCAGCTCTTTGAAGGTGGCGCGGGCGTTTAAGATCTCCTCGTCGTCTGTCTCGGAAAAGCCGGTGGCTTCCACCAAAAGCTCCTCGGAGAAGCCTTTTTTGCGCATCTCGTTTTTGGCTAAATATTCGGCGTTTCCGCCAAGCTTGATATCGGTTCCCCGTCCCGCCATATTGGTGGCGATGGTAACGGCGCCTTTCTTTCCCGCCTGGGCAACGATCTCCGCTTCCTTCTCGTGGTACTTGGCGTTCAAGACCTCGTGGCGGATGCCCCGGCGCTTTAACATTTGGCTTAATTTTTCCGACTTGTCAATGGTCACAGTACCCACCAGCACCGGCTGTTCCTTTTCGTGGCAGGCGATGATCTGGTCGATGATGGCTTTGTATTTTCCGTTTTCGTTTTTGTAAACCACATCGTCCCAGTCGATACGCTGTACCGGGCGGTTGGTAGGGATCTCAATGACATCCAGCTTATAGATCTCCCGAAACTCCGCTTCCTCGGTCAGCGCGGTACCGGTCATACCGGACAGCTTTTTATAAAGACGGAAGAGGTTTTGGAAGGTGATGGTAGCTAAAGTCTTGGATTCTCTCGCCACCCGGACGCCTTCTTTGGCTTCGATCGCCTGGTGAAGGCCTTCACTGTACCGGCGGCCGGTCATCAGCCGTCCGGTAAATTCGTCGACGATGATGATCTCGCCGTCTTTGACGACGTAATCCACCTCATTTTTCATAACACCGTGGGCTTTCAGAGCCTGGTTGATATGATGGAGCAGCGTCATATTCTCACTGTCCATTAAATTTTCCACATTGAACGCTTTTTCCGCTTTCCGAACGCCTTCGGGAGTCAGCGTCGCGGTTTTCGCCTTTTCGTCGACGATATAATCGCCTTCCAGATCGTCGTTGTCCCGTTTGTCGTCCAATTCGACGACCTTATTCATCTTTAAGCCGCGGACAAACTGATCCGCCATCTGGTACAGCTCCGTCGACTTGTCTCCGGCGCCGGAAATGATCAGAGGGGTCCGCGCCTCATCGATGAGGATGGAGTCCACCTCGTCCACGATCGCGTAGTTGAAGGGACGCTGGACCTGGTTTTTCTTATAGGTCACCATATTGTCCCGAAGGTAGTCGAATCCGATCTCGTTATTGGTGCCGTAGGTAATGTCGCAGGCGTAAGCGGCGCGCCGCTCATCATTATTTTTATCATGGATGATGAGGCCGACACTCAATCCCAAAAAGCGGAAAATCTTTCCCATCCATTCCGAGTCACGCTTTGCCAGATAGTCGTTGACGGTGACGATATGGACGCCTTTTCCCTCCAATGCGTTGAGGTAGGCGGGGAGGGTCTCCACCAACGTTTTTCCTTCACCGGTGCGCATCTCGGCGATCCGGCCCTGGTCGAGAATGATGCCGCCGCTGATCTGGACAGGGTAACGGCGCTCATTGAGCACTCTCGCTGCCGCTTCCCGGCAGGTCGCGAAGGCTTCGGGCAGAATATCGTCTAAGGTCTCGCCTTTTTGAAGCCGCTCTTTGAGCAGGGCGGTTTGACCCTTTAGTTCCTCGTCGCTCATATTCCGGTAACGGTCTTCCAAAGCCAAAACCTGATCCCGTATGGGATAGACCCGTTTTAGCTCCCGCTCCGAATAGGTTCCGAAAATTTTTTGTATCAGTCCCAAAAAAATCTCCCTTTCATTGTTCCGTAAGGCGATATGGCTATCCTACTTATTATAAGGAATAACTGAAAATGTTTCAAGGCGTTTTTGTTAATTTTCTTTCCATTTTAAAAGGCGCTGGGCGTTTTGGTAATAGACCAGATCTTTTTCTTTGGAGGAAAGAGGGAAGGAATCGATGAGGTCTATGACCTGCTTTGCGTTTCCCCATGGACAGTCGCTGGCAAAGAGCATATTTTCCGCGCCGTTTTTTTGAATGATGCGAAGGGCCTGCTCTTTGGGCATCTCCGGCAGTTGGGAGGTGTCAAAGGGGATCCCTTTTCCCACCAGAATATCTTCTACCTCGTCCCAGTGTTTCATTCCCCCCATATGAGCCAAAATAAGCTTTAATCCGGGAAACTGATCGTAGACCCGTTTGAGCTTGTCCGGCGTGGCGCGGGAATAATGGGCGGAAACCGGATCCCATCCCGCATGGAAGATGCAGCATAATCCCAAATCCCGGATCCGTTCATAGATGGGGAAGTATTTTTTGTCATCCACCTCGAATTTTTGAAAATCCGGGTGGAACTTGACCCCCTGAAGCCCAGACTCCTTGATCCGGCAAAGCCAATTTAAAGCGTCCTCTCCGTCAGGATGGACCGAACCGAAAGACAGGGTATCTATGCCGTTATCGATTTCTTTGGCGAAGTGGTTGACGTTTTGATGCTGTTTCGGGGCGGTGGCAATATGAAGCACCACCGTCTTATCCACCCCAAATTCCTTTTCCCTTTCCTTCAGTCCCCGATAGGTCCCGTCGGTCTCCGGTGCAATACCGTAGTAGGAAAAACTGTCCAATAATTTGGAAATGGCCCGCTCCACCAAAAAATCCGGGTAGCAGTGGGTATGAAAATCGATAACCAAAAACAAAGCTCCTTTCAAAAGGGAAAGGACAGACCTTTTGTCTGTCCTCGCAGTTTATTTTGTACCGAAGATCCGGTCGCCCGCATCCCCTAAACCGGGAATGATGTAGGCGTGGTCGTTTAATTTCTCATCCAGATTGGCACAGTAGATCTGGACGTCCGGATGGGCTTCGCTCAGCGCTTTCAGTCCCTCGGGGGCGGCGATGATGCAAAGGAATTTGATGTGTTTTACGCCGTGCTTTTTAATGAGGGTGATGGCGTCGGTGGCGCTGCCGCCGGTGGCGAGCATAGGATCCAGCACATAGACCTCCCGTTCGGTGATATCAGAGGGAAGCTTGCAGTAGTATTCCTGAGGCTGGAAGGTGTCCGGATCGCGGTACAGTCCGATATGACCTACCTTCGCCGCCGGGACCAAAGTCAGCATACCGTCTACCATACCAAGCCCTGCCCGCAAAATGGGAACGAAAGCCATCTTTCTGCCGCTGATGACCTGGGTTTTGGCCACCGCTACCGGCGTTTCGATCTCCACTTCCTTTAAGGGAAGATCTCTCGTCGCTTCGTAGCACATCAGTGTGGCGATCTCGCTGACCAGTTCCCGAAACTCCTTGGAGCCGGTATTTTTGTCTCTCAAAAGAGAGGTTTTGTGTTTGATGAGGGGGTGGTCTAAAATCAAAGGTGCTGGCATAATGTTACCTCCTAAGAATACGCGGAAATCCGCGGTTATTGATTTTCGATTTCGGTCAGTTTTTCAATGCGCCGGGTGTGGCGTCCGCCCTCGAAAGGGGTGGAGAGAAAAACATCGCAAAGCTCTAAAGCGAGTCCGACGCCTACGACCCGTCCGCCTAAGCACAAAGCGTTCGCGTCATTATGGAGTCTTGTATATTTTGCGGAGAAATAATCCGAGCATGCCGCCGCCCGGATCCCCTTTACTTTGTTAGCAGCCATCGAGATGCCGATCCCGGTGCCGCAGCACAAGATCGCCTTTTCACATTTTCCCTCCACTACCGCTTTGCAGGCAGGATAGGCCATATCCGGATAGTCGCAGGAGGTCTCATCGTGGCAGCCGAAATCCTCATAGGGGATGTTTTGTTCCTCCAAATGGGCTTTGATGGCCTCTTTCAGCTGAAATCCGCCGTGGTCACTGGCCAGAGCAATCATCAAATCATCCTTTCTCTTTGGCGAGCCGCTCCCGTTCCGCCTGGGACAGGCGAAGGTAAGAGGGCATCAATTCTTCACAGGGTATCGCTGGATATTTTTCCGCCGCAAAACCTACGCTCGCGGCGTTTTGAAACTGTAGCTGCGGCGGCGCCAGAAGTACGTCGCCGGTGGTTTTGAGCTGTTCATAGCAAAGTAAGGCGCCGTCGCCCACCAGCGTCACCGGCTGTTTGATCCCGGCGATCTCCCGCCTGAGCTCTTCCATCGAGCGGGGCGCATCTTCGCTTAAGCGCACCGGATCGCCTCGATCCACCGAGAACAAAGCACTGTAAAACTGGTTTCTCCTCGCGTCCATGACCGCGGCGACTACCGCCGAAAGTCCCCGGTAATTATAGGCGATGCCTTCCAAAGTAGATACGCCGATACAGGGCTTTTTGGTCCCCTGGCATAAGCCTTTGACCGTGCTGATCCCGATGCGAAGCCCGGTAAAGGAGCCAGGCCCCTTACAGACCGCAAAGGCGTCGATCTCCTCCAATGAGAGCTTCGCCGCGCTTAAGATCCCTTCCGCTAAAGGAAGAAGGGTTTCCGAATGGGTAAATCCCCGGTTCAGGTAGCCAAACGCGAGGATCGCGCCGTTTTCCGTTACCGCCGCGGAAACCGTTTTGGCGGAGGTTTCAAAACTTAAGATCTTCAAAGCGGTCTCCTCCTTCGATGCGGATCTCCCTCTTTTCTTCTCCCAGGGGCGTCAGCGTCACCTTAATATGATTTTCCGGAAGGGCGTAAGCAATATTTTCGCTCCACTCCACCGCCAATATCCCGTTTTGATCCAGATAGTCGTAATACCCGGTGGAAAAAAGGTCGTCTTCATCGGTGATCCGGTACATATCAAAATGATAGAGGGGAACCGGTCCCGGGTATTCGTTGATCAGGGCGAAAGTGGGACTGCTCACAAACGCTTCCGGCGCCAAAACGGCGCAAAGCCCCCGTACAAATGCCGTTTTCCCGGCGCCAAGCCCTCCGAAAAAGGCAATCACATCGCCGGCGGTCAGCTTTTTCGCCATCGCACCCGCCAGCTTTTCGGTTTCCGCCGGAGAATTCGTGTAATAAACCATGGTTCTCTCCAAAAAAGCCGAGGGAAGATCCCTTGGCTGTCATCCTTTTACATACGAAATCATTATACTCTCTTTTTCGTTCCTTTTCAAGAGCATTTTCTCTTTTCTTCCAAAGGAAAAATGCTTTGGAAAAGAGAAAAATTTTTTGGATTTTTTCTTGACAGTTTTTCGATTTTCTGATATAGTAATTTCAAATTAGAAACGCGTTGAAGGGGAATAAGCGAATTTTGCGTTTTTCAGAGAGCCGCCGGAAGGTGTGAGGCGGTAAACGGACTTTCGTAACTGGCCCTCGAGCGGCCGGCTGAACGCCCGATTTCGGGTCATTAAGTCAGGACGGGTTTCCCGCCGTTACCAGTGGAAGGCATTTGTTGATGCCGTTGAGTGGGTTTATACCAATAAGAGTGGTACCGCGGAAGTGTTTGCTTTCGTCTCTTGCAAAAATTTGCCGGAGACGAAGGCTTTTTTGTTTTCCGGCGTGCGCTTTAAGGAGGAAATAAAAAATGAAGCTGTCTTTTTCAACGTTGGGGTGTCCCGATTTCACCTGGTCTGATATCTATGCGATGGCCAAGGACCTGGGATTTGACGGAATCGAAATGCGGGGACTGGGAAACGGGTATTTCTCGTTTACCGCGAAACCCTTTCTGGATGAAAACATTGACGAGACGGTAGAAAATTTGAAAAAGCTTCGTTTGGAGATCCCCTGTCTTTCTACGGGATGCAGCTTGCAGTATCCGGAAAAACAAGAGGAAACCATCGAGGAGCTGAAACGGTATATCGATCTGGCGCAGAAGTTGAACGCCGCCTATATCCGGGTGATGGCCGATGATCAGATCGTGCCCGGCGCCAATATCGACGACGAAGTGGTGATTCGCGGGTTAAAAGCGTTAGCGCCTTATGCCGAAGAGAAAAACGTCACCCTGCTCGTAGAGACCATGGGTGAATACGCTGACACCAAGCGGCTTTTTGATCTGCTCAACGAAGTGGGCTCCGACGCGGTCGCCGCGTTATGGGATATCCATCATCCCTTCCGCTTCTTTGGAGAGCAGCCGGAGCAGACGGTGCAAAACTTAGGCGCCTACATTAAATATACTCACATTAAGGATTCGGTCATGGAGGACGGAAAGGTTCAGTACCGGATGATGGGTGAAGGTGATCTGCCCGTAGACAGCATTGTCCGCGCCCTTCGCTCCATTAACTATGAGGGTTATATCTCTTTGGAGTGGCTGAAATCCTATACGCCGGATCTGGAGAATGCGGCCATCGTCTTCCCTCAGTACATCAATTTTATGCAGCAGTACTTAGGCGAGGATCACAGCGACAGAAAGCTGTACGACAATCTTCGCAAAACCGGTAAGTACATCTGGCCCAAGGAAACGCTTATCGATCTCACCTTCCCCCAGGTTTTGGATCGGGTGGTAGATGAGTTTCCTGATCAGTACGCTTTCCGTTATACGACGCTGGACTATACCCGCACCTATACCGAATTTAGGTATGACGCCGATACCTTTGCCCGGTCGCTGATTTCATTGGGGGTAAAACCGGGAGACCATGTCGCCATTTGGGCGACCAACGTTCCCGCCTGGTACATTACCTTCTGGGCAACTACCAAGATCGGCGCCGTTTTGGTCACCGTCAACACCGCTTACAAGATCCATGAGGCGGAGTACCTTCTCCGGCAGTCGGATACCCATACGCTGGTTATGATCGACGGTTACAAGGATTCGGACTATGTGGGGATCATAAAGGAGCTTTGCCCTGAGCTGGAAAATCATCCCGCCGGAAAACCCCTCCATATCAAACGGCTTCCTTTCCTTCGCAACATCATTACGGTAGAATCCCGGCAAAACGGCTGCCTTACCTGGGACGAGGCGGTCGCTATGGCGAAGGATACCCCGATCGAGGAAGTGTACCGCCGGGCTGCCGCCATCAATAAAAACGACGTTTGCAATATGCAGTACACCTCCGGTACCACCGGATTCCCCAAGGGCGTTATGCTGACCCATTATAATGTAGTCAACAACGGAAAAGCCATCGGCGACTGCATGGATTTGTCCACCGCGGATAAAATGATGATCCAGGTCCCTATGTTCCACTGCTTCGGCATGGTGCTGGCGATGACCGCGTCTATGACCCATGGCGTGACCATGTGCCCCATCCCCGCCTTCTCTCCCAAGCTGGGACTGGAGTGCATCAATAAAGAGCAGATCACCGCGTTCCACGGCGTTCCCACTATGTTTATCGCCATGCTTTCTCATGAGCTGTTCCCCAGCACCGACTTCTCCCATATGCGCACCGGCATTATGGCGGGAAGCCCCTGTCCCATCAAGGTCATGGAGGAAGTCATTGAGAAAATGCATATGACCGAGATCACCATCGTTTACGGCCAGACCGAGGCGTCTCCCGGATGCACCCAAAGCTGGGTAGACGATCCCATGGAGGTACGGGTCAATACGGTGGGCAGAGAGCTGTTCGGCGTTGAATGCAAGATCGTGGATCCCGAGACTTACGAGGATCTTCCCGACAATGTGGACGGCGAGTTTGTGGCGAGAGGCTACAATATTATGAAGGGTTATTATAAGATGCCGGAAGCTACTGCCGCCGCTATTGACAAGGACGGCTGGCTCCATACCGGAGATTTGGCGAGACGGCTTCCCGACGGAAACTATAAGATCACCGGGCGGATCAAGGATATGATCATCCGAGGCGGTGAGAATATCTACCCCAAGGAGATCGAGGACTTTATCTATACCCATGAAAAGGTTTCCGACGTTCAGGTCATCGGCGTTCCCGATAAACAGTACGGCGAAGAGATCATGGCCTGCGTCATTTTAAAGGAAGGGGAGACCGCTACCGAAGAGGAGATCAAGGAGTTTGTTTCCTCTCATATGGCGAAGCACAAGACCCCCAAATATGTGGCGTTCGTAGACGAATTTCCTATGAACGCCGCCGGCAAGATCTTGAAATACAAGATGAGAGAGGACGCTGTGAAGATGTTGAACCTTCAGGCGGACAACAGCATCGAAACCGCGTAAATAAAAAGCGGGAAGAGTCTCTTCCCGCTTTTTTGCCAGTGTGAAAAAGCCACCCAAAAGGGTGGCTTTTTGATTTATTCTTTTGGATCATCCAAGCGCGAGGAATGGGCGATTTGCTTTCGGATCTCTCGAAGGGACAGTCCCGTCTCATCGGCAATTTTTTTCAGATCCTCGTACTCCGCTTTTTCCCGGCTGATCCCATAGCCCGAGGCGGTCTTTACCCGCACCGGACCGTAAGGGGTGGAAAGGGTTTCGCTCTTTCGGCTTAAAGTGTACCTGCGGCAGGTGTATTCCCGGATCCCCAGGGTGGTGGTATGGCGGAAGAGAAGAGCGGTAAACCGTTGCTTCTCCGAAGTGGGGCACATACAGGTCAGCATCACACCAGGACGGCTTTTTTTCATTCCAATGGCGGTGGTGTAAACGTCCAACGCCCCTTCTTCCATTAAAAGGTTCAGCGCGTAGCCGATCTCCTCGGGAGTCATATCGTCTAAGTTACAGCAAAGCTCGCTCACTTCGCTTTTCTCTTTATCCGTTTCTCCCAACATCGCCCGAATACAGTTGGCGGCGGGGAAATCCTTTTTCCCCATGCCGTAGCCGATCTTTTCTACCCGCATCACCGGCATCGGTCCGAAGGAATCGGCAAAGGTAGTGAGCAAAGCGGCGCCGGTGGGGGTACAAAGCTCGCCCTGGATCTGTCCGCCATAGATGGGAACATTTTGTAAGATTCGCGCGGTGGCGGGAGCGGGGACGGGGAGGATCCCGTGGGCGCAGCGCACCTTCCCGCTTCCCACATGGACAGGGGAGACGATCACTTTTTCCACCTTCAGCTCGTACAGAAGATAACAGGCGGCAGCGATATCAAACACCGCGTCCAGCGCTCCCACTTCATGGAAATGGATCTCCTCCACCGGCCGGTTATGGACGGCGCTCTCCGCGTCGGCGATCCGTTTGTAAACCGAAAGAACGGTTTCCTTTACCTTTTCGGGGACACAAAGCCCTTCTATTGTGGCGCGGATTTCGTTGATGCCGTTGTGACTGTGGGAGCTGTGGGTGTGCGCATGCTCGTGAGCGTGTTCATGGGGATGATGGTGGGAATGGTCGTGGGGGTGCTCATGGGGATGTTCGTGGGTATGGTCAGGGGCAAACGCATCCTCTGAAACATCGGCGCTTTCCTCCTCTTCGCCGTTGACGGTAACGGAAAGATGGGTCCCGAGGATACCGCATTTTTCCGACGGCTTCGCGTCCAATTGTACGCCGGGGATCCCCATGTCCCGAAGGCGGGAAAGCATAGCGTCTTTGTCGTCAAACAGTTCCAATAAGGCGGCGCTCAGCATATCGCCGGCGGCACCCATACCACAGTCCAGATACAATGTTCTCATGTGTTTCCCTCCAAATGGTTGATCATGCTGGCAAGATAGCCGGCGCCGAAGCCGTTATCGATATTGACAACGCTGACGCCGCTGGCGCAGGAATTGAGCATAGACAGCAAAGCGGACACCCCGCCGAAAGAGGTGCCGTAGCCTACGCTGGTGGGGACGCCGATCACCGGACAGTCCGCAAGCCCACCGATCACCGAAGCTAACGCTCCCTCCATACCGGCGATGGCGATAATGACCCTTGCGCTCATGATCTCCTCCATATGAGAGAGGAGACGGTGAAGCCCCGCGACGCCCACGTCGTAGAGGCGTACCACCTCATTTCCCAGCACCTCGGCGGTGAGGGCCGCCTCCTCGGCTACCGGCATATCGCTGGTGCCACCAGTGGCGACGACGATCTTTCCGACGCCGCTCGCGGGGGGCATACTTCCTAAAATCCCTACCTTGGGGAGAGGATAGTAGGTGAAATCCGGCTCACTGGATAAAAGGTCCGCCGCTTCCTTTGCCATACGGGTAATCAAAACGGCGTTTTGGCCTTTTTCCCGGAAGGAAAGGGCGATTTTTTGGATCTGTTCCGGCGTCTTTCCCGCGCCGTAAATGACCTCGGCCGCTCCCTGGCGCAAAGCCCGGTGGTGATCCAATTTGGCAAAGCCCAGATCCTCGAAAGGCTCCATTTTAAGCTGCAATATCGCTTCCTCAACTGAAATTTCCTGTTTTGCTACTTTGGTGAGCAGGTCTTTGATGGATGCTTTTTCCATATGCCCTCCTAACGTCCCGACGGGTCTAAAAGGACCTCGTCATAATCGGCTTTAAGCCCGTTTTTGATCTCATCCCAGCGGTCTAAGACCGTGGGGATATCTTTTTTGGGGAACTGGAGCTTGGCTCCGCCGCGAAAATACCGGACCCGAAAATCGGAAAACCCGAGGGAAAAAAGGAAATCCTCTCCTTTTTCCGTTTTGTAAAGCAGCTCTTTGGTGATGGTTTCGCCGGTAGGGATTCGGGTAGCGAGACAGGCGTAGGCGGGTTTATCAAAGGCAAATAACCCCGCTTCCCTGGAAAGACGGCGAATCTCATTCTTGGTAAGGCCGGCGTCCCGCAAAGGGGAGATCACCGAAAGCTCCCTTAACGCCACCATACCGGGACGGTCGGTGGGATCGTCGGAGGCGTTGGTCCCGTCGGCGAGAAGGGTACAGCCGTCCTCCTTCGCTTTGCGTTCGATGGCGCCAAAAATCTGTTTCTTACAATAATAACAGCGATCCTTTCCATTTGCCTTCACCAGAGGATCGGAAAGAATGTCGAGAAAAATGGTGGTCAAAGGGACGCTTAATTCCTTTGCCAGCCGTTTGGCGTCGTTCCATTCAAATTCCGGCTGGAACGGGGTTTTGACATAGTAGGCGCGAAAATCCGCTTTTTCCTCTACCCCCCGGTACAAAAGATACGCCGAGTCCACGCCGCCGGAAAAGCCTAAGGCGATCCGCTCTCCCTTGGGAAATAAAGGTTTCAAAAAAACACCTCCGCCACAAAACACCGGCGGTAACGCCGGAATCCTTTTAAAATTATAAAAACCGCCTCAAGGCGCACTACCCCTAAGGGCGCGTCTTCAGACGGCAACGTTTCCGTTTGCTCTTCTTGAGCAGTTAGCTACATTATAAAGAAAACAAGCGAGTTTGTCAAGAAAGGGGGACATCTTTCGCTTTTTTAAGCGACCGTTGTCAGGAAAAGAAAAGAGTGGTAGAATGAAAAAGGCGATAGATTTTTGCAAGGAAAAAAGAAAGGAGAAAATGACATGAAATATATCGGACGGTTTTGCGGCGGGGCTTTGATCCTGCTTTGGACCGGGTATTATCTGGCGAAGCGATCGACGGGAGGCTTGATCAACGGATGGGATTACGGCGTTTGCGGCTCGGTTATCCTTCTTTGTGTCATTTTTTTGATCTGGACGGGGGCTGCGTTTTGGAAAGAGAAAAAGGGGAAGTAAAAAAGAGCCGAAAGGCTCTTTTTTACTGGTTTAGGGAAAGAGATGCTTTTTTGGAAAGAGATTGCAGCTTTTTTCCTGACAGCATCAGCACCGCGCACTTGATCCCGTCACCGGGAAGAAAGGGAACAACGCAAAGAAGGAGAGCTGAGGTAAGATCCACTTTGGCGTAGATCATATACCATATCGTTCCGAACAGGTAACAGGCGGCAGTTCCCAAGGCGCAGGCGAGAAAGAAAAAAGGAAAGGACGAAGGGAGAATTTTCAGAAAGAACGCCGCCGTCAGTGCCATAAACAGATATCCGACCAAATACCCCCCGGTGGGTCCTGCAATCTTGGCGGTGGCGGTAAAGTTTGCAAACACCGGGACTCCCGCCAATCCCAAGAGGAGGTAGGTAAGCTGGCTTAGGAAGGCCTCGGGAAGGGAAAGGCAAAAAGCCGCCGTCAATCCGCCAAGGGTACTCAGCGACAAAGGAATGGGAGTAAAGGGAAGAGGAATGGAAATCTGGGACAGTACCGCCGTCAAAGCGGTAAATAAAGCGATTCGGGCTATCGATGCTGCTTTCATAAATTCACGCTCCTATGTAAACCTTATTCTTATTTTAGGTTTACATAATATCCGTTTTTTTCCTTTTTCTCAACCCATTTTTGAAAAGAAAAAGTCGGTGTAGGTTTGTCAAACATTTTGTACAGTGAAAGATTCAAAGAAGGCAGCAAGTTTTTCTTTGGGAGAGAGCCAGGCCAAGGGGCGCATAGGTAAGTTGTTGGAGCGATTTTGGTGTATGGCGAGCTG